>CAOKQK010000055.1 GCA_948470905.1 uncultured Lachnospiraceae bacterium | reverse complement strand
GACACTCTTTCCCTACACGACGCTCTTCCGATCTGAGAAACAGATGGTGACGCAGAAAGGGGCGAATACCCTGGTGGTGGGTATTCACGGCAATTTTGACGATGCCCAGACCGGGGTGAAGAAGCTTTTTGCAGACAGGGAGCTGGCAGAGGAGATGAATGAGAAGGGCTTCCAGTTCTCCTCCGCCAATTCCATCAACATAGGGCGTCTGGTGCCCCAGATCTGCTATTATGTGTATGCCTATGGCACCCTGCTTAAGGAAGGAAAGATTACTGAGGGAGAGACAATCAATGTGGTGGTGCCCACCGGGAATTTTGGAAATATCCTGGCGGCATTCTATGCAAAGAACATGGGACTGCCCATTGGGAAGCTGATCTGCGCCTCCAATGACAATAAAGTGCTGTACGACTTCTTCCGCACGGGAACCTATGACAGGAACAGGGAGTTCGTGCTGACCAGTTCTCCCTCCATGGATATCCTGATCTCCAGCAACCTGGAGCGCCTGATCTACTGTATTGCCGGAGGCGACGCGGACAGGACAGGAGAGCTGATGGCAGCGCTGTCGGGGAAGGGCAGGTATGAGATCACGGAGGAAATGCGCTCAAGGCTTACAGAGTATGGTTTTTATGGAAACTATGCCAGTGAGGCGGAGACTGCCGCACAGATCAGGCGGCTTTATGAGGGCTGCGGCTATGTGATTGACACCCATACAGCGGTGGCATCTGCAGTCTATCAGAAATATGTACAGGAGACAGGAGATACCTGCAGGACGGTAATCGCCTCTACGGCAAGTCCCTTTAAATTTACCAGAAGCGTCATGAGCGCCATTGACGGGAAGTATGCGGATGCTTCTGCCTATGGCGACTTTGACCTGGCGGACGAGCTGTCCCGCATTGCAAACGTGGCGGTCCCCCCCGCTGTGGAGGAGATCCGCACTGCGTCTGTGGTACACGAAACACAGTGTGACGTGGATAAGATGAAGGAGACGGTAAGAGGCTTTTTGAAGCTTTAGAGCGGCAGGGCGTTGGATTTCCCAAGGCTCCGGGAGTTGAGGATTACAAGGTTTTCCCTTGCGGTTTCCCCTAAAAAGGGAATTCCGCAGGGGATTTTTTGGAGATTTTGACACAGAGGCAGGTTTGGAAAAAGAAGCCCAGGGGGGCGCAGAAGCGGGAACAAATTGCCGTTTGCGGCAATTGAATAGTCCGGCTAAGAAATGTCAGGAGGCAATTTAAAACAGCCTCGGAACTTTAAACAGGAGGTTACAAATGTCAGAAAAAGTGTCAGCACATAAAATGCAAGAAGGGCATTCCAGGGAAATGCTTTCCCATGTGGATCACACGCAGTTAAAGCCATATGCCACATGGGAGGACATACAGAAGCTGTGCGGGGAGGCAATCGAATATCATACTGCCAGTGTCTGTATCCCGCCGGCATACATCCGCAGAGTCCACGAGACATACGGGGATAAGCTCAATATCTGCACGGTGGTGGGCTTTCCGCTGGGTTACAGTGTGACGCGGGTGAAGGTGGCGGAGGTGGAACAGGCGCTTGCGGACGGCTGCGGCGAGATCGACATGGTGGTCAATATCAGCGATGTGAAAAACGGGCTGTATGAAAAGGTGGAGCAGGAGATCCGCACCATAAAGGAAGCCTGCGGCAGTCATATCCTCAAGGTGATCATTGAGACCTGCTATCTGACGGAGGAAGAAAAGGCTGCCATGTGCAGGGCGGTCACGAACGCCGGAGCGGATTATATCAAGACTTCCACAGGCTTCGGCACAGGCGGCGCCACGAAACAGGATGTGGAGCTCTTTAAGAAGCATATCGGTCCCGGAGTAAAGATTAAGGCGGCAGGCGGCGTGTCCACCCTGGAGGATCTGGAGATGTTTCTGGAGCTTGGCTGTGACAGGGTCGGAACCTCAAGGGCTGTGGGGCTGTGCCGGGAGCGGGAGGGGATCTGAAAAGCATCCCGCCAGGGCACTGAAAGGGAGAGGCGGAACTGGAATATTAAGACAGCCTCGGAATAGAGACGCCCCGGAAGAAATTTTCAGCTGTGAACTGAACAGATGAAAATTCCTTCCAGATAAGGGGGCGTGGAAATGGAGAGGCGGAACTGGAATAGGAGAAAAAATGGAAAACACAGTGATCAAAGAGCGGCTGTCCAGGCTGCGGGAAGTGATGGAAGATCAGGGCATTGACTTTTACATGATGCCCACGGCGGACTTCCACAATTCGGAATATGTGAGCGATTATTTTAAGGTGAGGGAGTATTTCTGCAATTTTACGGGCTCTAACGGTACTCTGCTGGTGTGGAAGGAGGGAGCGGGGCTCTGGACGGACGGCAGGTACTTTATCCAGGCTGAGCACGAGCTTGCGGGCACAGGGGTGGAACTGTTCCGCATGCAGGACGAAGGCGTTCCCACCATAGAGGAATTTCTGCAAAAGAATATGAAAGAGGGACAGACGCTGGGATTTGACGGCAGAGTCCTGACCACTGCCCAGGGCAGAAGATATGAGGACAGTCTGAAAGAAAAGAAGATAAGCTTTGCCTTTGAACACGACCTTGCGGAGGAAATCTGGACGGACCGGCCTGCATTTCCGGCGGGCAGGGTGACAGTGCTGGATGAGAAGCTGGCGGGCAGGAGCTTTGAGGAGAAGCTTCAAAGCGTCATGGAGAAGGTACACAAGGAGGGAGCGGACAGCCTGCTGTTGACCAAGCTGGACGATCTGATGTGGCTCTTTAACATCCGGGGCTGCGATGTGGAGTGCAATCCTGTGGCGGTTTCTTATGGCTATTTCAGCGAAGAGGGCAGCGTACTCTTTATCCAGGAGAAAGTGCTGGACGAAAAAGTAAAGGAGTATCTGGAGGCAAAACACATCCAGGTGGAGGAGTACGGCACCATTGTCTCTTATCTGGAGCAGCTGCCTGCGGGCCGCAGGGTGTTGATTGACAGGCGCCACTGCAGCTATGTGCTGTACAAGGTCCTTGCTGCGAAGCAGGCCCCTGTGGAAAAGAACAATCCCACAGAGGCGCTGAAGGCGGTAAAGAATCCTGTGGAACTTGCCAATATGGAGGAAATATACTTAAAGGACAGCGTAGCCCTGACAAAGTTCATCTACTGGCTCAAAACCAATATCGGCAAAATGGAGATCACGGAGCTTTCCGCAGCGGATTATCTGGAGAAGCTGCGCAGGGAGATTCCCGAATGTACGGGTCTGTCCTTCCCGTCTATTTCCGCATACGGCGCAAATGCGGCGATGATGCATTATGAGCCAACAGAGGAAAGCCATGCGGTGCTGAAGCCGGAAGGGCTGTATCTGATTGACTCTGGCGGTCAGTATCTGGGAGGCACCACCGATGTCACAAGGACCATAGCCCTGGGACCCGTCTCCGATGAGATGAAGCTGCACTATACCATGGTTGCCGCAGGAATGCTGCAGCTCTCCAACGCACGCTTCCTTTACGGCTGCAGCGGGAGAAACCTGGACATCCTGGCGAGACAGCAGCTGTGGAACCTGGGCATTGACTATAAGTGCGGCACCGGCCATGGCGTGGGGTACATGCTCAATGTCCATGAAGGACCTCAGAATATGCGCTGGCGCTTCATGGAGGGGATGGCGGAGGTGCCCATCGAGGCGGGGATGGATATCTCCAATGAACCCGGTGTCTACCTTGAGGGACAGTACGGCATCCGTATTGAGAATATCATGGTGGCGGAGAATGACAGAAAGAACGAGTACGGTCAGTTCATGCACTTCAAGACCCTGACCTGGGTGCCCATCGACATGGACGCCATGGAGTTAAAACACCTGACAGAGGTGCAGAAAATCCAGCTGTTTCAATATCAGCGTACGGTCTGTGAGAAGATTGCTCCTTACCTGACGGCGGAGGAGGCAGAATGGCTGAAAAAGGAGACGGAAGTTCCCGGCTGTGCTGCGCTTCAAGGGGAAAATTAAAACAGCCTCGCAGTGGAGACGCCCCGGGAGAAAATTGCTCCCATACAAGGGGGCGGAGAGACGGAAAAGTTCCCGCAAGCGGGAACAGGAGGATAATATGAGTCTTGAAATCAAAAAATTGTCGGTTGATCTGCTGGAAGATTGGTTATACTATTTTGACAACACAGCCTTTACGGATAATGAAGAATGGGAAGGCTGCTATTGCATGTGCTACCATTACAATGAGTCAATGAACCGTAAAAAATCATGGAACTGCTCAAGGAAGGACGCGCCTCACAATCGCAGCTGTGCGGTAGACTTTATTAAACAGGGGAAAATGAAAGGCTATCTGGCTTATGAAAACGGGCAGGTAGTTGGATGGTGCAACGCCAATGATAAAGAGGCCTATGATAATGTCAATTTTAAGCTGCCGTTCCGCAATATTGACAGAAATCATAAGGTGAAGTCCGTTGTGTGCTTCTGCATCGCTCCCAATGCCCGGGGAAAAGGAATTGCGTCCGCCCTCCTGGAAACGGTATGTGCAGACGCTGCGGCTGAAGGGTATGATTATATAGAGGCGTATCCGTTCCTGCATGATGACAATAATGCCTATCATGGACCGCAGTCCATGTATGAGAAATACGGGTTCGCGAGAGGTGAAAAACTGGACGGCTGTACGGTTTACCGTAAGGCATTGTGATGTTCCTAAAATCTTCATAAATTTTCCAGCGTTTATTGACTTTTGGCGGAGTCTTTGAGATAATGAATACAGTATGTGGATGGCTGGTACATCTGCATGATTACAAAATTTAAGAAGAGAGGTTAAAGCAAGATGGCAGAAATTAATTTGAGCAAGTATGGCATTACCGGTACAACGGAGATTGTACACAATCCTTCCTTCGATATGTTGTTTGAGGAGGAGACCAAGTCCGGTCTGGAAGGCTTTGAGAAGGGCCAGGTGACGGAGCTGGGCGCGGTCAACGTTATGACAGGTATTTACACCGGCCGTTCCCCCAAAGACAAGTACATTGTTGTAGATGAGAATTCCAGGGATACCGTCTGGTGGACAACCGACGAGTATAAGAATGACAACCATCCCATGACGGAGGAGACCTGGGCTGCCGTAAAGGAGATCGCAAAGAAAGAGCTGTCCGACAAGAGGCTGTTCGTTGTGGATGCGTTCTGCGGCGCGAACAAGGATACCCGCATGGCTGTCCGCTTTATCATGGAAGTTGCATGGCAGGCTCACTTTATCAAGAATATGTTTATCCAGCCCAGTGAGGACGAGCTTAAGGATTTCGAGCCCGACTTTGTGGTATACAATGCGTCCAAGGCAAAGGTTGAGAACTTCAAGGAGCTGAACCTGAACTCCGAGACCTGCGTTGCCTTCAATATCTCCAGCCGCGAGCAGGTAATCATCAACACATGGTACGGCGGCGAGATGAAGAAGGGCATGTTCTCCATGATGAATTACTATCTGCCTCTGAAGGGCATTGCTTCCATGCACTGCTCTGCAAATACAGATATGAACGGCGAGAACACGGCGATTTTCTTCGGACTGTCCGGAACGGGCAAGACCACTCTGTCTACGGATCCCAAGCGCCTGCTGATCGGCGACGACGAGCACGGCTGGGATGACAACGGCGTGTTCAACTTCGAGGGCGGCTGCTATGCAAAGGTTATCAACCTTGACAAGGATTCCGAGCCCGACATTTACAATGCCATCAAGCGCGATGCACTGCTTGAGAACGTGACTGTTGACGCCGAGGGCAAGATTGATTTTGATGATAAGAGTGTGACGGAGAATACCCGCGTATCTTATCCCATCAACCATATCAATAACATTGTGCGCCCTGTTTCTTCCGCGCCTGCTGCAAAGAATGTGATCTTCCTTTCCGCGGATGCGTTCGGCGTACTTCCCCCTGTGTCTGTGCTGACACCTGAGCAGACTCAGTATTACTTCCTGTCCGGCTTCACAGCTAAGCTTGCAGGTACGGAGCGCGGCATCACAGAGCCTACACCTACCTTCTCCGCATGCTTCGGCCAGGCATTCCTGGAGCTGCATCCCACTAAGTATGCAGAGGAGCTGGTCAAGAGAATGGAGCAGAGCGGCGCGAAGGCTTATCTGGTGAACACCGGCTGGAACGGCACCGGCAAGCGTATCTCCATCAAGGATACCCGCGGCATCATTGACGCGATCCTTAATGGCGATATCCAGAATGCGCCTACCAAGAAGATCCCGTACTTCAACTTTGAGGTTCCCACCGAGCTTCCCGGGGTTGATCCCGCGATCCTGGATCCCCGCGATACTTATGCGGATGCGTCTGCATGGGAGGAGAAGGCAAAGGATCTGGCACAGCGCTTTGTGAAGAACTTTGCAAAGTATGAGAGCAATGATGCCGGCAAGGCACTTGTTGCTGCAGGTCCCCAGATCTGATAGACGGGAGGACGTGGCAGTTCAGACAGGACGCTGGACTGTTACAGGCGGACTCATAAATATTTTCGCATAAATTTGCCACATGGCCGCGGAAAATTGCGGCTGTGTGGTATTTTTTTTGCGCAGGGGGTGCGCCGTTTCTGACAGTTCATCCTTTTTACCATAAAAAAACGAATAATCATTGACTTGACGGCGTGTTTTGATATAATAATTGTATCAGTATCTTATAAACGGTTTGTACAGGAGGATAGTTATGGCTTTTTTTGATGAATTGGGGAAAAAGATTTCACAGGTTGGACAGACGGCGGTACAGAAAGGAATTTGCTGATATTACCAAGATAAATTCTGCAATTTCTGACGAGGAGAGGAAGATTGAGGACACTTTCCGCGAGATTGGCAAGCTTTATTTATCACTGAGGGGTGAGGATCCGGAGGTTGACTTTGCCGTCATGGTTTCAGCGATTCATGAGTCCGAGAGAAAGGTTGCGGAATATAAGCAGCAGATCAAGGATATCAAGGGCGTTGTGTGCTGTGAGAAGTGCGGCGCAGAGGTTTCCAATAATGCGGCATTCTGCAGTGCCTGTGGAGCGCCCATGCCTGTGGTGAAGCCCGTGGAGACACCTGTGGAGGAGGCTCCTGTCCAGGAGGAAGCTGCTGCAGAGAGCGGATCCGTGGAGCAGCCTGCTGAGGACGTACAGGTGGAAGGGGCAGCTGAGAATGTTCAGGCGGAAGCGGTAGCCGGGGATGTACAGGCAGAAGCGGCATCGGAGAATGATCAGGTACAGACAGGCGTTTAAGACAAAAGAGGAGATTGTGCAGGATGCAAAAATCAAAGTTGGGAATTTCGGTGGCTCTGATAGGAGCGGCACTCTATTTTATAGGTTTGTTCAGCGGGTATGTGGCTATTGTCCTTTTGGCGGGCTATGTGCTGTTGATGGAAGAAAATGTATGGCTGAAGAAGACGGCTGTAAAGTCTGTGGCGCTGCTTATATTTTTTTCACTGATTTCGTCTGTGGTGGGCTTGGTTCCCAGCCTTATTAATTTTTTTGATGACATAATAAACATTTTTGGCGGGAGCTTTTCAATCTGGTTCCTGACAAACATTATCAGCGTGTTGAGAAGCGGCATTAACCTCGTTCAGACCGTGCTGTTCTTGCTTCTTGGCTTAAAGGCATTGAATCAGGGGACCATCCCGGTGCCTGTGGTTGATAAGATGGTTGAGAAGTGTTTTGAACAACAGGGTTGATCAGGCTGAAATGCTTTAACAGTTCAGACAGGTTATTGGACAGTTATAAAACATTATTATTTTAAGCATTATTGTTAAAAGTTTCTATTGTAAATATCACAGAAATCAGATATAATAATAGTAACCTGAAATGTGCGATAACTCTTGTTTATTTTTGAACCTACATTTACTTTAAACGGGATTCCTATATCGCCAGACGGCTGTCAAGCCCTCACACGTCAGCTATGCAAATAGACTGCCGCGGATTGGAAGGGAAGGCAAAAGCCTGGTTGCGGTCACCCACCTAGCATTGCTAGGAGTCAAAAGACAAGAGGCGGCATTTTGGGTCAATAATAAAGCTTCGTGTGATACAGAAGAAAAGAGCAGTCCCGGAGGGCTGCTCTTTTAAGGTTAAGGCTTCTGAATGATTCTTAAGCCTCGAAACGAAAGACCCCGGGAGGATTTACAGATGCGCCCTTTGCAGCTGGAAATTTTCCCTTGCGAACGGGTCTGCAGTGCGGGGGCGGAACTAAACTGGGGAGAGAAAATTTGGGCAGAAACAGATGGAATTTAAATAAATCCCAGAGGATGCGTCTGAAGGCTTTTATCATCCTGCTGGGCATATTGCTGATACTGATCCTGTTATTTGGGAAGCTGGTGGTCACACTGGTGCATCTCTGGGAAAACAGGCAGCGTAAGTTGGAGCCTTACATACCTACTGTGGAGCAGTTATCCAATGTGTGGATCATGGAGATACAGGACAACGGGCTGCTTGTCTTTCAGGATGGGGAGAACATATTATATCCTTATGGGACCATATCTCTGAAGAACAGGAAGGGGCAGGCGCCCGCACAGCGCGTCTATGCGCCTGATCTGTCCGCCAGGGAGCAGGTCGCTGATATTGTGCTGGCGGACGGCATGGTGATAGATATTATGCCCAAGACCAACAAGATAAACGGCAAGATCCTGAGTGCCGACAATCAGGGAATAGAGGTGGAGGGCTACGGCAAGATCCCTCTTGACGATGATTATAAGGGCTACAGGCTTTATGACAGCCTGGCAATGTGTACAGTGGGGGATATCTTTTTTGGCTACAATTTCACAGATCTCTGCATTGACCGTGGACGGGTCTGCGGTGTCCTTCTGGCAAAGGAGGAGGCCATGGAATATGTCCGAGTGCTGATAAAGGCATCGGATTACAGCGCCATGCTGCACGCGCAGCCGGTTCTGACCTGTAACACTGGTTATAAGGTGGTTTATGGAAATTATGAAGCCCTTCAGGAAGAACATCATGAGGCGGGTGAAGAAGTCGTCATAGGGCCGGACAGCAGTTACTTTGTGGGACAGCGCGTCTGGGTGGTCCCCGATGTGCTGACTGGAAAGGTGACGATAAAAAATTGTAACCGCAGCCAGGGGATGCCCTCTTACAGGGGACAGATGGAGCTAATGAAGACGGACGAGGGGATTGCGGTGATCAACGAGGTGCTGCTGGAGGAGTACCTGTACAGCGTGGTGCCCAGTGAGATGCCCTCCAAGTATCCCAAGGAGGCGCTGAAAGCACAGGCTGTCTGTGCCAGGACCTATGCCTATGGCCGTATGATGCACGCGGGATATCCCAAATACGGCGCCCATATGGATGACAGCACTACATACCAGGTGTATAATAATATCCTGGAGCAGGAGACTACCACTACTGCAGTGAAGGAGACTTACGGGCAGCTTCTGTATACGGCGGAAGGGACGCTGGCTGACACATACTATTATTCCACCTCCTGCGGCGTGGGGACTGATGCCAATGTCTGGAAGACCAGCGCCGGAGCAAAGTTGACTTACCTCAGTGCCAGGGCGCTGAACCGTACCGAGATGGACCGGATCATTGAGACTTCAGGGGGGCAGGCCGGGCAGGAGGACTCCCTGGGGGAGAGGCTGCGGGATGAAGACGCCTTCAGAGCCTATATCACTGCCAAAAATCAGGATGACTTCGAGGTGGAAGAATCCTGGTATCGTTGGACCTACCAGGTGAAGGAACTGGACAGGGAGCGTCTGCTGGAGCTGTTGAAGAAGCGCTATCAGGCCAACTCCAGGTATGTGCTGACCTTGGGGGAAAGGGATTATGTGAGCGTGGAGCCGGAGACCCTGGATGAGATCACGGATATTTATGTGGAATCCAGGGGCAGCGGCGGTACAGCGGATGAGATTGTCATCAAGACCAGGACCCAGCAGTTCAAGGTTGTCACCGGGCACAACATTCGGACTGTCCTGTGTGACGGAGAGACCAAGGTAGTCCGGCAGGACGGCAAGACAGCCAACAGCCCCTCGCTTCTTCCCAGCGCCTTCTTTGTCATAGAAACCATAAAAGACGGGGAAAATGTGGTAGGATATACCCTGACAGGAGGAGGCTTCGGGCACGGTGTGGGCATGAGCCAGAACGGCGCCAGGAGGATGGCGGACAGCGGCTACAGTGCCGGGGAAATATTATTGTTCTTTTATGAGAACTGTGTCATAAAAAGTAATCGAGAGTAAGGGAGAAAGCTAGAGTGGTTTATAAGCTGTTTCTTGTTGCAGCGGATTTTTCCGCACAGATGAGAAAGCTGAATATCAGTGCATACGCGGCCAGCATTGCCTATTTCTTTTTTCTGTCAGTGGTGCCCATGCTGATGGTGATATGCACCATCATC
Source organism: uncultured Lachnospiraceae bacterium (assembly GCA_948470905.1). Taxonomy (GTDB): domain Bacteria; phylum Bacillota; class Clostridia; order Lachnospirales; family Lachnospiraceae; genus Acetatifactor. The sequence goes on along the minus strand of CAOKQK010000055.1, from coordinate 14,360 downwards.
CCCTATACGCCCCTGACAGAGGAAAATCTGGTGGAAGCCATAACGGAGATTACGCCGGATATGATGGATGGGCTGGTGGAAAGCCTGATCGCGGATGTGTACGACAAGTCTGCGGGTATTCTGTCTGTGGCAGTCATCGCCACCATCTGGTCTGCGGCAAAAGGCGTCATGGCACTGATGAAAGGTCTCAACGTGGTAAACGGCGTGGATGAGAACAGAAATTATTTTGTGATCCGGATCATTGCGTCATTTTATACGATTGTCATGCTTTTTGCGGTGATCCTGTCGCTGTTTATCATGGTTTTCGGAGACCAGCTGGTGACGCTGGCGCTGCACAGGCTGCCGCAGCTTCAGATGGTGGTGTCCTTCGGCATGAATTTCCGCTTCCTTGTGGTCTGGGCGGTGCTTACGCTGATGTTTGCGGCGCTTTACGCCTATGTGCCGGACAAAAAGCAGAAGTTCAAGGAACAGATCCCGGGAGCGGTTTTTGCGGCGGTGGCATGGAGTATTTTCTCCTGGGGCTTTTCCGTTTATGTGACGTACGGCAACTCCTACGGCGTCTATGGCAGCCTGTCCCTGATCATCATTGTGCTCATCTGGATGTATTTCTGTATGTACATCATAATGATCGGCGCTTATATCAACCGATACTTCCAGCCCATGAACAGCGCGCTGATAAGCCGAAGGGAGGGCTCTGGAAATAAGGGAGAAAAAAAAGATAAGGAAGATAAGAAATGCTGAAACATTTGGAAGCGGCACTTTTGCGGATGGGTGCGGCGTGGAGGACAAAGGGGACCCATATGAAAATCACAGGGCTTCGGATCATGGCAGGCTTATTGGGTGCGGCGCTGCTTGCCGGAGGTATCCTGCAGGGAGAATATGCTGTGACGCTGAACAAGGCGGTCCGCATCTGCCTGGAGTGTATTGGCATTGGGTAAGCAAAAGAGCGCCGGGCCGTCTTTAAAACGCAAATGCACCCAGCTGGCGGCAGCGCTGATCTACAATGCAAATTTAAAAGGCTTTGGGGACGCGGACATCTATCAGGGAAGGCTTAAGGGCATGTGCGTGCCGGGCTTAAACTGTTAATACAGCCCGGGAGCCGTGGCGTCCTGCCCTCTGGGAACGCTCCAGAACGCGCTGAGCAGCGTAAGCTACCGTATACCCCTTTATATATTCGGCCTGCTGATCCTGTTCGGATTGTTGTTTGGAAGGGTGATCTGCGGTTTCCTGTGCCCGTTTGGGCTGATCCAGGAACTGCTGTACAAGATTCCCCTGCCCAAGATCAAAAAGAGCCGCGTAACCCGTGTGCTCAGCGGGCTCAAATACGTTATTTTAGCGGTTTTTGTGATATATATCCCCCTTTATCTGGGGATCACACAGGGCATGCCCATTCCGGCATTCTGCAAATATATATGCCCTGCGGGAACTCTGGAAGGCGGAATCCCGCTTGTGGCAGGAAATCCCAGACTGCAGGCTTTAGTGGGAGGGCTTTTTTCCTGGAAGGTCTTTGTGCTGGTACTGATCTGCCTTGGTTCAGCTGTGCTGTACAGATGCTTTTGCCGTTTCCTCTGCCCCTTGGGGGCAATCTATTCCCTGTTTTCCCGGATCAGCCTCATGGGCATCCAGGTGGATGAGGGCAGGTGTACAGGCTGCCAGGCATGCGTCCGCCACTGTAAGATGGACATAAAGAAGCCGGGAGACAGGGAATGCATCCAGTGCGGGGAATGCCGGGAGGTCTGCGGCACAGGTGCGATCTGCCGCCGAAAGCCCTTGGGAACTGTGGGGAAACGGGAGAAAGAGTTGTCCGGCGAGCCGAAGGAAGTGAAGAAGATGTAAAAGAGGGGTGTTTACGCACCCTCTTATGAAGCAAGGGAGTGTAAGAATGAAAAAGAGAAACAAAAATAAAACTGCAATTGTTGTTATATTGTGTATGTTCCTGGCAATAGGTGCCGGCTGCGGGATTCCGGGACAAAAAGAAGGTGACTTAGATGACAGCATCCTGGGCAGCCTGGACAATATGGGCGGACAGCAGGGAGAAGGAGCCGATGGGCAGCAGGGAGAGGAAAACGACAGTGAAAAGATATTGATGCCGGATTTTGAAATGACTTTCCTGGACGGCGGGACAGCGTCATTTGAGGAATATCGCGGCAAGAAGGTTCTTCTGAATTTCTGGGCAACATGGTGCGGACCCTGCGTGGGAGAGATGCCTGCTTTTCAGAAGCTGGCAGATGAATATCCGGAGGAGCTTGTTATCCTGGCTGTCAACTGCAGCGAGGCTCAGAGCACCGTGCAGAAATTTAACCAGAGCAAGGGGTATACTTTTCCCATCATCCTGGATGCAGACGGCGCCATCCAGGCAATCTTTGGCGGGGTCACTTCCCTGCCTCTGACAGTTATCATCGATGAAGAAGGGTATATTGTCACGGCAAGCGAGGGAGCCGCTGATGCGGACACCATGTACGGGCTCTATAAAGAGGCACTGGGACTGTAAAAATGGCGGATTGATTTCTGGAGGACGAGGCAATGAGCTTTTTCTATGGCGGAGGATTTGGAGTAATTTTTCCTTTCATGTTTGTGCTGGTCTGCGGCATGATTCTGGTGACATTTGTCAGGGGAATTATGCAGTGGAACCGGAACAATCATTCGCCCAGACTCACTGTGGATGCCACTGTTGTGGCAAAGAGAGGGCAGGTGAACCATCACCACCATCACACAGGCAATGCGATGCACACCACCTATTACGCGACTTTCCAGGTAGAGAGCGGCGACCGCATGGAGCTTTCTGTCAGCGGTACAGAATACGGCATGCTGGCGGAAGGGGATGTGGGAAAACTTACTTTTCAAGGGACAAGGTACATAGAGTTTGTAAGAAGATAAAACAGGAAATTTTAAACTATATTCGCCCAATATAAATCCATCTCCGAATCAGGCGCTGGGAGATTGGATGCGGAACTGGAAATCAGCATCCAGACGGACAGTGCCCAGATGGATTTGGGGACGCTATGCACTTAGGAGGCCCAAAATCCATCTCCGGATCAGGTGCTGGGAGATTGGATGCGGAACTGGAAATCAGCATCCAGACGGACAGCGCCCAGATGGATTTGGGGACGCCATGCACTTAGGAGGCCCAAAATCCATCTCCGGATCAGGTGCTGGGAGATTGGATGCGGAACTGGAAATCAGCATCCAGACGGACAGCGCCCAGATGGATTTGGGGACGCCATGCACTTAGGAGGCCCAAAATCCATCTCCGAATCAGGTGCTGGGAGATTGGATGCGGAACTGGAATAGGAGAAAAAAGATGGCAAAATTGGAGAGGGAGCTCAGCGGGGATTTTACGGAAATATTAAGGCGCATCGAGGATGGGATCATTCATGGCAGCGTGTCTGCTTCGCTGGAGGATTCCAGCGATTTCTATGAAAAGGACGCCCGCTGCAGTGTGCGGGTGTTTGAGAGGTTCAGCTATATAGGCAGCAACAGGGTCAGCCTGAGCGTGACGCTGTTTCAGTCCAAGGGCGGGCCTGTCCACCTGTCCGCTATTACCGCAGGCGGAAGCCAGGCAATATTTTTTAAGATCAATACCTTTGGGGAAGAAGCCTTTTTAGATAAGCTGAGGGAATTGCTGTAACTGTAAATAAATAAGTTTTCATGATTGCCCTGACTTTGTGAATTTATTCTGTGTCAATTGCAAAGCTATTCATTGACAGCTCTTTAGTTCTGAAGGAGTTTGGTTTATAAGTTTATCCTGTCAGAACAGAAAATGGAGTAGACTTCGCATCTTGGCTGTGATATACTTTAAGCAATCGGTAATACAGTAACTACAATAAAGGGGGCGATAATGTGACAGAGAATGAGCTTTTATTTGCAATATCTGAAATGATGGACACCAAACTCAAATCAGAATTGCAGCCATTAAGAAATGACCTGCAAACTGTAAAAGATGAAGTACATCAAATTAAATTGTATCAAGAAAATGTTATTCTTCCAAGACTAAGGAGCTGTCAAGAAATAACTTTTAACTTGACGCAGGATAAATCCGCATAGGCAAGGAGGAAGAAGGAGGCGTACCGGGGTACGCTGACTGATGACGACGCAGTCCTATGTGGATTTAGACAAGTCAAATTGAAAGATTATTTCTTGACAGCTCCTTAGCACAATTGAATCCTGCTATACGGATACATATAATCGTTACAAAAATTATGTTGAAAAAATGGAAGCTGCTTTTGCTGACATTGAAATAATGAAAAAGGTCATTGCAGAACACAGTGAAAAACTTCAGAAATTAGCATAACCGCACTTTCATAATCTGACCATGAAAAACCAGATTCAAAACTTTCCTGTTCCAGGGGAGTTTGAGTCTGGTTTTTTTGTTGGGAAATTTTCGTAGAAATATAAATTCTGCGAAAGGACTTTGGCAAGGAAATCACCATGACCATTATATATAATGCCTGAATTTTTGTCAATCTCTTTTGCTGAATTTAAAAATACTGCATAAAATGGCAAAATAAGGAAGATAGTGACGGCAAAAATCCTGCTGTACCTTTTATATCGGCAGCTTCTCACGAATTCTTTATGTGCCGGAAACACTTTGAAACCGGAAAGGAATCTATTCGCCGTCAAAATCATTGTCAGAATCGCAACGCAGGGTGGGATTTTCAGGCTCCCCAAGACAAGGGAACAAAGCATTTTGCGAAGGCATGGCAGCCCATGCAAGCAAGGCAGTCCATGTCAACATAACATTCCAAAAAAAGCATTCCAAGGAGGTACAGAGAAATGCCAAGAACAGGCGAAAACATTTACAAAAGAAAGGACGGACGTTGGGAGGGGCGCTATATCAGGGAACGGATAGACGGCAAGGCAAGGTACAGCGCAGTATACGCCAGAAGTTACCGGGAGGTAAAAAAGAAACTTGAGGAAGCCAAAAAAGAAAACCAGAAAAAGGAACAGGCTGTCTCAAAAGCGGGGAAAATAGCAGATATTAAGGGCATATGGCTTTCTGAAGCAGCAGTGTCATTAAAAGAATCTTCAGTCAATAAGTACGAGGACATTCTGAGATCTTATATCCTGCCGGAATTCGGCGAAAGCGAGTTGTCCGAGATCACGAACCAGCAGCTCATCCATTTTACAAACAGGCTGCTGTCAGACGGCGGGACCAGGGGCCGGGGGCTCGCGCCATCAACGGTGGCAGAAATTCTGTCCGTAATGAACGGCATCCGTATCTATGCAATAAAGAAGGATTATACGGTAGCTTATTCCACGGAATGTGTCAGCCTGAAAAAGAATCAGCGGGACATCCGCGTATTCAGCCTGGAAGAAGAAAGAAGGCTCCTGGGCTATCTGCAGGAGAATATGGATCTTTCTGCACTGGGAATCATGCTTTGCCTTTTCACGGGGATCCGTTTGGGAGAACTTTGTGCCCTGAAATGGGATGACATCAGCATTCCGGAAAAGAAAATGTCCGTCAGCAAGACAATGCAGAGGCTTCGGTGCAGCACAGCGGCAGAACGCAAGACAGAGGTGCGTATCCTGGAGCCCAAAAGCACCTCCTCCGTCCGTACGATTCCCCTGCCAGATATCCTTATGACGCTTCTGCAGACCTTTTATATACCCGGTGCTTTCCTGCTGACCGGCAAAAACAGCCGTTTTGTGGAGCCCAGGACAATGCAGAACCATTTTAAGAGGATTACGGCAGCCTGTGGCATAGAAAATGCAAATTTCCATACGACCCGCCACACCTTTGCGACCAGATGCATAGAGATGGGATTTGATGTCAAAAGCCTGAGCGAACTTCTGGGACATGCCAGTGTCTCGATTACCATGAACCGTTACGTACATCCTTCCATGGCTCTCAAACGTGAAAACATGAACCGCTTTTCAGACCTGTTTACCGTCAGTTAAATGGTCATCAAAAGTTGGAAAGGCAGATAAAACAAGGCTTTGCGCAGCAAGATTCGCAGAATTTATATTTCTACGAAAGTAGGATGTGAGAGTTTTTGAAAAAAATTCAGAAATTCATAGCTAAGGGAATGAAATGTTTGGAAAAAAGCTGCATATGGGTTGTCCGTTTAATAGTTATGCCGGTTTTGCTGCTGCCCCGGATACCAAAACGGATAGAGGCAGATTGTAAAAGGGATTGCGTGAAATCCAAACAAGGGGACGGATGGGGAAGCAGGTAATGCAAATGACCAAAATAATTTGTAACTGTTAAGCTGCTATTACAAAGGATGAGACGATATGCTGGAGTTGACACTCACCACAGGAACAGAATTAAAAATCGGAGACGATATCAGGATAATCTTCAGAGGGGATACCACGACCGGAAGGATGAAGGTAGCGGTGGAAGCCCCAAGAGAGAAAAGGATTGAGAGAATAAAAGTGCCGGAAGAACAAAAAGAGTATGGAAAGGTGCTCATTGTGAAGGGTGACAGGAGGCGGCGGAAGAAACCAGATGAGGAATGCGCAGAAACAGGAAGTGCTTGGCTGCATAAATAGCCTGAAACAGGCCCATGAGGAGATCAGGGAGGCATTAAAACAGAATAACAGGGCTTTAGCGCAGAACATGCTCAGTGAATGCCAGGAATTTGCCATGTCCCTCGGAGAGAACATTGAAAAGCTGGAGAGGGAGGGGCATCCTGTAGTCCCCTGCCTGGAAGAATACTGCGAGACTCTGTACCATATTTACGGGGAATTAAATTCCGACAGGGTCAGTTCCGACAGGGTTTATAAGAGGCTGATGAAGGTTCTTTCTGGAGTAGAAAACAGTGCCAGAAAAGAGATCCGCGTCAGAAGGGAGGTTGTCTTTCTGCCCTATAAAGCCTCTATGTGGGACAGCTTGGAAAGCGTTTGGAAAGCGGCTGACGAGGATCCGGATTGCGATGCATATGTGATACCGATCCCCTATTATGATAAGAATCCGGACGGGAGCTTTAAGGAAAGGCATTACGAGGCTGCGCTGTACCCGGAGTATGTGCCGGTGGTGTATTATGAGCAGTATGATTTTGAGAAACGCAGGCCGGATATGATATTTATACATAATCCATATGATGAATGCAATTATGTGACCAGTGTCGACACTTTTTTTTATTCCAAAAACCTGAAGCAGTATACGGAAAAATTAGTATATATTCCATACTACATCCTGGGGGAACCAAAATTGGATGATCCTCAGGTGCTGGAAGGAATGAAAAACTTCTGCCTGGTGCCCGGGGTGATGAATGCCCACAGAGTAATCGTGCAGTCGGAAGATATGCGCCAGGTATATGTTAATGTGCTGACGGAAGCTTTCGGAGAGCAGACCAGGCAATATTGGAAACAGAAGATACTGGGCCTGGGCTCCCCGAAGGTAGAAAAGGTATTGGGGACAAAGAGAGAGGATTTGGAGATACCGAAGGAATGGTTGAGGATCATCAGGAAACCGGACGGGAGTTGGAAGAAGATTGTGTTTTACAATACCAGCGTTGCGGCTCTGCTTGAGCACAATGAAAAGATGCTGGAGAAAATACAGGATGTGTTCCGGATTTTTTATGAGAACAGGGATAATGTGGCTCTGTTGTGGAGGCCGCACCCATTGATAAACGCGACTATTGAATCCATGAGGCCGCATCTGCTGGGAAAGTACAGGGCAATTGTAAAACAGTATCAGGACGAAGGCTGGGGGATCTATGATGACACAGTCGACATGGACCGGGCAGTGGTGTTGAGTGATGGGTATTATGGAGATTGGAGCAGTGTGGTTCATCTGTACCAGAAAACGGGGAAACCGGTGATGATCCAGGATGTGGAAATGATAATGGGGCAAGAGGACAATGCAGGATGATTACATAAAGGAATTGATAGCCTGCTTAGAGGAAACACAGGTTTCTATCAGAGAGGGGCAGAAGGCTTTAGGATTGCAAGAGGGGATTTCCGTGCTGTTGGAAAGGTTTACAGATCATAAGAGAAGGGGATCCCAGTGTTTTTTTGTTGGAAATGGAGGCAGTGCGGCAATTGCCAGCCATATGACGGCGGACTATATGAAAAACGGCGGCATGAATACTTACAGTTTGTATGACAGCGCAGTTACCACCTGTATGGGAAATGATTATGGCTATGAAGCCGTGTTTTGCAGGCCGTTGGAGTTTTTGGGCAGGGAAGGTGATCTGCTTGTGGCAGTCAGCAGTTCCGGCAGTTCGCAGAATATTTTGAATGCCATATATGTGGCGCAGGGTAAAAAGATGGAGATTGTTACATTTACCGGATTTGATCCCCAGAATGGGGCAAGACGGTCAGGAGATGTGAATGTGTATGTGCCATCCCGGAAATATGGGATGGTGGAATCCATTCATAATCTTATCCTGCAGGAGGTTGTGGATTTGATTATGGAAAGGGACGGTGTGTCCCTGTGAACCGGGAAGATGGTTTTACATCCAGGAAACCGGCAGTATTTCTTGACAGGGATGGCGTTCTCACAAGGGAAAAAGGGTATGTGGGACGATGGGAGGATATGGAAATCTTTCCTTACGCAAAAGACTGCGTCTCACAAATACAGAGCAAAGGCTATTATGCTATTGTTGTGACAAATCAGAGCGGAGTCGCAAGGGGATATTTTACGGAAATAGCCCTGCTTTCCATGAATCAATTTTTAAAAGAGGAAACAGGTGTGGATGCAATTTATTATTGCCCACACTGCAGGCAGGGAATCGTCCCTGAGTATGCGGTTTCATGTAACTGCAGGAAGCCTGCCACAGGGATGATGGAAAAGGCTTGTAGGGAATATGATATTGATATTACGCATTCCTACATGGTGGGAGACCGGGCATGTGATATCCTGATGGGAAAAAATGCCGGGCTACGGACGGTTCTGCTGGAAAGCGGCTATGGGCTGGAGAAATTGGAAGAAAAGGTTCAGCCGGATTACATTTTTGAAGATTTACAGGAGTTTGCTGCTTTTCTTCCACAGCAGAGAAAGGCATAGTTTTTTGAAGAAAGTATGGAAGCAGGCTTTCAGGCCCATTTGTGCCGCGGAAGGTGACAGGAGGAAAAGATGATTTCATTAGTGACAGGGGGATGTGGATTTATCGGTTCCCATATGGTGGACAGGCTGTTGGAAGAAGGGCATACGGTAAGGGTTATTGATAACTGGACTACAGGCAGACCGGAAAACCTGGCACATCATAAGGATAACCCCGATTTATCTGTCTATCATATGGATATTCGGAACAGGGAGGAAATCGAACCAATCTTTGAAGGCGTGGATTATGTGTTTCATTTCGCGGCATTGGCGGATATTGTGCCGTCTATTCAGCGGCCCTGGGATTATTATTCCTCCAATGTTCTGGGAACCTATCAGGTAGCAGACTGTGCGAAAAATGCCGGGGTGAGGAAGCTGGTATACGCCGCATCCTCATCCTGTTATGGAATTCCCGATAAATATCCCACCGGGGAGGGCGCTGAGATCCGTCCCCAGTACCCCTATGCCCTGACCAAACGGCTCGGGGAGGAGACCGTGCTGCACTGGGGGCAGGTGTACGGCCTTCCGGTGGTGACGCTCAGGCTGTTCAATGTCTACGGGACACGTTCCAGAACCTCCGGAACCTACGGCGCAGTGTTTGGGGTGTTTCTTGCGCAGAAGCTGGCGGGAAAGCCCTTTACGGTGGTGGGAGACGGGAATCAGACCAGGGATTTTACTTATGTGACGGACATAGCGGACGCTTTTTATGCGGCGGCAGTATCGGATGTGGCGCAGGAGACATTCAATGTGGGAAGCGGGGGAACCTATTCCGTGAACCGCCTGTGCGAACTGCTTGGAGGGGAGATTACCCATATACCAAAGCGGCCGGGAGAGCCGGACTGCACCTTTGCCGACACGGCAAAAATCGAAAAAATGCTGGGCTGGAAGGCAAAGATCAGCTTTGAGGAAGGCGTAAGTAAGGTGCTGGAAAATATTGATTACTGGAAGGAAGCGCCGGTATGGACACCCGAGAGCATCGGCACGGCCACGGAAGATTGGTTTAAGTATTTGGGAAAGTAAGTTCTATATCATAATTTTCGGAAGGACAGCATATGGGCAGGATTGTCACAAAGGAAGAATTTAAAACAAAAATAAGACCGGCACTTAAGGCAGAAAATAAGACCATTGCATTGTGCCACGGTGTATTTGATCTGGTGCATCCGGGCCATATGATTCATTTCGAGCAGGCGGGGAAAATGGCGGATGTTCTGGTGGTATCCGTCACCGCGGCAGAATATGTCAGGAAGGGTCCCGGAAGGCCATACTTTAACGATGAAATGCGTCTCAAATTTTTAAGCGCCATAGAGTATATCGATTATGTGCTGCTTTCGGAAGGGTATACCGTGGATGATATGGTAGAGGCGGTGGAACCGGATATTTATGTAAAAGGAAGTGAATATGCTGATGAAGCGGCAGATATCACCGGAAAAATAAAGGAAGAAAGAGAACTTGTAGAACAACATGGGGGAAAGGTACAGTATACCGGTGGACAGGTGTATAGTTCTACGAAACTGATCAATACGGCAATGTCAGGTCTGTCCGAGGAGGTCAGGCATTATATGGAAGATTTCATTGCCAGACATTCCATGGAAGAGATCCTGGAGTATGCCCATAATGCAGAGAAGCTGAAAGTATTGGTGGTTGGCGATGTCATTGTGGACAGATATACATACTGTAGTGTCCAGGGGCTGATGAGTAAGGATATGGGATACTCGGCGCGGCTGAGGACAACGGAGGAGTACTTAGGGGGGGGCGGTTGCGGTGGCAAGGCACCTGGCCGGTTTCTCCGAGGATGTCACATTAATGTCCATTATTGGAAACGAAGAGGAAATACGCCTGAAACTTTTTGATGATGTTTCCGACAGGATACAGCTAAAACTTACCTACAGCTCGGAGTTCCCTACCATAGTAAAGCATCGGTATCTGACACGGAACGCAAAAAGAGAGGAATACAAAAAAATATTTGCCATAACAAATATACCGGAAAAGATGCGTTTTGAAGAGGAAGCTTTGCAGAAATTTAAAGAACGGCTGCGTGAAAAGGTTGGGGCTTATGATGTGGTGTTTTTGTGCGACTTCGGAAACGGGCTGGTTGATGGTGAAATCATGGATATCGTTCAGAAAGGAGCGAAATATCTTGTCCTGAACTGCCAGACAAATTCATCCAATTACGGAAGGAACATTATTACAAAATACACCCGGGCTGATGCGTTTTCATTGGACCAGACGGAATTGAAGCTGGCTTATCCGGCGATGGCAGATAATGAGAATGGGGCGCTAAGGGAACTGGGCAGGCACATGGGAGGCAGAGGCTGGCTGACCAAAGGTGCCATGGGGGCACAGGGCATAGAGGGAGATCAGATAGATGAATGCCCTGCGTTTACACTGGCAGTAAAGGATACTGTGGGAGCAGGGGATGCCTTTCTTTCGATGGCGGGGATATTCTCGGCGGCGGGTGCGCCTGCTGAAGTTGGGACCTTTATGGGAAATATTGGCGGAGCGCTTGGAAGTAATATCATAGGAAATAAAGAAGCGGTAGAAAAAGTGAATGTGCTGAAATATGTACATACTTTAATGAATATATAGTCTAAAAATATTCCGGGTTGTTGGCTTGCCGGCTCGAAAAGGGGGTAACGCACCGTCTTATGAGGCCGGCAGATGGGAGTCAGCGTTTTATTTCATAAGTGGAGGTGTGGCAGAAAGATATGGCGGAGAATATCAGAATGGATTCGCACAAATTGATTTATCATCCGGAAACGGTGGCAAGATGGCTGAAGGGGGAAATGATTTATCCTATCGAAATAGAAATATCCCCCAGCGGGGCGTGCAATCACAGATGCGTATTCTGCGCCGTGGATTACGTGGGATATCGTCCGGACTTCTTGGATAAAGACACTATTCTCCGGGATATTGCGCAGATGAGCAAAAAGGGACTGAAAAGTGTCATCTGTTCTGGAGAAGGCGAGCCCCTCCTAAATAAGGACATGCCGGAGATTGCGAAAGGAATCAGGGCATGGGGTGTGGATGTTGCCATGAGCACGAACGGTGCTTTGTTTACAAAGGAAAAGGCGGAGGACTGCCTGGAGGCATTTACGTGGATCCGGTTCAGCGTGGCAAGCATGGAAGAAGATTCGTATAACAGTATTCAAAGAGGGCAGGCAGGGGACTTAGGCAGGGTGAAAGTAAATCTTGCGGAGGCGGTCCGGCTGAAACGGGATAAGAAACTCAAAACAACCCTGGGGGTCCAGTGCCTGCTCATGCCCGAAAACATGGGACAACTGCCCGGCATGGCAAGGCAGCTGCGTGAGATTGGGGTGGACTATTTTACCATAAAACCCTATTCCCAGCATCTCCACAGCGGAAATACATTTCAGATAGATTATAGTGCAATGCTGGAATTGGAAAAGGAAATCAGACAGTACGCCACGGAAACATTTCAGATCTATTTCAGGGCAAACGCAATGAAAAAGATACACCATGAGAAATGTTATCAGCAGTGTCACGGACTCCCTTTTATGACACATATTGACGCCAGGGGAAATGTATGGCCTTGCGTGGCGCATATCGGTACGGAGGAATTTTGTTACGGCAACATTTACGAACAAACCTTTGAGGAGATCTGGGAAGGCAGCAGGCGCAGGGAGATTACGGACAAACTGAATTGTCTTGATATCAATAAAGTATGCAGAGAGGCATGCAGGCTGGACGAGATCAACCGGTATTTAGATGAGTTAAAACATCCGGGAGAACATGTCAATTTTATATAACAGGAGAGACAGATGGAAAAGGCAACGCCGTATAGTAATTTGAAGATATTTGCACATATTAAAGAGCTGTCTAAGGTAGCGGCAGGGGAGAGAATTGCGCCGGTTTATGTAAGGATTAAACCTACAAACCGTTGCAATCAGAATTGTTATTATTGCCATTATAAAAATCCATATTTGGAATTGGATCAATATCAACCGACAGATGAGATTAGCCATGAAAAAATGATGGAAATCATACAAGATTTTAAAGATATTGGGGTGAAGGCAGTGACTTTCAGTGGAGGAGGGGAACCTCTTCTTTATCCTTATATTGAGGAAACAATGGAAGCTGTGCTGGACGCCGGAATTGATATGTCTATCATTACAAATGGAAGTTTGTTAACAGGGAAAAAAGCGGAATTACTAGCACAGGCAAAATGGGTACGAATTTCGCTGGAATCAGGGTGTGCGGAAACTTACTCAAAAATCAGGGGCGTCAGAACAGAAGCTTTTATAAAGTTGTGTGATAATATTAAAGCATTTTCTGAGATGAAAAAACAGGAATGTGAATTAGGAGTTAATTTTGTTGTTGGACCTAATAATTATATGGAAGTATATCAATCAGGAAAATTAATGCAGCAACTTGGTGCAAACCATATAAAATATACTGCATTAATCAGCAATAATGCTGAAAAAATGCATGCGCCATTTAAAGAAAAAGTGGTAGAACAGATACATAGGCTGCAAGAAGATAAAGTAAAAGATTTCAAAATTATTAATTTGTATGAGAGTGATTTTAAAAGCTGTGCCATATTTGGAAGAAATTATGATTCTTGTGGGATAAAAGATTATGTTACCGTGATTGGAGCAAATTCTAAGATTTATTATTGTCATGACAAGGCTTATTTAAGTGCGGGAGAAGTGGGAGATATTTCTGAAAAATCTTTTAAAGAAGTATGGTTCTCTGAAGAAACCACGAAGAAATTTCAGACATTTAACCCTCAACGGATTTGTCAGCATCATTGTGTGTATGATGATAGAAATGAGCTTTTGAATGCGTTTTATAGTCTGGATAGTAATCACATTAATTTTATTTGACTTACTTAGTGGAAGTAGAGCTGGTGAAAAGTATAGGAAAACATAGTCATTTGCAATGGTAGATAAAATAGGAGCATAAAGTGACAGAAAAAGAACAAATTATAGAGTTGAAAAAGAAAATTTTTATTACTGCATATAGGGCAGGAGCAGCACATCTGGCTTCATCCTTTTCAGTAATTGATATGTTGTACGTCTTATATTGCAAAGGAATTATTAAGTATAACATTGATCATCCGTGGCAGGAGGAAAGGGATAGGCTTATATTGAGCAAAGGTCATGCGTGCTTGGCTTTATATGTGATTTTAAATAAAATAGGTATGATTACAGACGAAGAACTGAAGAATTTCTGCCAGCCAGGGTCTCATTTGGGAGGAGAACCTAAACTTGGTGCTGCGCCGGGAGTAGAAGCATCTACAGGTTCTCTGGGGCATGGTCTTTCTTTCGGGGTGGGAATTGCAATGGCATATAAAATGAATCTGTTTAGCAATAAAGTATATGTCATTTTAGGTGATGGAGAATGTCAGGAA
>CAOKQK010000054.1 GCA_948470905.1 uncultured Lachnospiraceae bacterium | reverse complement strand
GAGACGTGTATTTTAACTATAAGCTCCAACAGGGGAAAGCCACTACCAGGAATGCTATCCGGCTGCTGGAGCTGATGGGCTATGACAGCGAGATCATAGAGCGCGCTTCCGCCCAGGCGGCGTATTTTATGTCGGAGGGCGTGTGGCAGGCCGGGCCATAAAGAGGGCTTCGTAACAAGGCTTTTGCCGGACAGAATGGAAAAAAGGCATTCCATGGAAGAAAAGCATTCCATGGAAGAAAGGCATTCCATGGGAGAAGGCTTGACGTGAGGGCAGAGGGTTGCTATACTATATATATCACAGGGCTGTTGATTATTTATAAGAATGCGCCAAAACGCGCAGGGAGGTAGTGTCATGATTAATTTTATCAATACTTTTTTGTCACAGATTATCTTAATGGTCATTATTGTTGCCGTGGCTGGCGCAGGGACGGGGATCGGGATTACTTGGGCAAAGAAAAAGAATGCGCAGGCGGCGGCTTCCGTGGATGAGAGCAGTACAAAATAGGCATGCCCGGCTTTCCCGGATCGCGGGCAGGAACATTGCAGTCCGGCTTTTTTGGTGGATTGTGATGTCAGGCACCCTGCAGGAGGTTTGAGGTATGGCGAAATCGGCGGGGCAGAAATTGAAGCTTCTCTATATAGTAAAGCTTTTGACGGAGAGCACGGATGAGAATCATCCCGTTAGCACGGCAGATATCATTGCCTATCTGGAGGAACAGGGGATCCATTCCGAGCGCAAGAGTATTTATGATGACATGGAGAAGCTCTGTAATTTCGGCTATGATATCATCCAGGTCCAGAACAGGCTTGGCGGCGGCTATTATATGGCGGGCAGGGAATTTGAACTGGCTGAGCTGAAGCTTTTGGTGGATGCGGTGCAGTCATCACGCTTCATTACAACCAGGAAGTCCCGTGTACTGATCAAGAAGCTGGAGCAGCTGGCAGGGAAGTATGACGCCGGCAAGCTGCAGCGCCAGGTGTACGTTGCCAGGCGGATCAAGACGGAGAACGAGAATATTTATTACAGTGTTGACAGCATACACAGGGCAATCCAGGAAAACAGGCAGATAGGATTTCGTTATCTGGACTGGAACCTGAAAAAAGAGCTTGTGCCAAGGGTAAACGGTGAGAAAACGGCAAGTCCCTGGGCGCTTATTTGGCGTGAGGAAAATTATTATCTGGCGGCATATGACAGCAGGGAAGGCATCATGAAGCATTACCGTGTGGACAAGATGGGACAGGTAAAGATCCTCAAGGAGGCAAGGGAAGGCATGGAGCAGTTCGCCAAGGTGGATCTGTCGGATTACACCAATCAGACCTTCGGGATGTTTGGGGGAGAGGAACAGATTGTCACCCTGCAGTTTCCCAACCGTCTGGCGGGAGTCGTGATCGACCGGTTTGGGCGTGAGGTCGATATCCGTCCCCTGGCGGGCGGGAGGTTCTGCATCCGGGCGCGGGTGGCTGTCAGCGGACAGTTCTTTGGCTGGCTGGCCGGCATCGGGCGCGATGCGGCAGTGGTTTCGCCCGATGCCGTCAGGGAGCAGTACAGAAGGTGGCTTGCGGATATTGTTGCAACCATGGGGCTTGCGGAAGATATTCAGAAAAGTATGGATCCTCAAAAAGAAAGTCAAGAGAAAGATATCTAAATTTTGGATGAAAATTTAGATATTTTTTTGTGTATTATTTAAGGGATCTCTTTGTTGACAAGCCGGGAAATCTTTCTTATACTGTTAAGTACTTGGCACAATATATTGTTGAGAGGGGAGCATGAATACAATATTTAGTGTGTGCAGTATATGAAATACTACATATGCGCAAAATGCGGTATGAAACGGGACATGCGGCGCAGCGGCTTAAGACAGAAAAGTATTCCATGGAAGGAAGCAGGTGTAAAATGAGCAGTAATTTTTATCAGGCAGCGACACAGAATATCAACTATGGGAAGGAGTACATGCCTCGGGAGACGGTCTGTGTGATCAAGAAGGATGGCAGCAGGGAAGCCTTTAATGTACAGAAGGTAATTGATGCCGTGGCAAAAAGCGCATACAGGGCATTGACAAAATTTACGGAAGAAGATGAACGCCATATCTGTCAGTATGTCATTGACAAGGTAAATGAGCTTGAGACAAATGAGGTTCCCATTCCTGTGATGCACAATATTGTGGAGAGCGCGCTGGAGCAGGTGAAGCCTGTGGTGGCAAAAAGCTACCGCGATTACCGCAATTACAAGCAGGATTTTGTGCGCATGCTGGACGATGTGTATAAAAAGAGCCAGTCCATCATGTATATAGGGGACAAGGAGAATGCAAATACGGATTCCGCCCTGGTTGCCACCAAGAGGAGCCTGATCTTCAACCAGCTCAACAAGGAGCTGTACCAGAAATTTTTCCTGACCACAGAGGAGATCCAGGCGTGCAGGGACGGGTATATCTATATCCACGATATGTCGGCGCGCAGGGATACCATGAACTGCTGCCTCTTTGATGTGCAGAATGTGTTGAGCGGCGGCTTTGAGATGGGCAATGTCTGGTATAATGAGCCAAAGTCCCTGGATGTAGCCTTCGATGTGATCGGGGATATTGTTTTAAGCGCCGCAAGCCAGCAGTATGGCGGATTTACGGTTCCCAGCGTGGATCTCATCCTGGAGCCCTACGCGGAGAAATCTTATCAGAGATATATTGAAAAATATGCGCGTCTCGGCATTGACAGGGAAAACGCGGAAGCGGAAGCCTGCGCGGATGTAGAGAGAGAGTTTGAGCAGGGCTTTCAGGGGTGGGAGTATAAGTTTAACACTGTGGGAAGCAGCCGGGGCGACTATCCCTTTATCACTGTGACTGCAGGTACGGGCACAGGCAGATTTGCCAGGCTGGCTACCATCACCATGCTGAATGTGAGAAGGCAGGGACAGGGCAAGAAGGAGCATAAGAAGCCCGTGCTGTTTCCAAAGATTGTCTTTTTGTATGATGAGAATCTGCACGGATCGGGGAAGCCTCTGGAGGATGTGTTTGAGGCAGGGGTGGAGTGCTCGGCAAAGACCATGTACCCTGACTGGCTGAGCCTCACAGGAAAGGGTTATGTGGCAGGCATTTACAAGCAGTATGGAAGGATCATCTCCCCCATGGGCTGCCGGGCTTTCCTTTCTCCCTGGTACGAGAGGGGCGGCATGCACCCGGCGGATGATAAGGACCTGCCTGTGTTCGTGGGACGCTTTAACATTGGCGCGGTGTCCCTGCACCTGCCCATGATCCTTGCGAAATCCCGCAAGGAGAGCAGGGATTTTTATGAGGTGCTGGACTATTACCTGAACCTGATCCGCCAGCTGCATATCCGCACCTATGCCTACCTGGGGGAGATGCGTGCCTCCACCAACCCCCTTGCGTACTGCGAGGGCGGATTCCTGGGCGGGCATCTGGGGCTGCATGACAAGATCAAGCCGCTCTTAAGGTCCGCCACGGCAAGCTTCGGAATCACGGCGCTGAATGAGCTGCAGGAGCTGTACAACGGGAAATCATTGGTGGAGGACGGCGCCTTTGCTCTGGAGGTGATGGAGTACATCAACGCCAGAGTCAATGAATTCAAGGAGGCGGACGGCAATCTGTACGCCATCTACGGAACGCCTGCGGAGAACCTCTGCGGGGTCCAGGTAAAGCAGTTCCGCAATAAGTATGGCATTGTGGAGGGCGTGTCCGACAGGGAATATGTGAGCAACAGCTTCCACTGCCATGTGACGGAGGATATCTCACCCATTGAAAAGCAGGATATGGAAGACCGTTTCTGGAATCTATGCAACGGCGGAAAGATACAGTATGTCAAGTATCCCATCGACTACAACCTGGAGGCGATCAAGACTCTGATCCGCCGCGCCATGGAGCTGGGATTTTACGAGGGGGTAAATCTTTCCCTTGCCTATTGTGACGACTGCGGGCACCAGGAGCTGGAGATGGACGTATGTCCCAAGTGCGGCAGCCGCAATCTGACCAAGATCGACCGTATGAACGGTTATCTGTCCTACTCCCGGGTTCATGGCGACACCAGGCTCAACGACGCGAAGATGGCGGAAATTGCAGAAAGGAAATCCATGTAGCTATGAGGTATCACAATATAACAAAGGACGATATGCTCAACGGTGACGGTCTGCGTGTGGTGCTGTGGGTGGCGGGCTGCAGTCATTGCTGCAGGGAATGCCATAATCCCATTACATGGGATCCGGACGGCGGGCTTTTATTCGACCAAGCGGCGAAACAGGAAATATTTGAACAGCTGGATAAAAGCTATATTTCGGGGATCACCTTTTCAGGAGGAGACCCCCTGCATCCGGCAAACAGGCTGGATGTAAGGGAATTCATGGCGGAAATCAAAGAAAAATATCCTCACAAGACAATCTGGCTGTACACAGGGGATAGCTGGGAAAATATCATGCAGTATCCCCTGATGAAGTATGTGGATGTGCTGGTGGACGGAGAATTCCATGCGGATGAAAAGGATGTGAAGCTGCTCTGGAAGGGCAGCGCCAACCAGAGAGTCATCAATGTCCAGGAGACCTTAAGGCAGCCTGACCCGGTCAGCCCCATACTTCACTGTGGGAATTATGCAGATTCCTATAAGGTGACGGAGAAGCCCGCGTCTGTGGGGTGCTGCGGATAACGGGATCCTGATACAGATGCGCTGCGAATCTGCAGTGGCTCTCCGTCAGGAATGTGCAGAGTGGACAAATGCTGCAGGCGGATGAGAGGGCATTGTTCCAAAAGACACTGTTTTATGAAAAAGAATACAACTCCAGGGAGGAAAGGCAGGCCTATGAAGCGTATCGCACAGTTTTTTAAGGTAAGCGCACAAAATTTTATGGAAGCCATGAGGGAGGAATTTCCGCAGTATACGGAGGATGACATCGGGGATATGTATGAATCCCTGCTTCTGCCCAGGCGCGCCACAAAGGGCAGTGCCGGGTACGACTTTTTTGCCCCCTTTTCCTTTTCGCTGCCGTCTGGCGCAACCATCAAGATACCCACGGGCATCCGGGTGAAAATGGATGAGGACTGGGTGCTGAAGCTTTATCCCAGGAGCGGCCTGGGTTTCAGGTACCGCCTGCAGATGAATAACACGGTAGGAATCATTGACAGTGACTATTATCATTCCGACAATGAGGGGCACATTTTTATCAAAATGACAAATGCCTCCAATGAGGGAAAGACAGTGGACGTGACCCAGGGTACAGGCTTTGCGCAGGGCATTTTCATGGAGTACGGGATCACGGTGGACGATGACGCGGAAGGTGTGCGGAACGGCGGCCTGGGAAGTACGTCATTATAATGTATAATATTCTCCTTTTTGACAAATGCTAGAGCGTGTTTGAAAATGTTTTCTGCCAGATGCAGGAATGATTTTTCAAACACGCTCTATTGACCCTCGCGGCATTCGCCAAGGCATACAGGCTTTGGCTCATTGCTCGCGGGAATTAACAGCTCCGCAGCGGACAGCAAGGCATTGATGCTGCCGCACTGCGGAGCGGGATGCGCTCTTAAGGACGCCATGGTGTTGCCGGAATTTCGGAAAGCTTTTGTTTCCGGGCTTTGGTACCGCCGTGGAAATCTCAGGCAGGAGTCGAAAAGGAGTTTATTTTGGGAAAAAGTGAGACAGCAGAGACATCAACAGGCGGGATAAAGACAGGCGGAAATCAACAGGTATTAAGCGGTTCCCTGCAGGAGGATATGGCTTACCTGAATCAGGTGCTTGGCGTAGACGAAAATTTTGACGTGATCTACAGAGTGGTCCACATCGGTGGGAAAGAGGCGTGCATGTATCTGGTGGACGGCTTCTGTAAAGACGACCTGGTGCAGAAGCTGCTGCAGTATTTTATGGATCTGACGCCGGACAAAATGCCTTCCGACATGCATATGCTCTCCAAGCAGTTTACCCCCTATGTGGAGGTGGATATCGAGGACAAGTGCGAGAGCCTGATCACCTCGCTGCTTTCCGGTATGTTCCTGCTCCTCATCGACGGCTACCCCAAGGCGCTGGTGATCGATTCCCGGACCTATCCTTCAAGAAGTGTGGGGGAGCCGGAGAAGGACAAGGTGCTCCGGGGCTCCAAAGACGGCTTTGTCGAGACGCTTGTGTCCAATACGGCGCTGATCCGGCGCAGGATCCGGAGTGCTGATCTGCATATGGAAATGATGAGCGCAGGAGAGAGTTCCCACACGGATATTGTTCTCTGCTATATGAACGACAGGGTGGACAGGAAGTTCCTGCAGGAGATCCGGGAAAAGATCCAGGCCATAAAGGTGGATTCCCTGACCATGAACCAGGAGTCTCTGGCGGAATGTCTTTATCAGAGGCGGTGGTACAACCCTTTTCCTAAATTTAAATATACAGAACGCCCTGACGCGGCAGCTGCACAGGTACTGGAGGGAAATATTGTGATCTTGGTGGACAATTCGCCCTCTGCCATGATCCTTCCCACTACCATTTTTGACGTAGTAGAGGAGGCGGACGATTATTATTTCCCGCCCATTACAGGAACTTATCTGCGGATCACACGTTTTTTGATCTCGCTGCTTACTTATATCGTAACGCCTACCTTCCTGCTCTTGATGAACCGTGTGGAATGGGTTCCGGAGAGTTTTTCCTTTATTGTGCTGAAAGAGGAACCAAATATCCCATTGATCTGGCAGTTTTTGATCCTGGAGCTGGCTATTGACGGGCTGAAGCTGGCGGCGATCAACACGCCAAATATGCTGAGTACACCTTTGAGCGTCATGGCGGCATTGGTGTTGGGAGAGTTTTCGGTGAACAGCGGCTGGTTCTCCCCGGAGGTCATGCTCTATATGGCGTTTGTGGCAATCGCCAATTATACCCAGGCAAACTATGAACTGGGCTATGCGCTGAAATTTTTAAGGATCATGACCCTTCTGCTGACCCAGTGGTTCGGGCTTTGGGGGTATATAGCGGGAGTCGTTGTGGCGGTGCTTTCTATTTGCTGCAACAGGACGGTTTCCAGAAGAAGCTATATTTATCCGCTGATTCCCTTTGACGGTAAGAAACTCAAGAGCCGCCTGATCCGCAGGCGGCTGCCGGGAGCATATCGCGGGAAAGAATAAAGACGCATGGGGAGTATTGAAAAAGCCGGCGGTTAATGCTATACTAAAGCGTGTTTGAGTGCTTTTCCAAACACGCTCTGGGACAAAAAAGCAGTTTAAGGAGCATAACCATAAATAATATCCGCCTGTGGGCTGCTAATCCAATGGCCCGCCGGCAATACAATGAATTGCAGGCAAGCAAACCATGGTATTGCAGCCGCACAGGTAGAATAATTTTGCAGCAGGATTGGAGATTGCCATGTTTAAGATTACCACGGACAGCACTGCCGATTTGCCGGCTGAATACCTGAAGGAGCATAATGTGGGCTGTATACCCATCAGCTATATTATGGACGGCGTAACCTATGGGCGCGATAAGGAACTTGACTGGAAAGAATTTTACCGCCTGATCCGGGATGAGGGCAAGATGCCCACTACATCCCAGATCAATCCGGCGGACGCAAAGGTGTATTTCGAGGAGTATATCAAGACCGATAAGGAAATCCTCCACATCGCCTTTTCCTCCGGACTGAGCGGGACCTATAACAATATGTGCATCGCGGCGGATGAGATCATGGAAGAACATCCCGATGTAAAGATCATCGTGATCGACAGTCTCTGTGCATCTATGGGAGAGGGGCTGTTCGTACATAAGGCGATACAGCTGCGGGATGAGGGGAAGACAATAGAGGCAGCGGCTCAGTGGCTGAGGGAACATGCACTGAATGTCGTCCATGTTTTTACTGTGGAGGATCTGCATCATCTGCACCGCGGAGGACGTGTCAGCAAGACAGCCGCTATCCTGGGCACTCTTGCGTCCATTAAGCCTAAGCTTCATGTTGACAATGAGGGACATCTGATCCTTATCGGCAAGGTAAGGGGACGCAGAAAGTCTCTGGATGCCCTGGTGGATTATATGGGTGAAAAGATGGGTTCCTGGGTACAGGAAAATAGAGAGGACACCATCTTTATCAGTCACAGCGACGCGCTGGAGGACGCGGAATATGTGCGCGATAAGGTGAAAGAGCGGTTTGGCATAGAACACTGCCTGATCAATCATATCGGGCCTACTATAGGCGCGCACACAGGCTGCGGGACGGTGGCGTTTTTCTTCATGGGAGAATCCAGATAGGCTGTTATCTGAATTTTGAAATTGACTTTTGCGGGATGCACCTTTTTTGGCGGGAAACATAACATATAGCAATGAATAAAATACTGGAAAGGAATCGAAATGCAGGACTATATGAATGAGGCCTCCCGCGGCAGGGACGTTATGCGCGGTATGGAAGCTTCCCGTAATTTCGGTACAAATATTGACAAATTTCCCATTGCGATGGCATATGTTCCATGGCAGAAATTTGACAAAATGTATGACGATTTAGAGAAGGGATATTGCAACGGCACAGTATTCCCCGAACTGAACAAACCTTTCACCGGAAGGAGATGTGTATAATGGCAAACAATGAAACCATGTGTCAGAAGGACCAGCTTCTCCATGACATTGGTATCGTGGGTTTTGTCTTGATAGAGCTTGGGCTGTATCTTGACACACATCCTTTCGACCGCAATGCCCTGGAGTACTTTAACCACTACAGCAGGATCAAGCAGCAGATGACAAAAGAATTTTCCATGAAATATTATCCTCTGACCCTTGAGCTGGCAGAGAGCGGCAAAGAATGGAGATGGGGAGCAGCACCCCTGCCTTGGGAAGGAGGGTGTGTATAAATGTGGAATTATGAAAACAGATTAGAGTTTCCTGTCAATATCAAAGAACCCAACGCAAAGCTGGCACAGGTCATTATTTCGCAATATGGCGGACCGGACGGTGAGATGGGCGCCAGCATGCGTTATCTGTCCCAGCGCTATTCCATGCCTTACAAGGAAGTAGCCGGGCTTTTGACCGACATTGGCACGGAGGAGCTGGCACATCTGGAGATCGTGGCGGCTATTGTACACCAGCTCACACGTAACCTTTCCATGGAGGAGATAGAAAAGAGCGGATTTGCCCCCTATTATGTGGATCATACCGTAGGCGTATGGCCCCAGTCAGCAGGAGGCTTCCCCTTCTCCGCATCCCAATTCCAGGTGACTGGAGATCCCATCACGGATCTGACAGAAGACCTGGCAGCAGAGCAGAAGGCACGGACCACCTACGACAACATCCTTCGGCTCATAAAGGATCCTGATGTCTGTGAGCCCATCAAATTCCTGCGCATGCGGGAGGTGGTCCACTTCCAGAGGTTCGGCGAAGCGCTCCGCATTACCCAGGATCATCTGGACAGCAGGAACTTCTATGCGTTCAACCCTGCGTTTGACAGGTGCGAGGACTGTGACGACAAGTAATGACTCTTGAGACATCCGCAAGTCCGGGAAGGTGATCCTCCCCGGACTTGTGGTTCATGGTGCGCCCGGCAGGCGCATTCCTATCTGTATTTTTTCTGTATCCCTTTGTATAGGACAGAAGCAGCCATCAGCGCAATGCCTGTAGCGAACATCCATGGCTTCGGGCCAAAATCTCCCGCCGCCATGGAAAACAGGTAATAGTTCCCCAGCCGGTTTCCCATGCCATAGTTGAGTGCGTAGAAGAACATGGGTATCATATAGGCGATAACCGTGTTGTTGCACAGCGCGGAGGTGATCATGCCCAATGCGCCCAGGAATACCGCGTCGGACAGCGTGCCCAGAAACAGGCCTGCCGTGACATCACAGTCCCGGATGCCCAGATACAGGCTAAAAAGCCCGGTGAGCAGTGTCAGGATGAGGATGGAATAAACTGTCCTGACCAGATAGATTTTTTCTGTGCTCACGTATTTTGCGGAGACAAGGTCATTGATTTCAGGGTTCTGTTCCGGCCCAAACACTGGGGTCAGCATTATGATCCCAATCAGGGAAGCGAACATTTCCAGCGGTACGGCGGATTCGTTCCTGTCCAGATTTGCCGTTCCCGTCAGGAGCGGTATGAGCAGCAGCAGGACAACAGAGACTGCAATGGACAGGAGGGCATTGTGCCTTATATTGATCCTGGTAATCTCCCAAAAAGGGAAAACCCCATTTGCATCAATCACATCAATTGGATGCTGTCTTTTTGAAGCTGAATTTCTCATTTATGCTCCCCCTTCTCCTGGCTTCATAGATAATGACTGTTATCGCGATGAAAAGTATGGATAAAACTGCAAATAAAAGGCGGTTTGTCACCAATCGGCGGAAATTATCCAGGTAATCCTGCGTCCTGAAACAGGACATGGCGCCGGCGTTATGTCTTGGCGCCAGCCGGAACAGGGCATAGGAGCTGGCCACCGACCGGATTCCTGCATTGACATCGAATAACCACCAGAAACCCTGCACCGCAATCGCTATGGGCGTGTTTGTAAGCTCGGTCAGGCACATGCCCAGCGCCGCCGAGATCATTGCACTGGGCATGATCCAGCCAAGAGCGTATTTCAGGGGGGCGAGGTAATCCATTTCAGAGCCGCTGTATTGTCCCCATACGGAAGCGTTTGAAATATAAGCCAAAAGGATGATGGGAATCATGACCGCTGTTATGACTGCCAGGTATCTGCTCAGGATCACTTTCAGAGCGGATACATTTCTGGTATAAATCAGCTCGGACATTTTTGACCTTCGGTCTTTCGTACACATGAGGACCGCAAGAAAGACAGGCAGTATGGACATGGTCATGGCTACCGCGTAATCCGAAAACAGTCGGGCATAGCCGCCGGTTATCTTATCACTGTCTATAAAGGCATTGTACCGTTGTACCGCTTCCTCGTAAGTGAGAGGGACTACGCCAAAACCGATCAGGCTGTCGGCGGCATAAGATGAGCCGCTGCCTAAGATGTCGTCGACCTGCTGCATTAAGATCCTGAACCTAGAGTATGCCATATCGCCGCGGACAGAGAGGAGCGTCTCAGGGGCAGCGGTAATGGACAGGTCATTGACATCTTTGGGCACTTGTGCGTTATCGGTATCATTTTCCGGCAAAGAGATGACATAACTGCCGTCGCTGCCTGCCTGTATATTTCCGTCCCCGCCGATGACAAAGTCGGTGTTGGCTCCGTTGTTATTTCCTGTACCTGCGTGTGCCGCATAATCCTGCCTCATTCGCAGTATCTCCTCTTTGGAGACGCCTGTAATTTCAGAAAGAATCTCCGCTACCTGTTGTTGTTCCCGGTCGCTTAATTTCACATGCTTGATAAATCCGATAGGGTAAGTCCTGTAGTTATTTTCGCAGAATTCTCCCCAAAGCTCCTCCAACGCTGCGGGCATGATGATCTCAGGGATCTCTTTTTGGGTAGTGCCATAGTTTTCTCCGGGTCGGGGCATGGTTATCCTGCTGTCTCCAAAGTCCAGGGCGCCCTGTGAATACAGAGATAAGATTGTCACGATGACAAACACGGCATAAGCTACGGAAAAGACTGTCTTTTTCAATTCCTGCAGAAAAAGCATTATCTGTCACCTCCTGATCCAAACTCACTCTCAGACAGCGGCGTATAGGAACCGTTCCTGAGCAGATAGAGCATGTAGGCATCCTCGATATTGGGCTCGCAGGCTTCCGCGCCGGCGGCTGCATGCTCGGACAGGAAGCGGACGTAAACCTTTTTGCCCTGTGTGTGCATGCCTGTGATCGCCAGCTCCTGTTTCAGTTTTGGAAGTTCGTTCCTGTCAGCCGCTTTCGTAAATACCTTACCCTGTGCCGTGTCAAGAAGCTGGTCTACCGTGCCCCTGTATAAGACCTTGCCGCTGTCCAATATGGCAATATCTTCGCAGGTGGCTTCGATATCCCCTACGATATGTGTGGAGAGGATCACAATCCTGTCCTCCGCTGTCTCGGAGAGAAGGTTGCGGAACCGGACGCGCTCCTCCGGGTCAAGCCCTGCGGTGGGCTCGTCTACGATCAGGACTTTCGGGTCATTTAACAGCGCCTGGGCGATACCCAGCCTGCGCTTCATTCCACCGGAGAGTGCCTTGACCTTTTTGCCTTTATGCTCGGTGAGGTTCACTTTTTTCAGGAGCATTTCGGTCCGTTCCCTCCTTTCAGACAGGCTTAATCCGGAGAGAATACCCAGATAATCCATTGCCTCCGAGACGTTCATGGAGGGATACATGGAAAATTCCTGTGGAAGATAGCCCACAATCTTCCTGATCTCACCTGCGTTTTCGATGGGGATGCCGCATACGGTGATCTCACCGTCCTTTTTCTGCAGCAGGGTGGCAAGGGTTTTCATCAGAGTCGTCTTCCCGGCACCGTTTCTCCCAAGCAGCCCGAACATGCCCTGTTCGATACAGAGGGTGACATTTTGCAGGGCCTGTTTTTTTCCATAGTATTTGTTCAGATTTTTGATTTCGATATTTAACCTGCTCATTTAAAGCTCCTTTCTTAAGCTGATAAACCTATCGTAAACGGAATTTTTCAAGTTTTTATCAACAATATATCTAAATATCTTCATATCCAAATTAAGAAAGGAGATTTTTTGAACGGTTTCACTGTCGGAACACCGCCAGCACGGAAGCACCCCCGTCATTTTTTAATTCCAGATATCCTCCGTGTTTCTCACAGAGGATCTTACAGATGTTGAGTCCCATGCCGAAATGCCCGGGGTCTGTCTCGGAGTCAGCTTTATAGAAGGGCCTGGTGGCATTGGAAAGGTCTTTTCCGCTGAAGCCCTGTCCATCGTCAGAAACTGTCAGCTTCAGGTAATCGTCCCTGTTTTCTACGCGGATTGTTATGGTTTCTGCAGCGAATCTGGAAGCGTTGGAGAGCAGATTTTCAAATACGCGCATGACCATCGGGAAATCCAGCCTCAAATCCTCTCTGCCTGCGGGGCAGGGGGTAAATACAAGCTTTTTCCCCTGGCAGAGGGAGGTTGCCGTGGAGCGCATCTGTTCGATGGCATCGGCGGCAGGGACGGCTTTTTTGTCTATCTGAATATCTTCCAGGCGCTGCAGGTCGTTCATGGTGTTCACATATGCCTCAAGCCTTGTGATGTGGCGCTGCATCATCTGGGCCGTGGAGCTTATCTTTTCCAAGGGCATTCTGGGAGCATATCGGAGGAGCATTTCGCTCTGTCCCTTCAGGACCGTCAGGGGTGTCCTCAGATCATGGGCGAAGGCAGTGTTGAGACGCCTGCGTTCCTCGATCTGATGCCACATTTCCATATTGTTATCCTGTAAGGCAGCGCGCATTTTCTCGAAGGAGGAGCATAACCGTCCCATTTCATTCTGCCTGTCACAGGAGATTTTGAAATCCAGGTTGTTCTCGGCGATATTTTCCGCGGCATTGTCCAGGATTTCCAGCGGCTTCTGCAGCTGCTTTCTGTAAAACAAAACGCTGGTAATCCAGCAGCAGACCATAAAACAGACCGGCACCAGGGCAACGCTCAGAAAGCTCAGGATATTGTAGACGGTTTCTTCAAAGGGAGATAAAAGAAAGCTGAGCCTTGCCGTGTAGTAGCGGAGTTCTATTTCATTGAGGGCATCCACGTCCGGATAAAGCAGCATGCTTCCGTCTGTTTCGTCAAGGGTCCTGTCGCCGTCGGACTGGTAATTGATAATCCGGTTCTCACATATTTTGGACTGGCACATCTGGCAGAGCCACGAGAGCAGCAGGGACAGAAGGAATGCTGCCAGAATGCAGGCAAACGTATAGAGCATAAATGACTTTTTGATGGATTCTTTATGAAGAAAAGCTTTTATTTTGCCCATTTATATCCCACTCCCCAGACTGTCTCTATATAAGGCTTCGTGTCTGCCGCCGCCAGCTTTGCGCGGATGCGGCGGATATGCTCTGCAACTACAGAGCTGTCGCCTTCGCTGTCATAGTCCCAGACCAGCTCATAGATCCGGTCCTTGCTGAAAACCTGTCCCATATGTCGGGACAGAAGTTCGATGATATCAAATTCCTTCTTGGCCAGAGGGATGGCTTCCCCGTCATAGTAGAGGCATCTCTCGGTATAGTCTATTGCGAGATTATCGTCAAACCGGACTTTTGCGGACTCTCTCTGTCGCCTTTCCCGCCGGAGGTGGGCAGACACCCGGGCGCCCAGCTCGTCTATGGAAAAAGGCTTTACGATATAATCGTCAGCCCCTGCGCCAAAGCCTCTGATCTTGTCGCTGTCCTCAATCCTGGCGGTCAGGAACAGGATTGGGCAGGCTACAAAGTCCCTGATTCGGGAACATACCTCCATACCGTCCATATCCGGCATGTTGATGTCCAGCAGTATGATATCCGGCTGCTTTTCTGCTTTCTTTATGGCCTCTGCGCCGCCTGCAGCGGTCATCACGTCATAGCCGTTATACTCAAAATAGTCCTTCAGCATGGATACAATGTCAGTTTCATCATCGACGACCAGAATTTTAGCTCTCATAAAGATACCTTCTTTCCAAATGGATATAATCAGGCTGTCCCGGATTTCGGCAGAAGATGCCAGAATCTCCCGCGATGCCGTTTTCTTTCATATCTACAGTTATATAGGATATTTTGCAAAAAAACAACATAATATTTCTCCCAGTTTACAATAATCAAAAAAGTAAAAAAAGCCTTGTATCTCACGATACAAAACTGATACATTTATGATATACATTAAAAGAGCTGGGAAAACTTAAATATTAAATATCCGCTGGAGCGGACAGGGGGGCAAAGTGATAAGAATATTGATTGCAGAGGATGAGGAACCAATTGCCAATCTGATACAGATGAACCTTCGCAGGGCGGGATATAGCTGTGTCTGGGCACCGGACGGAGAAATGGCAGCAGATTATATGAATACCGGGAAATTTGACCTGTTGCTGCTGGATGTGATGCTTCCAGGCATAAACGGCTATGAACTGATGGAGTATGCGAGAACACTGGAGCTTCCGGTGATATTCCTGACGGCGCTGGGCAGCACGGAAAATAAGGTAAAGGGGTTGAAGATGGGGGCTGATGACTATCTGACAAAGCCCTTTGAAATTGTGGAGCTGCTGGCAAGAGTGGAAGCGGTGCTGCGCAGGTATAATAAGACAGAGGCGGTGATAGAGGTCTTTGATGTGATCCTGAATACGGCTTCCCGCTGTGTGACACAGAATGGGGAGCCTGTGTCTCTGACTATGAAGGAGTTCGACCTGCTGCTATTGCTGGCAAGGAACCGCAACATTGCACTTTACCGCGAGACAATATACGAAAATGTGTGGGGCGGGGAGTACATGGGGCAGAGCAGGACAGTGGACCTGCATATACAAAGGCTAAAGAAAAAGCTGAATTGGGACAATGAGATAACGGCAGTCTACAAGGTGGGCTATCGGCTGGAGGGAGATGCAAAGGAAAGCGTTGACTGAGCCAGTCTACATTTGGACCGAGTCAGTCAACAGAGCAAAAAGGACAGGGGGGGGGGTAGAAGCATGAAATTTGCAGACAAACTGTTCCTTTTGACAACAGTGGTACTCACGCTTTTCTTTACGGTGTTTGGCATCTGGATACTCAATTCCAATTTTTCAAGGCTTCTGAACAGGGAGATAGAACAGGGGAATAACGAGAGCAGAATGTTCCGCTATCTGTTTGAGATGGGATACCAGTCCATAGAGGAATATGGGGAGGAATACGCTATCAACAAGACACTGGAGAGTATCCGGGACAGCGTGGAAAGCAACGGGAACCATATATTTGTCTTACATGGTTCGGAGGCGCAATCTGTGGAAGACGAGGGATTCTCAGTGGGGGAAGGGACACTCTCTGCGGAAACGGAGGCGCTGTCTTATGTGTGCGGCGACAGCTATATCATGAATACAGGCATGGAAAAAGATGTGCGGCAGCTGGTGGGGGCGCTGGACGAAAACAGCAATTACGGTTATTCCATTCAAAAAAAAGGCGACGGCTATTACATGATCATGGCAGCAGCTGTGGACAGGGCAGGTTCCCCGGTCTATCTTGGAATATGCAAGGACCTGACCGCCATCTATGATGACAGGCAGGGCATGCTGGTACAGTATCGCGCAATCCTTGTAATCCTGCTTTCGATAGGCGGGCTGACAGTTTATGCCCTTTCCCGCTATATCACAAGGCCAATCCGGAAGCTGGGCAAGATTGCGGCGAAGATTGCAGAAGGGGATTATGAGCTGCGTTCTGCAGACCAAAGCGAAGACGAGATTGGACAGCTGGCGAGGAATTTTAACCGGATGGCAGACAGGCTCATGCAGGAACTGGCTGTAAAAGAGATGGAGGCGAAACAGAAGGAGGACTTTACCGCGGCGTTTGCCCATGAACTGAAAACGCCGCTGACATCAATTATCGGATACGCGGATATGCTGAACTCCATGAAGCTGACAGAGGAGGAGAACAGGGAGGCTTACTTTTACATCTACAGTCAGGGAAAGCGTCTGGAGAGCCTGTCTCACAAGCTGCTTGATCTGGTGAGTATGGACAAAAGCCCCATTTCCTTTAAACCGATACACACGAAGAAGCTGGAGGAAAATATCCGTACCACCATGAGGCCCATTTGGAACGGGCGCGGCATAAAAGGCAAGATTGCCCTGGAGAGGGCAACGCTCTATGGGGACATGGAACTGCTTCTGTCATTATTTTATAATCTGCTGGACAATGCGTCAAAGGCCATGGATAAGGGGGAGATCAGTTTTATCCTCATGAAGGGCATGGCAGTGGGAGATACCTATGAGATAAAGGTCGTAGACAACGGACGGGGCATTCCCGAGAACGAGATTGGGCGTATCACGGAAGCTTTTTACATGGTTGACAAATCCCGTTCCAGGAAGGAGGGCGGCGCAGGAATCGGGATGGCGCTCTGCACAAAGATTGCAGCCCTGCATGGCGCCAGCCTTATGATCGACAGCAGGCTGGGGGAAGGGACGGTTATGAAGGTGCTCTTTCCATTAAGGCATGAAACAGGGGCTTATGCAGATAGCCGGAAGGGAAAAATGCCATGAAACACAAGATTGCCTCAGAAAATAAAATACAAAATAAAAAGCATAAAAAGTATAAGCAGGAAAAAAGGAATAAGCGTGTCATTCGGTATGGCGCCAGTATCTTTGTCTTTGTTGCCCTGGTCATGTCCGCCCTTTGGCTGCCCCAGGTATTTTTTGACTTTTCTGATACACTGATGTATGGGCAGGTCAATCTGGCACAGCAGGAGAAGCCGGATGTAATGACCCTCACCACCGGCTATGAGGAATCCCTTTATGACAGACTGGCAGGCTTTGCAGAAGGGCTGGCAGGGCAGAGACAGTACTATGTGGACGAACAGTCCAAGGAAGTCACCGATGAAATCCGAGATTTTTTATTTGAATCGGAGCTTCGCTTTTATGCCAGAGGCATTTACACGGATATAATCATGGGGGTGTTTGCGGAAATGCTGGGCTTCGCGCTGGAGGATTTCGCCGAGGAAGCGGGACTGGAGCTGAAAGAATGGAAGCAGTATGTGATCTATAGCGACGATTATGCCCAGGGAGTCAATTTCATTCTGTGGTGCTTTGGCTTAAAAAACGCCTTAGGGGATGAGCTGACCATATTGATGGATGCCCATGACTATACGATTTATGCCGTACAGATGACGGGCGGCATGGAAAAAGCCATGTTGAAGGTGGAAGAGACGGAACTAAAGACAGTAGATTACTCAGAGCATTATGAATCCGATGCGACCAAGGCCAGGGAAGTCAGCCATTTAGTAGGCACAATCCGTATGCAGGGGTTTGCATGGATGACCCTGAATATTTACTACGAAATCATCGACCAGAAGGAGTTGGAACAGTTTTCTACCCAAATTGAGGAAATTTATTTTAAGTGGAGCATAAATCAGCAGGAAACCATAACCAGCGTCCTGAGTGACTCCGCCGGAAATGATGTGGAAATATACCTGAAATCAGGCTCTGCTGAGGCATACGGGAAGGACGGCGAAAGCTGGTACGGCATTGAGGAAAACGGCGCCCTGTACTACAGGCTTCCTGTGGGGAATGAAAAAGTGACCTTCGACATGTACAACTTTGGAGAGGTTTACGACGCCGGGCAAAACATATACGCCATCATGGGCATCCTCGAGATCTATGAGCTGATTCCGGAATTTCAGTAATTTGGATTATGGGGGCTTATTGCCCGCGGGAATCGAATACTCCGCAGCCAGCTGCGGAGTATTTGATCCTCGCGGCATTCGCCAAGGCCCGGGAGAAGCAAACTTCTCGGGAAGTTTGTTTCTCCCGGCTTGTGGCTCATTGTATGCGGGAATAAAAAAGCCATGCGTGCCATATATTTTAGAAATATGGTACAAGAGGTTTTTTATGAACAATGAAGCTGCGCATCATGCGGAAAGCATCATCGACTGGCTGGATAATCTGGTATGGGGGCCGTGGCTGATCCTGTTGCTTCTGGGGACAGGGATCTATCTCATGGCACGTCTTGAATCATTACCCCTGAAAAATCTGAAATGGGCTCTGAAATGCGCGTTTGGAGGAGAAAAGGGAAGCGGCGGGGAGGGAAAGATATCCTCTTTCTCCGCGCTGACCACGGAACTTGCAACCACCCTGGGCATAGGGAATATCGTCGGCGTGGCGACGGCTATGGTACTCGGGGGACCGGGGGCGCTGTTCTGGATGGTGGTGACAAGCATTATCGGACTGGCGACCAAGCTGGTGGAAAGCATGCTGTCCGTAAAGTACAGGGGGCGCAATGAGAAGGGCGAGACAGCGGGAGGACCCATGTATGTCTGTATAAATGCCCTGCAGAACAAAAGGCTGGGGAAGCTGCTGGGCGTAAGCTTTGCCTTCTTTGCGGTGATGGCGTCCCTGGGCATGGGGAATATGACACAATCCAATTCCATTGCAGATGCACTGTATGTTTCTTTTGGGATCAGCAAGGCAAAGACAGGGCTTATTGTCACGGTGCTGACAATTCTGGTGGTTCTGGGGGGCATCCGGGCCATCGGGAAGGTGACAAAGGTTCTTGTGCCGTTTATGGGGGTTGTCTACCTGCTGGGGACTATGAGCATTATCCTGACGCACTGGAGGAATCTTCCGGAAGCGGTGATGGGCATAATGGTGTCCGCTTTCTGTCCCCGGGCAGTATCCGGCGGCATTTTCGGGACGGTGGCGGTATCCGCTTTTGAGTCTCTGCGCTGGGGAGTGTCCAGAGGGATCTTTTCCAATGAGGCGGGGCTTGGGGCGTCGGGGATCACTGCGGCAAGCGCGGACACCTCGGATTACATAAAACAGGGCTACATCAGCATGACAGGCGTATTCCTGGACACAGTGGTATTCTGCACCATGACAGGGCTTGCGCTTGCGGTATCCGGAGTCATCGGCAGCGTGGATGAGAAGGGCGTGCCTTTGACCGGGACCGCCCTGACCCTGGCGGCTTTTGAGGGGACGCTGGGAAGTTTGGGCGGGAGCTTTATCAGCATCTGTATTGCGCTTTTTGCCTTTGCCACTGTCATCGGCTGGGCGTATCAGGGAGAGCGCGCCTTTGAATTCCTCCTGGGCGGGAAGACAAAATATAATCTTGCATACCGGTTCATCTACGGGCTCTCCGCCTTTGCAGGCTGCCTCTGTTCCCTGGAGGCGGTGTGGAACTTTTCGGATATCTGCAACGGGCTCATGGCGGTTCCCAACCTGATCTGTGTGCTGGCACTGTCCGGGAAGGCGTGCG
Organism: uncultured Lachnospiraceae bacterium; assembly: GCA_948470905.1. GTDB lineage: Bacteria > Bacillota > Clostridia > Lachnospirales > Lachnospiraceae > Acetatifactor. The sequence goes on along the minus strand of CAOKQK010000054.1, from coordinate 4,981 downwards.
CTGAGATCCGGAAGTACGGAAATGCAACGGTTCGACCGCCTGAACCGAGGCACAAACAGCTGCGCAAAAACAAAAGAATTGTATAATCTGTCAAAAGGTGTTATGCTGGACATGGCGTTATAACAGTCTCGGAGCGAAAGGCGCCCCGGAAGAAATTTTCAGCTGTGACCTATACAAATGAAGCTTTACATCATTATGAAAATTCCTTCCAGACCAGGGGCGCTGTAGTAAAGAGACGGAACAAGTTCCCGTAAGCGGGAACTGGAATCAGGAGGAACGAGCTATGTCCAAATTTAACACCATTGACTTATTTTTACAGTATGTAAAAATAGACACCAGGTCCGACGAAAATACTGGCGCCACGCCCAGCACCTCCAAGCAGCACCAGCTTGCAGAGCTGCTGGTCAGGCAGCTTGAGGAAATGGGTGCGGAGGAGATCACCTATGACAGAGAACACTGTTATGTATATGCGTCCATACCGGCATCCGAGGGCTGTGAGAAAGCCCCGGTGCTGGGGTTCATTGCCCATATGGACACGTCGCCTGCAGTGTCCGGCGCGGATGTCAGGCCAAGAATCGTGGAAAACTACGACGGCGGCGATATTGTCCTGAATGAAAAGGAAAATATCGTCTTTCAGATTGCAGATTTTCCGGAGGCCGCGGTACACAGAGGTAAGGATCTGATCGTAACGGACGGCACTACGCTGCTGGGTGCGGACGATAAGGCAGGCGTGGCTGAGATTATGGCGGCATGCGAATACCTTTTGGCCCACAAAGAGATCAGCCACGGCAGGCTGAGGGTGGGCTTTACCCCCGACGAGGAGATCGGAGAGGGCGCGGATCACTTTGACGTAAAGCTCTTTGGTGCGGACTTTGCCTACACGGTAGACGGCGGCGCCTTCGGTGAGCTGGAGGAAGAAACCTTTAACGCAGCGGCAGCAAAGCTCACCATAAACGGCAGGAGCGTGCATCCGGGCAGCGCGAAGGGAAAGATGATAAATGCCATCCTTCTGGCATATGAGTTCCACAGCCTGCTGCCTGTATTTCAGAATCCCATGTACACGGCGGGCTACGAGGGCTTCTATCACCTGGACAACCTCTCCGGGAACGTGGAAAAGGCTGTGGCAGATTACATTATCCGTGATCATGATAGACAGAAATTTGAGCAGAAAAAGCAGTTTTTTGCCCAGTGTGCGGCGTTCCTTAACCAGAAGTACGGGGAAGGTACCGCCGTTGCACAGATAAAAGACTCTTACTACAACATGAAAGAGGTACTGGCCCCTCATAGGCATTTGATTGAAAATGCTTCGGAGGCAATCTGTGAGCTGGGCGGGGAGCCAAGGATCAATCCTGTCCGCGGAGGAACGGATGGCGCCAGGCTTTCCTATATGGGGCTGCCCTGCCCGAATCTCTGCACCGGCGGCGCCAATTATCACAGCCGCTTTGAGTATGCCTGCGTGCAGGATATGGAAAAGACGACAGCGCTCCTGGTCATGCTGGCGGAGAAGTATGGGAGGGTTCAGGAAAGCGGGGAATAATAGGTTAAAAACTCATTTTTTTATCTATCCTAACTCGGATAAACCGGAACCAAAATTTTGCCATTTTATGCAAGATTTCGTTGTTAAGCGTATAATGCAGATAAAGGAGAATGTCTGGAAAAATGTATTGTGAAATTGCTTTAGATAAAATAGACTTAAATGTGCCGCCTCCTGCGGAGGAACCGGGCAGGCAATACTTTTATATGGCGAAATGCCGGGAGTGGGTCTGTGAATTTGAACGGAAAAACCGGCGCCGCCCCACCGCGTTTACCCAGACATTCGGGTGTCAAGTGAACGCCGAACACGGGATATAGAGAGCGTCGCAGGGCAGCAGGCGCCAGAACACGGGAAAAGCTTGTGTTTTGGCGCTTTTTCTATGCCTAAAAATATTTTATAATATTGCGCAATATGTATTGATATATTGCACAATATAGAGTATACTATAATTACAGAAACGGAAAAGCTTCTTTGGGGCTATCTTCTTCAAAATGGCTTTAGATCATGAAGACGTAAGGGAAGCCGTCCGGCGAAAAAAACAATATGGAAGGTGAAAAGCATGGAAGGAAAGAAATTCGATCAATTCAGCTATCAGAATAACTTCATCAAAGAAAAATATGATCGAGTTAATTTGACAGTACCGAAGGGAAAGAAGGAGAAGATCAAAGCGGCAGCGGCAGCAGAAGGGAAAAGCGTCAATGACTTTATAAACGCCGCGATTGACGCCCGTATGTCTGGAAGTGTCCCGGAAGTAAAGAAGCAGGAAGCGCCTGCAGAACCGAAGGCGCAGCCGAAGAAAGCGCCACGGCAGCAGGCGGAAACAAAGACTGGGGAACCCGGTTTCATTGTAACGGATAAGGGCCGCGGGAATTATTATGTCGGCGGAAATTATAAGCAGGACGAAAAGAAATATCCGGTTGTATCTTCTGACAGAAAAGACGCAAAGATCTTCACGAAGAAATTCAATGCACAAAGGGCAATAGAACAGATCCGGGAATATTGTGATATGTTCAATTTTGAAGTTGAAAAGATTACTCTTTAATATTGCGCAATATAAGAAGCGGACGCCCGGCAGCAGGACGCCCGCTTGATTTATGCTGATTTATAAATAAATTTCACATGAAGCCCGCTTTTGAAGTGTATTTCGGTGACGTGCGCTTCACTGACGACAATATGATCTATAATCAAATTCAGGAAATCTTTTAAAACTTGATCGTCAATCGCCGCCGCAAATTCGCTATACTGAATATGCTCGCCGGATTGTATAGAATAGGACAGCAGGAAGGAAGAAGCGGACATTACAAAGCTTAATTCTTCCACACGTCCAAAGCTTGCTTCTTCGGCGTCGCTGATCTCATTATTTAGCCGCGTGAGTTGCTCGGTCAATTCCGCCCGCGTCGAAAGATATTCCTTTTCGTTCATGCCGCTATCGTCAAAAAGAAAAAGTTTTTTCAGGCGTTCAAGCGCCCGGCCTATTTTGGCAGCTTCGGCCCGTTTTGCTTCAATGCTGCCCGGATCCGGCGCCGTCTGGCGGGATAATGGTTCGGGCAGATAAAGCCCTTCTTTATGCCGTTGACGGCCCCGCAGGGCGTCGAAAATCTCACGAAGGGAACTTTCTTCAATAAAGGCAATCGGGGCAAATTCAGGCCCGGAAAGAAGCAGCTTTTCCAATTCTTCGGGCGTCTTTATGTCCTGGCGTTTCTTCGTGGCCGCAACAATATGGGAAATAAAGTTGAAGACCACGGGGCCGATCTTTACTTCCGACGCGCCTGGCGCGGTGCAGGTCCTTTTTGTCACACGTCCAGAACAGCGATAAAGAGAAGGCCGAAAACCGTTCGCTCGTTTCCGATCCGGCTTCATGGCCTGAAAATAAGCCCCGCAGGCGCCGCACTTGATAAGCCCGGCGAATGGGTGAATGTGCTTTTGATTGTGGGCGGCGCCAGCGCCCCGCAGGCGTTCCGCATTGTGATCCATGATAGCATTACAGCGGTTCCATTGTTCCGGCTCCACAAGCGGCGGGAAAACGCCTTCCATATAGATGACTTCTTCTTCCGGCTTTTTCTTCCCATGGGGGCTTTCCCGGTAATTATAGCGATAGTCCCCTTTATTCATGGGGTTCCTGATATAGTCCGAAATAGTTTTCGTCGTCCATTCTCCGCCGCGTTTCGTGGGAATGTCGTTCCCGTTCAGATAGTCCCGGACTTTGCTTGTTGACTTCGTTTTTTCATACATGGAATAGATAAGCCGGGCGGCCTGAATTTCTTCCGGGTTATGTTCCGGGAACTGTTTTTCTGAATTCCACTTCCACCCGTAAGGCATACGGGCGCCGTTCCATTTCCCTTCATGTGCCCGGCCGATCATGATATCTTTCACACGTTCAGAAGTTAGCTTTCTTTCCAATTCCGCAAACACAAGAATAATTTTCAGGACAGCTTCGCCGATCGCGGAAGACGTGTCAAATTGTTCATTCAGGGAAATAAAAGTCACGCGGGCCGCTTTAAACTCTTTCCACATGATCGAAAAGTCCACCAGATCGCGGGAAATGCGATCAAGCTTATAAACAACAACGTGCGACGCTTGCCCGGCCCTGACTTTCTTCATCATTCTTTGAAATGCGGGCCGTTCGGTATTCTTGGCAGACTTCCCGGCGTCCTCGAATACCTCAATACGGCTTTTTTCGATATGAAGGACGTGTTCGCAATACGCCTTCAATTCCTTTTTCTGAAAAGGAAGACTGTCCTTGTCTACCTGATACCCGGTAGACACGCGGACGTACAGCGCGACGATCTTTCCGGCGTCTGCTGCCTGATTTGATTTTTTAGCATAAGCCATTTATTCACCTTCTTAAAAAAGGGCGTAAAAAATAAGCCCTTTAAAAATTGGCGGACCTATGCTATAATACCACTTGTCGAAGGTGTTATTATAGTTCAGCCCCGCGGGGTTGACGGGTAACAATCTATGTAAAGCGCTTCACGGTTGCCGCCGTGGGGCGTTTTATTTTCAAAAATTTTATAAATTTTTTTTGGCATTGCGGCGCTTTTGTATTCCAAAGTAAAGACACACGCAGCCGAGAATAAGATCAAATATCCCGGAAGAAATATTAGAAGAAAAGGTACCCAAGCCAAAGAACACCGCTATAACACCGAAAATAATCAAAGCAGTTGAGACAGCACCACTCTTTTTCTTTTTTTGAGACTTATTAGGTGTCGGATTAGGCATAGGTCTTACATCAGGGGAAGAAGACACACTTTTCACTTCGGATTCTGCTTTATGTGAGAATACATAAACATCTGCAAAAAGTCCGCATGAATCTTTTTCAACTTTTATTTTGTCTTCATCTTCATAAAGTCGCGTGTATTTCCCGCCGCCAATTTCAACTTTTACATGATCAAAGTCAGGGGGGATCGGAAGAGCACACGTCTGAACTCCAGTCACACTCTCGATTGG
>CAOKQK010000053.1 GCA_948470905.1 uncultured Lachnospiraceae bacterium | reverse complement strand
AGAGCATCTGCCTTACAAGCAGAGGGTCATAGGTTCGAGCCCTATAGGCCCCATCATGTATGATGCCGATGTGGCTCAATTGGCAGAGCAGCTGATTTGTAATCAGCAGGTTATCGGTTCGAGTCCGATCATCGGCTCTATGGTGTGACAACATCATATGGATGGATTCCCGAGTGGCCAAAGGGGACAGACTGTAAATCTGCTGCAAATTGCTTCGGTGGTTCGAATCCACCTCCGTCCACTGACGTAAATTCTTATAGAATTAACGTCGAGTAAATTTTCTCCGAAAATTTGCTCTCAGAGAATCACAAGTGATTCTCTGCAAAATATAATAACGCGGGGTGGAGCAGTCTGGAAGCTCGTCGGGCTCATAACCCGAAGGTCACAGGTTCAAATCCTGTCCCCGCTACTCAAGACTTATGAAGAACAGCTTTGTAAGTCTTAAATGCCCAGATAGCTCAGTTGGTAGAGCAGAGGACTGAAAATCCTCGTGTCACTGGTTCGATTCCGGTTCTGGGCATTTTTTTGTTGTCTAAATAGTGGTATACAAGTGAATACATGAGGGATTTGTCGTGAGAAAAAGTATATTGGTGTGTATATTATCCTATGTGGTTTTAATACTATCCGGCGGTTCATCAAAGAAAGTCACTTGCAAGGCTGATAACTCGTCCGCTTGCCGCTGGGATGTTGATTTATCGGATTTGAGTTTTTGAGATATGGGGAAGACAAAAGTAAATTGGGACAAATAGAAAGTGCCGAAAAGGTGTAATTTCATCTTTTTGGTGCTGTTTTTTTATCATACAACGTGCTATAATATCTTTATCTATAAGTAAATTCATAGTGTGATGGAGTAACGTAAATGAAAGTCAAAAAACAAAAAAAGACAAGCGTAAAGCTGGAGAACGATATAGATAAGATGCCCCAGAAAGAAAGCGCGGGAACGTTAGAGGGAAAACCGCAAAAGGTAGAAAAAGAAAAGACAGAAGAAAGGTCACAAAAGGAGAAAGCAGGACAAACAGAAGAACAGCTGCAAAAAGTGAAGACTGAAAAGCCAGGTGAAAAGTCAGAGAAGGAAAGGCTGGAAGAAAAGCCACCAAGGGCGGAGAAGGAAGGATCAGAGGAAAAGCCTCCAAAGGCAGAGTTGGACAGATCAGAGGAAACGTCGCAAAAGTCAGAGAAAAAAGGATCAGAGGGAAAGCTGCCAAAGGCAGAGTTGGACAGATCAGAGGAAACATCACAAAAAGAAATGAAAGAAAAACTTTCAAAGGAAACAGAGAATATAACAGATAGTGAGCCGAGAAAAAGGGGCGGCAAGGCAAAAGGGATTGCTTTGGGTTTGGCCGCTGTAATTGTGGTGGTGCTTGCCGCGGGCTATGTCTCTGTGGCGAAATCCTATAGTACACGTTTTTTGCCCGCTTCTCAGATAAATGGTATCGATTGCAGCGATATGGATGCGGCGGAGGCTTTGGCCAGGCTGACGCCTTCTGTGAAAGATTATGTGCTAGAGGTTAAAGGAAGGGATTTGTTGACTGGCGAGAGCGGAGCCTTGCTGGGCAGAGTCACAGTGTCTGATGTGGATATGCATTATGAGGGGATTCAGCGTTCCGTTGAAAGTGCATTGTCTCAGCAAAATGAGTACAGATGGATTTTTTCTTATTTGTCCCGTACTCCCACAAGTTATTCTGTGGCGATGACGATAGCTTATGATGAAGAAAAGGCAAAGAGCCTTGTGCAGAAGTGGGATGCATTTCAGGCGGAGAATATGCATGAGGCACAAAAGGCATATATTAGCGAATACTCAGAGGACACTAACAGTTACCAGGTAATCCCAAGGACAATCAGCACCAGGATTAATGCGGAGCAGGCATGTAATTATATCATGGAAGCTCTTTATAACTATGAGACGGAGCTGGATCTTGAGGCGATGGGCTGTTATGAGGAAACAGTCCTGCCGGACGAAAAGAAGCTGGTAGAGACTGTAAACACCGCAAATAAGTGGCTGGGTGCTATTATAACTTACGACTGGAATGGTTCAGAAGTTGTTGTGGATAAGCAGCTGCTTCGGGAGTGGGTTTCCATTGTGGAGGATGAGCCGGTTCTGGACGCGGAGCAGGTCAGACGCTTTGTGAAAAAGCAGGCATCGGCGAACGATACATATGGAAAAACAGGAAGCTTTACGACAGTTCATGGCGTCAAAATGAATCTGTACCGTGCTTCCTATGGGTGGAAAACAGATATAGAAGCTGAGACGGAGGAATTGACAAAGCTGATTCAGGAGGGCAGCACTGTAAAGAGGGAGCCTTCTTATAGTATTGAGGCGCGCAAAAAGGGGACAAATGATATTGGGGATTCTTATGTGGAAATAGATCTCACGCATCAGCACCTCTATCTCCATTATGACGGACAGACTGTGCTGGAAACGGATTTTGTCTCGGGAGATATGAACGCCGGCAATGCCACTCCACAGGGAATCTTTGGAATCACTTATAAAAAGCTTGACGCAGTACTGCGAGGGACGGATTATGAAACACCGGTCAAGTATTGGATGCCTTTTTATGGCAACTATGGCATGCATGACGCTAACTGGAGGAGAGTATTTGGAGGGAATATATATCTTAACAATGGCTCCCATGGCTGCGTCAATCTTCCTCCGGATAAGGCTGCGACAATTTTTCAATATGTCTCAAAAGGCTTCCCGGTCATCTGCTATTACTATGAGGTAGATCCTCTGGCTGGTCAGGACGCGCCGCCCGCTGCCCCGGACTCCGGAGCAGGTCAGGGGAATGCAACAGATCAGAATCCTGGAGCAGGCCAGGGAAATCCAACGGATCAGCCCCCCGGAGCAGGCCAAGGAAACCCAACAGATCAGAATCCCGGAGCAGGTCAGGGAAATCCAACGGATCAGAATCCCGGAGCAGGTCAGGGAAACTCAACACCACAGGATCCCGGAGCAGGTCAGGGAAATCCAACGGATCAGAATCCCGGAGCAGGCCAGGGGAATCCAACAGATCAGAATCCCGGAGCAGGCCAGGGGAACCAGGCGGCTCAGGATCCCGGAGTTGAACCAGGAAATGGAGAAGGACAGGATCCTGGTACAGGGCAGGATGACGCAGGGGAACAGAACTCTGGCCAGGGAGAAAATAATGACGAAGGACAGGACACAGAAGAAGAGGAAGATAATGGCGAAGCTTGGAGTCCTGATACAGAGCAGGAAGGCGACGAATGAGATGACAAGTCCGGTATAGGGCAGAAAATGCAGACAGGCAGGAAATGGAGATAAGTATAAGCCGTAATCGGTTTCTCTGGAAACCAGGACAATATTGCGGCAGGAATGGGGATAATATGGCGGGAAGGCGGCACAGCAAAAGGCAGAGAGAAAAGTGGAAAAGGGAATTTGAGCGTTTTAGGGAAATTAACAGGCAGATCAGGGCAAATGCGCCGGATATTTTAAAATCCTCTAATTTTCACCAGACGAAGCACTATATCCAACATGGCAATATGACAGTCAATGATCATGTGCTGAGCGTAGCCAGGTGCAGCATTGCGTTGGATGACAGGCTTCGAGCCCACAGTGACAGAAAGGCGCTGATCAGGGGAGCATTGCTTCACGATTATTTCCTGTATGACTGGCACAAGCCGGACAAGGAACACCCACACAGGCTGCACGGTTTCTATCATCCGGGCGTGGCACTTAGGAATGCCCTGGCGGAATACGAACTGACAGAAAGGGAGAAGGATATCATCAAAAAGCATATGTGGCCGCTGACAGTGGTGCCTCCCATGTGCAGGGAGGCATGGATTGTTACAGCCGCTGATAAGTGGTGTTCCCTTCTGGAGACTTTGCACATGCACAGAGGGCATGGCGCATACTCCGGCATGTAGGGAATCTGTCTGGCAGGAGGGCATTTAAAACATTGGAGCATTTGTTTCATAAGCTATGGGAAAACGGTGAAAGTGATTTCTATCCCTGCCATATGCCGGGGCATAAAAGGCGCGCGTGCGGACAGCTTCCGGAGGTATTGGCAAAGCTTGACATCACGGAGATAGACGGCTTCGACAATCTGCACCAACCGGAGGGCATATTATACGAGCTGCAAAAGAAAGCGGCGCTGCTTTATGGCGCGGACGAAAGCTTCTATCTGGTGAACGGCAGCACAGCAGGGATTCTGAGCGCAGTCAGCTGTGTCCTTCCTATGGGCGGGCACATCCTTATGGGCAGAAACTGTCATAGATCGGCTTACCATGCGGCATATTTGAGAGACTTGGAGATATCCTTCCTGTACCCGCAGGTTTGCGGGGAGTATGACATATTTGACGGTGTGACAGCCGGAGAGGTGCAGGACGCCCTGGACAGGGAGCCGGATGTGGGAGCTGTTTTGATTGTATCTCCCACCTATGAGGGCAGGATATCCGATATCCAGGCAATCGCGCGCGCAGTACATGACAGGGGGATACCGCTGATTGTGGATGAGGCGCATGGCGCTCATTTGGGGCTTGCAGAAGGGCTTGCCCCCAACAGCTGCCAGGCGGGAGCGGATCTGGTAATTCACAGCGTACACAAGACTCTGCCGGCGCTGACACAGACAGCGCTTTTGCACGTAAAGGGCAGTTTGATCCACAGAGACTATTTGAAACGGTTTCTGCATATTTATCAGACCAGCAGCCCATCCTATCTACTGATGGCAAGCATTGACAATGCCCTGAGTTATGTGGAGAAAGAGGGGAAATGGGCGTTTGAGCGCTTTCAGAAGCGTTTTATGCTCATGCAGGAGAGGCTGTCCGCCTGTAGGCGCCTGCGCATCCTGCCTGCTGATCCACAGAGACAGGATGTAGGCAAGCTGGTTATTTCCGTGAAGGGGACATATCTCAATAAGGCTCCGCTGAATGGCAAGGACCTATATGATATTTTGCGGGAAAAATATCATCTGCAGCCGGAGATGGCAGCCGGAAGCTATGTGCTTGCCATGTTTACCGTAGGGGACAGCGAGGAAGGCTACAGCCGGATGGAACAGGCACTGCTGGAAATAGACAGCCGGCTCTGGAGGCAGAGTGGTGCGGAGGATTCCGACCTTTTTCTATACGGGTTACAGGGAACAGGGCATGGGACATTGTCTTTGAAGACGGCGTGGGAGATGGAGACGGAAAGTGTTGACATAAGTGAAAGCGTGGGCAGATATGCAGGGGAATTTGTAAATCTGTACCCGCCGGGCGTCCCCGTACTGGTGCCGGGGGAGCTGATCGCGGAGGATACCTGCAGTAATCTCCGACGCTGTTTGGAGAGGGGCCTGACAGTGCAGGGGCTTGAAATACAGAACGGAAGAATAAAGGTCAAGGTGCTGAGGAACTGTTCAGACAGATCACAGATCCGCGGAAGTACGCCGGAGTGTGTTTGAAAAGTTCAAATCAGGGATTAAAGTTCAAGAGAGTGTCTGTACACTTTCCTGTGAAAAGGACAGGAAAATTTGAAAGTAAACTTTCAAACTTTGAATGAATGCCCGCTGAAGCGGACAGGGAGGTAAATATATGAGAAAAACAAAGATTGTCTGTACAATAGGACCTGCGTGTGAAAGTGAGGAAAAGCTCAGGGAGATGATGCTTGCGGGCATGAATGTGGCGAGATTTAATTTCTCCCACGGAACATGTCAGGAGCAGAGAGAGAAATTTCAGCGTGTGCAGAAGGTAAGGAAGGAGCTGGGGCTGCCTGTTGCCACCATGCTTGACACAAAGGGACCGGAGATCCGTCTGAGGGACTTTGAGGGAGGCAGGGTGGAGCTTATTCCCGGCCAGCAGTTTATCCTGACTACGGAAGAAATCATGGGCACAGCTGAAAGGGCGGCGATTTCTTACAAAAACCTTAAAAACGACATTACCGTGGGGACGACTATCCTCATTGACGATGGCCTGATAGAAATGACTGTGGAGAAGATCCAGGGGGAAGACATTTTCTGCCGGGTGATAAACGGCGGCTTTGTGTCCAATCACAAAGGGGTCAACGTGCCCGGCGCGATTCTGTCCATGCCCTATATCAATCAGGTGGATATGGAAGATATACTTTTCGGCATAGAGATGGGCTTTGAGCTGATAGCGGCATCCTTTGCCAGGTGCAGGGATGATATAGAGCAGCTCCGCAGGATCCTGACCGAGCATGGCAGTAATATGAAGATCATTGCCAAGATTGAAAATATGCAGGGGATACAGAACATGGAGGAGATTCTGCAGGTATCTGACGGTGTCATGGTGGCCAGAGGCGACATGGGCGTGGAAATCCCCCTGGAGGAGGTTCCCGTACTGCAGAAAAAGATGATCAAGATGGCAAACACCTATGGCAAGCATGTGATCACGGCGACGCAGATGCTGGAGTCCATGATCAAGAATCCGCGCCCCACCAGGGCGGAAGCCACAGACATTGCCAATGCCATCTACGATGGGACCACGGCGATCATGCTGTCCGGTGAGAGCGCAGCGGGAAAATATCCCGTGGAGGCTGTGCAGACTATGGGGAAAATTGCGGAATGTGCCGAAAAATTTATTAACTATCGGGGCAGGATGAGGAAAAATAACTTTGAGGGTATATCGGATATCACAACTGCCATTGCCTATGCTACCTGTACCGCGGCGATGGATCTTGATGCGGCGGCGATCATTACTGTCACCATGTCCGGCTTTACCGCGGAAGCCATCTCCAGGTTTAAGCCCCAGTGTCAGATCATTGGCTGTACCACTGACGAGAGGGTGTGTATGCAACTGAACCTTCTGTGGGGTGTGAGCCCCCTGTGTATCAAAAAGGAGAACAACTCGGAGGAGCTGTTTGCCAATGCGGTGGCAGAGGCAAAGAAGGCGGGCTATGTAAAGAAGGGTGACAGGGTCGTTATCACGGCGGGGGTGCCTCTTGGCATTGCCGGAACCACCAATATGATACATGTAGTGGAGGTTGAATAAGGGAGATGCCTATGGAGATCAAGGTAGGGCAGGCGACACAGAGCATACCTGTGGAGCAGACCCAGAGTGTACACCCCACAGACGGCACTTTTAAGTTCATGCTTGCCAGCCATATTCAGGAAGCTGAGCTTCAGGAGAAGCTGCAGACTCTCATGGAGGAGATCATCATACAGGGAGATAAGCTTTCCAAGCGCAGAGATGTCAAGGATATGAGGCATTATCGCGGGCTGATCAAGGCATTTTTGAATGAGGTGGTAGTGCATTCCCACTCCTTTACCAGAGAGAACTTTCTGGACAGGAGAGGAAGGCACAGGGTGTATGGCATTATCCGGCTGATAGATGAGAATCTGGACCAGCTGGCGCAGGAACTGATGAAGGATGAGCAGGATAATATTGCGATCCTTAACAGAATAGGGGAGATTCAGGGCTTACTGTTGGATATATTTACGTAACAGGCAGGCTGATGGGAGATCAAAAACGCCCCTGGGCGTTTTTGATAATTTACATGTGGGGGTAGGGATATGGCGAAATTTCAGGACATTGTCGGACAGGAGCAGATCAGGGAGCATTTGGAGAATGCCCTTTCCACCGGGAAGATATCCCATGCTTATATTATCAACGGGGAAAAGAATGCGGGCAAGGAGTTCATTGCGAAGGTATTTGCCATGGCACTCCAGTGTGAGAAGGGAGAGCTGGAGCCATGCCAGGAATGTCGTTCCTGTAAGCAGGCACTTTCCAACAATCACCCCGATATCATCCGGGTCATTCATGAGAAGCCCAATACGATCAGTGTAGATGATATCCGCAGACAGGTGAACAGTGATGTGGCGATCAAACCCTACAGCAGCGCCCACAAGATTTATATTATCAACGAGGCGGAAAAGATGACAGCGCAGGCTCAGAACGCCATTCTGAAGACCCTGGAAGAACCGCCGGCATATGCGGTGATCATCCTGCTGGTGGCGAACCTCAACGCCCTGCTTCCCACGATCTTAAGCCGCTGCGTGGTGCTGAACATGAAGCCGGTGTCCGATGCACTGGTGAAAAAATACCTTATGGAACAGCTTCATGTCACCGATTATAAGGCGGAAGTGTGTGTGGCTTTTGCCAGGGGCAACGTAGGCAAGGCGAAAGCGCTCGCTTCCAGCGAGGATTTTGAAAATGTAAAGGCGGAGGCGCTGTCGCTTTTAAAATACATACAGGATATGGAACTGAATGAGATTATCGTGGCAATCAAAAAGATTTCAGAGTTTAAGCTGGAAATCAGCGATTATCTGGATATTTTTGCCGTCTGGTACAGGGACGTGCTGCTGTTTAAGGCGACCAATGACGGGAACCATCTGGTCTTCCGGGAGGAGATCCAGACCATCCGCAAGACTGCACAGCGCAGCAGCTATGAGGGCATTGAGACGGTGATCCAGGCGCTTGACACGGCAAAAAAGCGTCTGGATGCCAATGTGAATTTTGAACTGGTCATGGAGCTTTTGATCCTGACTATTCAGGAGAACGGATAGAGGGCAGGATTCCCATTATTAACTATGGTTTTGCGGCGGAAGATATGATAAAATGAATTCGTATTTAAGGGTGAGGCTGATCAGGAAAAGAGGTAAAAAAGCAGGGGCTGGTTTTCCTGTATATCAGGGAAAAAGCTAAGGGTAAGAACGAGATTCTACGTGAGTGAGGTATATAGATGATCAAGGTTATAGGAGTGAGATTTCGCACGGCGGGGAAGATTTATTTCTTTGATCCCATGCAGTTTGAGATAAAGAAGGGCGATCGGGTGATCGTGGAAACCGCCAGGGGGATCGAGTTTGGCATGGTTGTGCTGGGTGCTACGGAGGTGGAGGATGAGAAGGTCATCCAACCCCTGAAGCCTGTGATCCGTATTGCAAATGAGCATGATAGAGAACAGGAGGCAGCCAACAAAATAAAGGAGAAGGAAGCCTTTAAGATCTGTCTGGAAAAAATCCATAAACACGGGCTGGAAATGAAGCTCATTGACGCGGAGTACACTTTTGACAATAATAAGGTTTTGTTTTATTTTACCGCAGATGGGCGCATTGACTTCCGGGAGCTGGTCAAGGATCTGGCAAGTGTCTTCAAGACCAGGATAGAGTTGCGCCAGATTGGTGTCCGGGATGAGACAAAGATCGTAGGGGGCATTGGCATCTGCGGCAGGCCTTTATGCTGCCACAGTTATCTGTCGGATTTTGTCCCTGTTTCCATCAAGATGGCAAAGGAGCAAAACCTGTCCCTGAACCCCACCAAGATCTCCGGGGTTTGCGGTAGGCTTATGTGTTGCCTGAAGAACGAGGAGGAGACTTATGAGGATCTGAACAGGCGGCTGCCCAACACAGGGGATTATGTCACAACGGATGATGGGTTCAAGGGCGAGGTGCAGAGCGTCAATGTGCTGCGGCAGCTGGTGCGGGTCGTGGTGGAGGACGGTGACGCCAAGGAGATCAGGGAGTATCCTGTGGACAGGCTGCAGTTTAAGCGCAGGCGCGGCAGAAAGGAAAAGCTGGAGCTTACCCGGGAGGAGAAGCTGGAACTTACCAAAGAAGAGATGCAGGAGCTTGAGCGCCTTGAAAAGGAACAGCAGGAATTAAAGGAGAGCGTTGCAGACGCTTTGGAGGAGCCGGAACAAAATATGGAACAGCGCCGGAGGGAGCGCCCGAACAACAGAAACCGGGAGCGTCAGGACTATGCAAACCGCGAGAGCCGGGAGCGCCAGGATTACGGAAACCGGGAGCGCCAGGACAGTGCAAACCGTGAGAGCCGGGAACGTCAGGATTACGGAAACCGGGAGCGTCAGGACTATGCAAACCGTGAGAGCCGGGAGCGCCAGGATTACGGAAACCGCAGCCGCCAAGACAACAAGGGACGCCAAAATATCCCCAGGCAGCATCAGGAGCAGGGCGGTAGACAGTTCCATGAAAACAAAAACCGTCCGAACAACAGAAACCGTCAGAACGTGCCCCATCAGGGAAGCCGGAACCAGCAGGATGCCAGAAACCGCTCTGACAGAAGACAGAGGCAGGAGGGACAGGCAGGCCGGGATGATAGTCAGTCTTAAGGAGAATGAACGGATAGACGATCTGCAGAGAAACGGTTATCGCATTATCCAGGATCCCAAAAGGTTCTGCTTTGGCATGGATGCGGTGCTTCTTACGGGCTTTGCCCACGCCAGGCAGACGGACACGTTGCTGGATCTGGGAACCGGAACGGGCATTATCCCTCTGCTCATGGAGGCGAAGTACCACTGTACACACCTGACAGGGCTGGAGATCCAGCAGGAGAGCGCGGACATGGCGGCGAGAAGCGTGGCGCTCAACGGCCTGTGTGACAGGATAGACATTGTCACCGGAGATATTAAGGAGGCAGACCAATATTTTAAGTCTGCTTCTTTTGATTGCATTACCTGCAATCCGCCGTATATGATAGGACAGCATGGACTGGCCAATCCCCATGCGCCCAAGGCGATAGCCCGGCACGAGATTCTGTGCAGCTTTGAGGATGTGGCGGGGCAGACTGCAAAACTTTTAAAGCCCGGCGGGCACTTCTTTCTGGTACACAGACCCTTTCGGCTGGCGGAAATCCTTACAGTGCTTGTAAAATACCGCCTGGAGCCCAAACGGATGCAGCTCGTCTACCCCTATGTGGACAAGGAGCCGAACATGGTGCTTCTGGAGGCAGTGAGAGGAGGCAGATCCCGGATGACGGTGGAAAAGCCCTTGATCGTGTACAGGGAGCCGGGGGTTTATATGCCGGAGATTTATGATATCTACGGATATTAGGACCGTCCTTAAACGCCCCGGCAAATGAAATTGTATATATAACGCAAAAAGGAAGGCAATAGAAATGTCCGGAACATTGTACTTGTGTGCCACGCCCATTGGAAACCTGCAGGATATGACGCCAAGAGCCCTCCAAACCCTGCAGGAGGTGGATGTGATAGCGGCGGAGGATACCCGCAACAGTATCCGGCTCTTGAACCATTTTGACATCCATACTCCCATGACAAGCTACCATGAGTACAACAGGGTGGAAAAGGCAAAGCAGCTGGTGGAACAACTGAAAGCAGGTAAAAATATCGCCCTGATAACGGATGCGGGCACGCCGGCAATCTCCGACCCCGGAGAGGTGCTGGTGCAGCTGTGCCATGAAAACGGTGTGCCGGTGACAAGCCTCCCGGGTCCGGCGGCATGTATTGTGGCGCTGACGCTTTCCGGACTGCCCACGGGACGCTTTTGCTTTGAAGGCTTCTTGCCTTCGGATAAATCCGATAAAGCCGCGAGAGTAAAAAAGAAGCAGATCCTGGAGGAGCTTGCACGGGAGACCAGGACGATCATTCTCTACGAGGCGCCCCATCATTTGCTCCGCACCCTGGAAGATCTGTATGAGGCGTTGGGAGAACGGAGGATCACACTCTGCAGAGAGCTTACAAAGAAGTTTGAGACCGTGATGCCGACTACCTTAAGAAAAGCGTTACAGTATTATGAGACGGAAGAACCGAGAGGGGAGTATGTTCTGGTAGTAGAGGGAAAGAGCCTGGAGGCTGTCAGGCAGGAGGCGCAGGCGGAGTGGGAGGCTATGAGTATAGAAGAACACATGGCTTACTATGAGAGCCAGGGCATGGACAGTAAGCTTGCCATGAAGCAGGTGGCAAAGGACAGAGGCGTTGGGAAAAGGGAAATATATGCCTATTTGAATAAGGGGCAGTGACAGGTGCAGAGCTTGGGATGTACGGCCAGAGCGGGAGACTGCGGGGAGCGGGATACATAATATGGGTAAAGGAAGGCAGAATGAGAGATGCAGAACAGGGCTAAGGAACTGTAAGGCATATTTTATGGTGTGGGAAAGGGAAGGTGCTTAATATGGCAGCAGGCGGCTGCGAGGCGTGTGTGAATTATATTTATGATGAAGAAAATGAGTATTATTGCTGCCTGGTAAATCTGGACGAGGATGAAATGTACCGCTTCCTGACAGGCACCCAGAAAGAATGCCCATATTTTCGGCTGGATGATGAATATGGAGTGGTGCGGCGCCAGAAGTAAGTGTAAGGGGACAGTTTTGAGGCATGTGTCTGGCGTGGGATTAAGATCGAGGTTTTGTTCCGAAACGAGGCAGGAAATGTTTGAAAGGTGTGGGTAAATATGCAGGGGATTATTCTCGGAAAATTTCAAGAGGGTGATGAATATAAGGTCAAGGAAGTAACGGATCCCGGCAATTATGAGCTTTTTAAAGGTTTTTCTAAGAGGACTGTCAACCTGATCTTTAAGGATGATGTTCTTGTGGGATGGATGCATTTGTATTTGCCTGACAGCTCCCTGCGTTCAGGATTTGTGTATATATATGTTGTTCCAAGGTATCGCAGACAAGGTATTGGCTCCTGCGCTTACGGGCAGGCTGAAACCCAGCTGCAGAAAATTGGCTGCAACTGGTGGTCAAGTTATCAGGAATCTAAAGCCGCGGATCAGTTTGCCATGTCGGTTGGCTTTGATTACACAAACACCAATTCTTATCTGGTACATAACGGAAATATTGTCCCTGCATCCACAGATGGAATCCGTATGTGCAGAATGGAAGACTATCCTGCTGCTCCCGATATCTGGTCGAGGGAATATGCCGCCATGCATACCCGTATAGGGCTTCCCTATAAGAGAAAAGAGCTGTCCGCCGCCGAGAGAAAAGCGGAGTATGACGATTTCTGTAAAAATATCAGCAACAGTTTTGTCCTGGAGGTCGAGGACAAAATAGTGGGCATAGGCAGCTTGTTTTCTGATAATACAGGTATTGGCTCTCTTGCCGTGGACAGCGCTTATTCCGGCAGGGGATACGGCATGAGGCTGGCAGCGTTTTTGACGAATGAATGCATCAGACGCGGATGCCCAAAGCCATGCCTTTATTGTGAGGCGGGAAATGATAATGCAATGCACCTGTACAAAAAGATTGGTTATGTGGAACAGAGCAGGGAAACGGTTGCCATTAAAAACTGAGGTCATGGCAATGAAGAATTCAGGCTTGTTATCCGCGGGAATCAAAGGCTCCGCGGGAACAAAGGGAAAGAACACAGAAAAAGTGTAAGTCTGAAATTAGGAAAATAAAATGGGGAAAACAAAATGAGGAAAACAAAGAAAATGAAAATTGCCCTGATTATAATCATCAGCGTTTTGGTTGTATTTTTTTTGATTTTAATGCCTGCCCTGACCATCTTTGTCTATAAACAGAATTTTGGCAGCAGGTTTAAAACACCTGAATGGATGGCGTATTCCGTAAGTGATTTTGACGGGCTGCAGGTCAGGGAATGTACGTTTACGTCAGACAAGGGACAGCGCCTTACGGGTTATCAGTATTCAAAAGGAGATCAGCAGATAAAAGGTGTGGTGGTGATGGCACATGGCTTTGGGGGAGGCGGCCATAATACCTATATGGATGTTGCCGATTATTTTGCCTCCAATGGCTGGCTTGTCTTTGCTTACGATGCAACCGGAAATGATAAAAGCGAAGGCGATGCGGTGGGAGGTCTGCCTCAGGGTGTCATAGACCTTGACTATGCCCTGCGCTATGTCAAGCAGACGGAAGAATATGAAGGGCTGCCAATTGTGCTTTTTGGGCATAGCTGGGGCGGCTATTCTGTGGGCAGTGTTCTGAACTTCCACGGGGATGTGAAAGCGGCGGTGCTTTTGTCCGGGTTTGACCGCTCCGCGGATCTGCTCAGGCAGGAAGGCGCGTCCATAGTGGGGGCGGGCATCAATCTTATGATGCCATATTTCTCACTGTACGAGCGGCTGAAATTCGGGAAATATGCCGCCTGCGGCGTTTTGGATGGCTTTGCAGATACAGATGCGGGGATCCTGGTAGTCCACAGCAGGGATGATAATGTAGTCCTGCCGGAAAATGGTTATGATAAATTCCACGCCAGATATGGCAGTGACCCGCGTTTCGTCTTTATAGAATATAAAGACAGAGGGCATAATGACATATACTACTCAGAAGCTGTAAGAAATTATAATAAACAGCTCAACAGGGACTATTCTGCTTATGTGGAAGCAAACGGCGGCGTGTACAGCGCGGAGATCCTGACAGAGTATATGGATAAATATCGCGATAAAGATAAGTGCAGCGAATTAGACCCGGAGTTAATGGAGCGTATTTTGCGTTTTTTTGATGAATATTGCAAGAGCCCGCTGTGAGGCAATGAAACAGGATGCGGATCTCCGGATATTCCGGCTGGTCCGCATCCTGTTTGATTCCTGCAGGCAATGAGGAAAAGAATCATGTCTGCATGGATATTTGATTCCCGCGGGCAATGAGTGAAATTACATAGTGCCCGTATAACTGGAGCTGCCACTTACGTTGTATGCGCCGGCGGCCGTATAACCGCTGGCAGCATTCGCCTGCGTAGTCATATAGTAATCTACAAGCGAAGCGTTATTGGCAATAGAAGAACCGTAATCCTTAAAAAATTCCTGTACCTTGGACATGTCAGATTTTTTGAAGGTATCCTCGTTAATTTTCATCCTGCCCCTTGCGTCCACGCTGATTCCGAACTGCTTCAGCGCCTCTGTATTCTGGGAGGTCTTCCCCTTCATGTAGGATAAATTTGCCAATACGCCGGAGTTTGAACTGGATTCGGCAGAATCAAGCACGCGGTTGTAATTGTTTACAAAGCTTTTGGCTGTGGCGGTTATCTTGTCAATATTGTAACTCTCAACGCCATCCTTATCCTCTGACTTCTCATATAATCCAGCAGATGCAAGGGCTGTGCCGTCTGCCTTGAGCCCGGCGGCGCCGGAGGAAGCTGTCGTCTTGTCGGTCTCTGTCTTGTTTGTCGTATTTGTGCTGGCTGTAGTCCCTGCAAACTGAACACGGGAGGAGAGCCTGGAGCCATAACTCATAATATCCCTGGCTGAAAACAGCTCCTGCACTTTAGAGAGATCAGCAGTTTTCAGCCTGGTCTCATCAATCTCAAGAGTGCCGTTTGTATTGACCCTGACACCGATGGCGGAAAGCTTATCGGAGTTTGCAGCCGTGCTGCTTATCATATTAGCCACATACGCAGTTTTGCCTGTCAATGTGGAATCTTTTGCAGCATTTACAACGTTGTTGTAATCGGATACAAAGGTTTTCACAGCGGAAACTACCTTTTCTGCGGCACTCTTTCCGTTTTCCGTATCCTGATAAGTCTGGTCATTCTGCAGAACGGAAAGAGAACTTTTCAGGCCGGAAAGCCCTGAGGTGAGGTTAGAATTTGCCGTCTGCACTTCTTTGGAAACTTTCGGATTTCTCTTTTCTTCTTCCAGTTTCTGCAGAATGTTTTTGGAACTTCTCTTTGAGCTGCCTGCCGCCGCGCTGGAACCTGCCTCTGTGCTGTAATAAGCCTTCATGAGCTTGCCGTAGCTGCCGTTCTTAATGCTGGCATAATCTGAAAGAAAATTCAGATTTACCGGCCCGCCGCCATTGGAGGCAAGGCTCTGAAACAGGTAAGAATTGTCATTATTTGTACCTACATTAACACTGATTCCCATTCTCATCACTCCTTCTTAATAAAATTGCAGGTTTCCGTGCCCCTGGAAACTGTTCCAGCCTGCCTTTGTGGGGTTTTTGATTCCCAGCGTTAAAAATATACTGTTTATCATCGCAAAATTTCTTTTAATTACCATTAATATATCACAGGAACGCCGGAATTGCAAGATGGTCAGACGGAGTTTTACACTCTGTGCATAATCTCGGGATTGTCTGGTCAAAATAACCCTGTAGTGAAAAAAAGGAGAGCGCACAACGTCCGGCGGGCGTTGGTCTTGCGCGGACCGGAATGGAAGGAGACAAACCATGACCAATATTTCAGAACTTGATCTGCAAAATCTGCGTCATCTGATCGGCGGCTACGACACCACCCACTGCAAGATGCAGGAATATGCCAAGGCAGCTGAAGATACCAAGATCAAACAGTTTTTTGAGAAAGGCGCCAAGTCCGCAATGGACAACAAGCAGACACTCATGAAGTTTTTGCAGTAGCAGGAGGGAAAATAATATGCAGTTACAGGAAAAGACCATGGTAGCAGACACTCTGGCCGGAATCAACGGCGAGCTGATCCGCTATGCAGAGATGATCGCACAGTCCGAAAATAAGGAGTTAAAGCAGACCCTGAAGCAGTTCCGCAACGCTTGTGAGCAGTCTCAGGAGGAGCTTTACAACATTGCCCGGGAGAAGTCCTATTATGTTCCCGCAAGCAAGGCAACCGATGAGGAGGTTGCGCATGTGAAGCAGCTGTTCACACAGGGGACGCTGTAAGGATTCTTGGGATAAGGCATGCAGAGACAATGTGAATAACAGCCCTCTCCCTCCGGGTTATCTGGAGGGAGAGGGCTGCTGCAATTGCGGCTTGCCGGACAGCGTGCAGATGGCAGGAATGATTTTTCAAACACGCCATTGGCCGGGAATTTCCGCCTCAGGCAAGTATATCCAGTTCCTTATATTTGGCAATCCTTTCTGCAATATCCTGCCAGCCTATGTTGGAGCGGACGAACTCACAGTCATCCTGAATGCGGGCTATTTCCTGCTGAATCTGAGGAAGAAGGGAGAGGTCTTCTCTGCAGGTGCGCAGATAATAATCCGGCAGGAGGGCACAGGCTATCAGACCCGGTTCCGCTTCGCTGCTCTCCGGCCCCTGGGACAGGAGGCGCAGGTGGCTGTCTAAGTACAGGTTGAGCTCTGTGAGCACCAGAAGCCCGTTCAGGTCAAAAGCCTGGATGGGAGCGCCGCCGGGAACGTCCGCCTCCTGCGTCAGATCCGAGAAGCATTCGTCATCTCCCAATTCATAAAGCTGGTCGCAGGCATCCATGAGGAACTGAAATTCTTCCTGGGTGATGGGCTGCTGAAAGGACTGCAGGATCAGGTCGGTAATCCTGCCCAACTCTCCAAGAATCTCACAGCCAGGCAGCCCGCACAGCCGTTGGCCAACCTTGGTCAGGCGTGCCAGGGTCAACAGCCCCCACAGGCGGGTCTGGATGTCATCCAGCAATAATGCTGCCGTTTCCTCGACCTGTTCCGGTATCTGATTGGTCAGCAGGGGCATTTCTTCCAATTCCCCAATCCGCTTGGAGCAGTCTTCCCGGACAGACTCCCTGACCTGGTCGTAAACGTCATCATTGGAGCTGAAAATGGTGTCAGAACGGCTTAAGTAGAGCATCGCCCGGTTAGGGTCGCCGTTTTTCATGCAATGCACACCCATGTCATAATAAATTTTTGCCAGTGCAGGCAGATCCTCCCGCTCCTGCGCCCTCACCAGCCGCTGCTCCATTTCATCCATGTTACGGGTGGGAATAACATCACGGAACAACTGCAAAAGATTGGCAAGTTTTGAATTCATTTCAGTCACCTCTCTGTATGAAATTTTGTAATTCCCGCGAATGCCCCATGGTGTTGGCTTCCGGAAAATTATTATGGTGAATCCATTATAATGCAGTGGGGCAGAGACTGTCAAGGAGCGTGCCGCCCGCTGCGGAGGGCATTACATCATTACCATTGCACGCAGGAATAAAAAAGTCGGAAATATCTCCGGTGTTATTACATAAATATAGAGTAACAATAATTGCAGGAAGTATAAGATGTTAAATATTATCTGGGCTGTTATGATCCTGCTGGCGGTACTTTATGGCGCTTTTGCGGGAAATATGAGTCAGGTGACAAACGCGGCGCTGGACAGCGCAGGAGAGGCAATCTCCCTCTGCCTGACCATGGCGGGTGTGGTGGCTCTCTGGATGGGGCTCATGGAGATCTCCCGGAAGTCCGGGCTGATCGAAAAGTTCACAAGGGGGATCAGTCCGTTTTTAAGGTTTATGTTCCCAAATATTCCCAAGGGGCATCCCGCGGGCGATTACATAGCAACGAATATCATTGCAAATATTATGGGGCTTGGCTGGGCGTGTACTCCGGCAGGGCTTAAGGCGATGGAAGAACTGGCGAAGCTGGAAGGACAGAGGGGCACTCCGGGGTACGCCGCAGACTCTGGGAAAGCGGAGGCGCAAAGAGGAGGTGCCGCATATGAGGATACCGGGAAAGCGGATGCGAGACGGGGCAGTTTGGGAATGGAGGCACAGAAAAAGTCCATGGAAGGTCGTGCCGGTTTGGGAAGGGAGGCGCAGAAGAAGCCGACGGAACGCCGCGCCAGCAATGAAATGTGCAATTTTCTGATCCTGAACATTTCTTCTCTGCAGTTGATCCCGGTGAATATGATAGCCTACCGCAGTCAGTACGGAAGCGCCGAACCGGCGGCTGTCATCGCTCCTGCGATCGCGGCGACTCTGTTCAGCTCGCTGGTTGCAGTCTTTTACTGCAAGTGGAAGGACAGGAAGAGATAGGCCTGGGATTAAGGAACCGTCGCTAAGGAGCTGTAAATATGAATCAGGATACGTGCGAAGGCACAGGGAGGTAGAGATGAACGTTTTGGCGCATATATCGGATATTATCATACCGGTTCTTATTTTTTTCATCGTAGGTTACGGCTTTGTGTCCAAGGTGAAGGTGTACGAAACCTTTCTGGACGGGGCAAAAGACGGACTGAAGGTGGTGATTGAAATCGTCCCTACGCTGATCGGGCTGTTAGTGGCGGTGGGGATGCTGCGCGCATCGGGATTTTTTGAGCTTCTGGGGAAAATTCTGGCGCCTGCCGCCACCGCGGTGGGACTGCCTGCGCAGCTTCTGCCCCTGCTGATCGTGAAGATGTTTTCCTCGTCAGCTGCCACGGGGCTGGTGCTGGATATATTCAAAACAGCAGGGCCTGATTCCTATGCAGGGATGCTGACCTCCATTTTGATGAGCTGCACGGAGACAATTTTCTACACCATGAGCGTCTATTTCCTGGCGGCGAAGGTGACGAAGACGCGGTATACCCTGACAGGTGCGCTGCTCTCGACCCTGGCGGGGACGGTGGCAAGTGTGGTGCTGACGAGAATGCTGTTGTGACAGCATTCTTTTGCATACAGGCAAAGGGTAGTATATGTGGAGAGTGCAGGGATTGAAATCATTCGTATGGGACGGTAGTGGAAAAGTGGAAACCAGATTATGATCTACCCTGTTGCCCCCTACGAGGTATTGCGGACGGACAAATATGACCGCGGCAAAAGAAAAAGGCATTGCTAAAAGATGAGGAATAGATTCTTTGGGGAACATTCCTATGGCATTGAAATATTCACGTTTGCGTGATATAGTATATCTAAATGCTGCACCAAGGAGGATGAGGGATGGCGGTTTGTTATGATAAACTGTTTCACAAAATGCTTGATAAGCGAATTAGCAATGTGCAACTTATGACATAAGCAGGACTGAGCGCTAATATTATTACAAGGCTTAAGCGAAATTCATATATCTCTTTGGAGAGCATAGAAAAAATATGTGCTGCTTTGGAATGCACAGTTGATGAAATATTAGGGTTTAATGTAGATGATAATGGGGATCAAAGCTGATGGATACACATAAAAAGCAATGGAAGGCAATTAGCCTGTTTGCAGGAGCAGGCGGTTGTTCATTAGGTTTCAAAAATGCTGGTGTTGATATTATTGCAGCTTTTGAAAATGCAGAACCTGCTATTGCAACTTATAATGCAAATTTTGGAACAAATCGATGCCATAATGTCGATTTAGAAAATTGCGATTTTTTCCAGTTGAGAAATGAACTCAAATTACGGCAAGGAGAGTTAGACTTAATTATTGGTGGCCCACCGTGCCAGGGGTTTACAACAGCAGGAAATCGTTTTTGGGATGATCCCCGTAACAAATTATTGCAAAACTACGCACAGGCACTTGAGGTATTCTACCCCCGATGGTTTATGATGGAAAATGTAGAAGGAATACTTACAACGGCCGCAGGGACTTATGTTGTTGAATGTATAAAGAGAATGATTAGTCTTGGATATACGGTTTATTTGAAAAAGATGTATTTGCAAGAATATGCAGTACCTCAGAGGCGGAAAAGGGTTATTATTGTTGGAAATCGAGAAGGAAAAGACTTTGATTTTCCGGAGCCTGTTGAAGTGGCTTCGGGTGCGATATACAAAAAATCTTCCTTTACATTGCGAGAAGCAATAAGTGATTTGGAATTGTGTGATATGCCCGAAATTGACCATATGCGAAAAGAAGAAACCGGAATACAGTTAGAAAGAATTTCCGCGCTTAAAGTTGGACAAACGATGAAAGATTTACCGGAACATTTACAGCACGATTCTTTTAAGCGTAGAGCATTAAGAAGAGTGTGTGACGGAACTCCTACAGAGAAAAGAGGAGGAGCTCCCTCTGGTTTGAAGCGGTTATCATATAACGAACCATGCTTGACTATAACAAGTGCTGCACCTTCAGAATTTGTACATCCTACTCAAAATAGGACGCTTACGATTCGGGAGTGCGCTCGAGTACAGACTTTTCCGGATTCTTTCAAATTTTATGGAACCGATGCACAGAAAATACTTCAAATCGGAAATGCAATCCCGCCTGTATTTGCAGAACTGATGGCGAAGCAAATTATGCGATGCGACGCAAACACAACCAAAAGAATGCTGCCATCTTTGGCAAAATTTGATGTCACCAAGGCCACCGCTAAAAGTCCGGCTTTACAAAAAACTTGTAGTATGCTGAGCGCACTGCAAGTCCCGGAATTTGAACAATTAAAAATGGAGGTATAATAATATGCCGGTAACTCGTCAACAAAGATTTTTCTATAAGACATTTTCACAACACGGCTTTGGTTCTGCTCTGGTGGAAGTTGAACCCAAAGATGTTGTACTGCTTATACATATTGCATATTTGGATATTTTTGAAAGTGAACCGGCGTGGTTCTCCGCCCCGTTCTGTAGCCTTGCAAAAGAGGGGTTCTATACGATAACCCCAGAAAAAGTCGAAGCACTTCCGGGTACATCGGTTGAAGAAGCTATAAGCTATCTGCAGCTTTCCGGGGCTACCAATACTGAAAATGTGATATATCTTTACTTGAAAAATCTCTCAGAACTTTGGCGTAGGCGCTTTAAGTTTTACAATATCTTAAAAACCCAGCCGTTCCCATTAACCGAACAAATAGGGCCGCGGTGTCTGTTGGAATATGGGAACTGTGAGGACGCTTTGCTATTCTCTTGGATGAGTTGGCGAAAACTTATTTATGATATTGATAATCGAAGCGCACAAGAAACAGGATATCTCTTTGAACCAATTTTAGCCAGTTGTTTGGGTGGAGAGTCAGTATCTCATAGACATTCGCCTGTAAAACGAATTGATGATAATGGAAAGCCTACAGTCGAGGGAAGGCAGATAGATTGTTATATTGAGGATTCCAGAGAAGCATATGAATTAAAACTTCGCGTAACAATCGCAGCCAGTGGACAAGGTCGTTTTAGTGAGGAAATGAGTTTCCCTTATGAGGCAAGAATGGCGGGGCTTACTCCCGTACTTATTGTTTTTGATTCTACACCATCTATGTTGTTGGATCGCCTAAAAGCAAAATATGTCGAGGAGGGTGGCAGATATGCAATAGGAGAAGATGCGTGGAATATGCTTACCGAGCGGGCAGGGAGAGAGATGGGCAAGTATATTATCAAATACATCAAACCGCCTATCAGTAAGATGGACGAAATACGTCTTGCTATCCCGACTGCTATTCAACTTGTCGCATCAGAAAACAACATTACAATTAGCGATAACGCAGGAAACTGTTACAGTATCCCTCGAAACGAATCTACTGAATAGAAGTTGGTTTTATATTTTGATTGCATTTTACAACAGCATTTTAATGCGCGCTCCCCCATTGTGAAAAAGATATTGTTGTTGAAATTAATTTTATATGGTAAATTATATGAGAAAAGCAGTTTGTCATTGTTATAAAAATCATTTATCTGACGGGCTCGAGTATCTTGTTTTTAACTGTTCATCTAGGGGGGCTGTCGGGAATAGATAGCCCCTTAATCTTTGCGGCCCTTGTAATGAATTTCCTGCAGGAATGAAGGAGGAGACATGCAGCTAATTTATGCACCTTGCCATATCAAAAAGTATGCAAAGCAAATTCAGGGGGAAAATAAGTTTTTCAGCGATGGCATCTATGGAGAATTTACTTTTGCTTATGAAATCAACTGCAGCTGTGGCGGTAAAGAATTCGTTGTTTATAAGAATTCTGAACCTAAAGTGACAGCATTCTGTACTTCCTGCGGAAACCAAATAGCAATATATGACTTAATTGAATATCCCTGCGCAACGACTGCCAGAGACCCGGAAGAAGCATTGGAAAAGGTAGTCAATAAAGGCAATGATAAATTTAATATTGCCATTATCCTCCAATATTCGGATCAATTTGATTTTGATGACCAGAGATTTGATGAAAATGATATAACCTGGTGTCAAATTTTCCTATATGACATTGTTAATCTGCAGTCTGTCATGATCGTAGATGATGAAACAGCGTAAGTGCCGCCTTTTGCGGAGTGCGGCATGGCGATAAGCATGAAAGCAAGGTACACGACAGGCAAGGTTTTTGCAAGGTGGAAAAGAGGATAAAGGATGCTGAGAGGTTATGGGTATTTTTGGGGTTATTGCTGGAAGCAGCAGAAGTCGTATATGTGTTTTCTGCTGTTGGGGGAAGTTTTTAAGACGCTTGCATTTGTCAGCGGGATCATCTTCCCAAAGTATATCATTGATTCTCTGTTTGAGGAACAGTCAATTTCCGGGGCGGTTGTCTATGCAATGTCTTTTTTGGGGATTTTGCTGATTGCCAACTGTCTGTCGGCACTGTCAGGCTATCATGCGGAGAGAAGCAGGGATCAGATGTATCGGAAATTTTCTTTGGCCTATGCCCGGCAGATTATGGAGGGGGATTACCGGAATATGGAGGATCCCGTATACATGGATCTGAAGGATAAAGCCATGAAATGTATGTCCGGAAATTATGGATTTGCCGGGATGATCTTTTTGCTGATACAATTTTTCGGCAAAATATTGATGCTTGGCAGTACCATAGTGATTGTGGTAACGCTGGATCCGGCGGTCATGGCGGTCTTTGCGGTGCTGATCCTTCTGAATGTCTGGGTGAATAATAAAACGGGGGAGAAGGATGCGCATCTTGATATGGATATAGTGCCGGCGAAGCGCAGGGAGGATTATTATCATCGGCTGGGAGACGGCATCCAGTTTGCTAAGGAGATCCGTCTGGACGGGCTGCGGGACTGGATACTTTCCCTGTACAGGGGGCAGTTTGCCGTGGTGCATGGCTTTACGAAGCGTAAGAATGCAGTCCGCTGTATCGGTCAGATGGCGGGGACTTTAAGTGTTTTCCTGCAGCAGTGTACGGCGTATGGTTATCTGATCGTCAAGGTGCTGAGGACGGGACTCAGCATGGGAGGCTTTACCATGTACCTGAGCGCCGTCCTGTCTTTTAATTCTAATGTGACGCAGCTGCTCACAACCATCGGGAGGCTGCGGCAGTTCAAGATTTATCTGGAGCCTTTTCAGGAGTTTATGGAGTACCCAAGAAGTATGGAGGCCAGTGCCGCGCAGGCGCCGGGCAGCCTGGTGCGGGAGGCAGGAGGCTGCGGCTGTGTGATTCGCTTCGACCATGTCTCTTTCCGCTATCCCGGGCAGCAGAAGTACGCCTTAAAGGATGTCTCCTGTATCCTGCATCCGGGAGAGAAAATTGCTGTGGTGGGGGAAAACGGCGCGGGAAAATCCACCTTTGTCAAGCTTCTGACCCGGCTGTATGACCCCTCTGAGGGGACAATTTATTTGAATGACCGGGATATCCGGACCATTCCCTATGAGGAATATCTGGCCGTTTTCTCCGTAGTATTTCAGGACTATAAGCTGTTTGCCATGACAGTCAGGGAAAATATCTGTATGGACAAGACGGAAGAAATTGATGATGAAGATCTGATGAGGACGGCGGATTCCATTGGTCTGGGAGAGAAGATAAGGAGCCTGGAAAAGGGATTTGAAACGCCTGTGTACAAGGTGTTTGACCAGGGAGGCTTCGAGCCGTCCGGCGGGGAGGCGCAGAAGATTGCCATTGCAAGAGCGTTTACGAAGAATGCGCCCGTGGTGATCCTGGACGAGCCCACGGCGGCGCTGGATCCCCGGGCGGAGTATGAGATTTATGAGGATTTTGCGAAACTTACCAGCAGGAAGACAGCTGTATACATATCCCACCGCCTTGCCAGCTGCCGGATCTGTGACCGGATCTTTGTGTTCCGGGGCGGCGGCATAGAGGAGAGGGGAACTCATGAGGAGCTGATGGCGCTGGACGGATATTATGCCGGGATATTCAGGATGCAGGCGGCATTGTACAACAATAACAGTCTCGAAACGAAAGACGTCCCCGGAAGAACTGATAAAGGTTAAAGGGCGGACTGTCCCACAAATAGGCGGGGCTTTTCATAGAGGAGTGAGTATATGGCAAACCATCAATTATCACCGAACAATCCGATGATTTTGGAAATCAGAGAATTGCTGGGAAACGCAAGAAAAAATATCGCGCAGCAGGTCAATACCGAGCTGCTTACAACCTACTGGCAGATTGGCCGGATTATTGTGGAGTACGAGCAGAACAACGAGCTTCGCGCAGAGTATGGAAAGCAGACCTTAAAGGAGCTTTCCAAAGAGCTGACAAGGGAGTTTGGAAAAGGGTTTTCCCGCTCCAATCTTCAAAATATGCGGGCGTTCTATCTGGCCTATGAGAAATGCCAGACACCGTCTGGCAAATTGGCGTGGTCCCATTACTGCGAGCTTTTGACGATCTCCGATGAGAGCAAACGCAGCTTTTATGAAAAAGAGGCTGTCAATTCCGGCTGGTCGGTACGGGAGCTGAAACGGC
>CAOKQK010000052.1 GCA_948470905.1 uncultured Lachnospiraceae bacterium | reverse complement strand
AGAGCGGCTTAACAGCCGGACAGTCTATCCTGATCTTCGGCGCAGGCCCCATTGTGGCAATCTCAAAGACAGACTCCAGCCCCTCAAACTTCGCCCCCGGATGCATCTGGAACTGAAATTCCGTACGTTCGGTATGATCTGGATTCAGATAGACCTGACGCTTCACGGTGAACTGATAGGCAACGCACAGCCAGTTCAGAAACTCCCTGTTCACCGGATACTCTTTCTCCAGGCTGGTCACATGCTCCAAAAGCAGTGCCGTGAAATGCCGGTCCCATGCCGCGTCCAGAAAAGCATCCGAGGTAAAGTAGTCCAGCCACCGCCTGGAATCTTTCCGCTGTCTGCCCGTGTAGAGCTCCAGAAAGCTCCGTATGGCCTGGTGGTCTATGTAAGGATTGGAGCCGGCATCCTGTTTCGGACTGCCCGCAAGGGTCCATCCTTCCTCATATTCCCTCCCAGAAGCCCCTCTTTCGCCAGCACCCGCTGATCCCCCAAAATCCAGGTTCTCAGCATCCTGGCCCGCTCCCCCTGATTCCGATTCCCCGGCAGCGGTCCCTGACATTTCCGTTTCCCTGGGCGCAATCTCTGACTTTTCCGTTTCCTGCCTTCCGGCAGCGGTTCCCGATCCCCTAAAATCCGGTTCTTTGGCGCCCCCTGCCCCGCTCTCCGCATATTTTAACGCCGCCTGATACGCCTTCCGCAGCTCCAAAAAGCCCTCCGGATCCTCCTCCGGGTGACAGACCTTTGCTTTCTGCGCATAGGCGCGCCTGATAGCGGAAACATCCTGCGTTTGTTCCAATCCTAAAACTTCCCAAATACTCCCCATCTATCCATCCTCCCATTACAATATGACAGGTCAAGCTATTCAGATCCCGTCTGTCTCTTCCTCTGCAGATTCCTCCGCATCCTCCTCCCCATCCGTTTCCGGCTCATCATACCAGAATCCATCAGCCAGAGGGTCTGCCTCTGTCTGAGCTTCCAGCCAGTCCAGACGCTCCCTGATCCATTCATAATTCCGCTGCCTTTCGATCAGATCTCCCTGATCCATCAGCCGCTTCCAATAGCCGATCAGCCCTGCCGCTATCTCCCGCCGCTGTCCGGTGGTCTGCTCGTAAATCCGCTGCCCCCTCTCCAAAAGGAGCTGTTCTTTCTGGGAGCCCTGCGCCGCCAGCTGGATCTGCCGGATACGCTCCAAGGCCCGTTCCTTTTCCTCCCCTGTCAGACGCAGGTTGGAATTCAGGATCAGTTTCTCCCGCTGATCACCGCCACTGCTTCTGGCACTGACATGAAGGATACCGTCAATATCATACGTAAAAGTCACCGTGGCAGACTGCTCCCCTGCCAGCCCCGGCGGCACCTGGACCTCCAGCTCCCCCAGCTTCAGATTCTCCGAGGCAAAATAGCCTTCTCCCTGGTAAATTTCAAACCGCAGGCTGTTCTGGTTATTGTGCAGTGTGTAAAAACGCTCCTGATGACTGGCGGGCAGCATACTGCTGCGGGAGATGAGGACAGCCATGTGCGGCGTCCTGTCTCCCGCGTAACTATATGTTGCGACCCCCAGGGAAAAGGGGCACACATCCGTCATCACCAGATCCTGCAGATCCTCTGCCCGCTCCTTGATGCCGGCACACAATCCCACGCCCAGCGCCACAATCTCGTCAGGGGCTGCGGCTACATGAGGACGGCGACCAAACAGCTCCTCCAGAAAATCCACAAACACAGTAAGCCTGGCGGAACCGCCCACCAGGATCACATCGTTGATCCGGCTTCTCTGATCCCTGTCCTTCATGGCACGGGTGATCACCTCCCGGACCTTGTAAAAAACTGGCTCACAAAGCTGCCGCAGAAGTTCATTTGTGAGAACCAGGCTAAAAACAGCCTCCTCATGCCGGATGGAGATAACCGCCTCCCGGACACCGGACAGGGCAGTCTTCACCGACTCCGATGCTCCGAGCAGCACAGCCTCTACACCCTCCGATGCTCCGGACAGCGCTGCCTTCGCACCCTCCGATGCTCCGGGCAGCACAGCCTCTGCACCCTCCGATGCTCCGGACAGCGCAATCTTTGCCGACTCCGCCTGTCGGTAGAGGGAAGCCTTCTGGGAGGGCGGCAGCTGCTTCTCCACAAGACCGTTCTCCCTGCAGAAATACTCCACAATAGCCCTGTCCACATCATCGCCCCCCAGCCGGTTATCCCCGGCGATGGAAACAATCTCGATAATATTTTCAAAGCAATCCACAATGCTTACATCCAGAGTACCGCCGCCAAAGTCAATGATCATCATCTGGCTGTCGCTGCCCCCGGTGCTGTAACGATGGTAGAGAGCCGCAGCGGAGGGCTCGTTGATCAGCCGCTTCACCGTCAGTCCCGCCATCTGGGCTGCCAGCTTGGTCGCACAGCGCTGGTCATCGTTAAAGTAGGCAGGGACACTGATGACAGCCTCCTCCACCGGCTCCCCCAGATATCTCCGGGTATCCTCCAGCAGCTGTCTCAGCACCAGGGCGGACAATTCCTCCGGCCTGTACTGCCGTCCGCCCAGGGTAAGCTTCTTTTCCGTCCCCATCCAGATCTTGAAGGAGGCAGCTGTAGACTCCGGATGAGATACCAGACGCTCCTTTGCCGCCGCACCTACCAGCACCGTGCCATCCTCCAGCACGCTCACCGCACTGCTTGTCATGTAATCTCCCAGCTCGTTGGGGATCAGCTCCGCCCTGCCGTCCCGATAGACACAGGCCAGGCTGTTGGTCGTGCCCAGATCAATTCCAATGATAGCCATATGATCCCTCCTCATATTTCCATAGCTTGAAGCCCGGCGCACTCCCGATAAGCCCTTTTCCAGCCGTAATAATCATACTCCGCCCTTGACTTAGAGAATTTCTCCCCCCACTCGTCCGCAAACCGCTCCATATACCGGCTGACGGCCAGGGTGGAAACCATCCCTTCTCCGCCTCCATGAGCTTGTCCGGGAGTTCCGTTTATATCCTGATTCCCTTGATCCATCCGATTATCCTGCTTCTCCCAATCCTCAAGGTCAGCCTGACCGGACACACGGCCCGCATTCTGATCTCCCGGCAGGCAGAGCGGAACCTCTCTCACGCCGCTTCTGTCCAAAAGCTCAAAATAGCAGTGCCACATCAGACTCACTCTGATCTTCGATGTGGCTGTATAGGTCTTTATGTTCTCAAGATCCTCCTTCGCCTCGCCAAGGTCATATTCCAGATCGTCAAAATTTCCCACAATGGCGCAGATATACAGGGACAGATTCCGGTACCAGATCCCTGTATCTCCCCGCTGGCGCCACCTTTCCCTGGGCAGAGCCAGCCAGTATTTCTCCAGAAAATACCGGAAGCTCTCCGGCTTTTCCAGCTCCAGGCTGCTGCGGAGTATCGCGGCATAAAGCAGCTGGGGCTGCGCATACTCACAGTACTGATAACACCATAGAT
This sequence comes from uncultured Lachnospiraceae bacterium, assembly GCA_948470905.1. Classification (GTDB taxonomy): domain Bacteria; phylum Bacillota; class Clostridia; order Lachnospirales; family Lachnospiraceae; genus Acetatifactor. Next base: position 21,432 of record CAOKQK010000052.1, on the reverse strand, counting down.
GTTTCCTGGGAATATTCCGGTTGAGGAAATCCTGCATCAGGCACTCCGCCTGCTCCGGACTGTCCTTCATGAGATAGTAATCCAGCATGGGAAGGTGTCCGCAGATATAACAGCTGGTCATATCCTTCTCATACCGCTCAAAGTTCCGTCTGCCATGCTCCATCATCTCCAGGTTCCTGTACAGCACGGCCATACCCATCTCATCCTTATAATAGCAGAAGGTTTTGCCGTATTTCAGCGCGGCAGCCTCATAGCGGCTCATGAACAGCTTCATCTTTGCATCGTCAATCTCACAATAATCCATATATACCCCGTAAATAAACCCGCAGATCCACACGTTCAGATAACCCATGTCTGTATTTAAGTATTTCGGAAGGTTCTCGTCCATATACAGATCGCTGTCCCTGTAATAAATTTCTGCGTACCGTATGATCGCTTTGCTGTCACATGTCCGTTTCGCCAGGTACATTCTCTCATAAATCGAATAAAAATAAACGTACCACTCCTTCTGCTGCCTGCTCAGCTCCATAATCCCGGCGAACAGCCGGACCAGCGGCTTCTCATTCTTCTCGTAATTGGAGTAACTCTCCGCAGTCAGCCGCCTGGCCCTTCGCAGCGCCGTTTTAAGCTCCCCCTCCTCCATCTCGCCTATTCTGATTCCCGCGAACGCTCCAATCGCCATCTTTTTTCCTCTCTTTTTTAGATTCAAAAGCCTCCGTTCCTGCCCACAGCCGCTTCCATAAGCTTCTTCAGACCGGAATTCATAAGCTCCAGCTTCTCCGCATCCAGGGTGTAATGTCCTGCCAGAAGCGCCTGTGCATAGAGCACCTTGGCAATGGCGCCGGCAAGCTCTCTGTCAATCCCACCGTTCAAAGCCAGGCTCTTGACAAAGCTGTTGTTTCCGTTCAGGTACAGCCTGCTGCTCTCCCCGCAGTCCTCCTCCCCGAAGTCAAAAGCCTCAAAGAAACCGGACAGACTGCCTTTTTCCATAGCCTCCCCAAAGAGCATGTCTTCTCCCGGGACATAAAGTGCCTGCAGCTGCGGGGGTGAGAAAGTTTTCAGCGACACCTGACACCTCAGAGGCTTCAGGGCTTCCTCCGCCCACCACAGAAAGTTCTCCAAACCCTGTGCCAGCTTCTCCGGCGCATCCGCCAGCAGCATATCATAAGCCTTCTCATCAAATGCCTCTATCCTGACATTTTTATAATATTTAGGCAGTTGTCCCAAGATTCCCGCATCATATATGTACCCGCCGTTGATCAACAGACTGTCCGTCCCCTCCAAAAGCGGGCCAAGCCTCCTGTAATCGTCCACGTCCACACTGTACCGGACGGGAACCTTCTTCGATGCCTCCACGATCTGGAAACCTGTGAGATATCCTTTGTTGGTGGGAAAGGTCAGAAAAGGGAAAAACAGTTTGAATATCTGCTCATTCTCCACAACCAGAGACTTGATGGCTATGTTATGGATACGCAGCAGCGTCTTCAGCTTCCTTGTATCATACTGGGAGAGGGAAACAAAATAATCGAAAATGCTCTTTTCAATCCGGGCTTTTGCCCTTATCAGCTTATCGTCCCTGGCAAATCCCTCCCTGGAAGCCGTGGGCGTCAGATCGTCCACATCAATGATACATCTGGTGAAAAAAGCCCACTTGGGAACAATATCCCTGCCGTCCTCCGTGACAAACATATTTTTCAGATAAATCCTGTGACTGCCTGGAACACTGGCGCTGGACTGCCTGGCAGAGATAAAGGCATAGCCCTTCATCCCCTCCCCGTTAAGAGACACAACATCGAAAAAAGCTTCGTCAAAAATCTTTTCCCCGAATTCCAGCATATCCTCCGCCATACAAAAAGACTGCCTCCATGGGACAAAATTATCATTGACAGTCCTTTTTATCTCCTCCCCGTCAAAAAAGACAGGGATCGTCAGCAGAAAACCGTACTCCTCCAGAGCCTGTACAACCTCCTGTTCGCCAAAAAGAGCCAGCTTATTTCCCGCCAGGCGGATATGTACCTGCGTACCTGCCTCAACCTTTCTTCTCAGGGCGGTTACTGCGTAGGAACCGTCGCTTTTTCCGATCCACTGATATCCCCTCTCCTCCCTGACAGAACGGGTGACAACCTCAATCTCGCCGCTTACCAGGAAACAGGACAGCAGCCCTATGCCAAACTGGCCGATATAGCTGCCTCGCACCTCATCGCCCCGCTTGGAGGACTGCCCGATCACCGAGAGAAAGGAGTGTATTTCTTCCTCGCTCAGCCCGATGCCATTGTCCGCAAAGGTCAGGTCCGCGCCATCCTCACACCTTCGGTAGGTGACAGTGATCTTTCCCTCAAGCTCCTGCTCCTCCCTCTTTCTCGCCGCGATGGCGTCCACCCCATTCTGCAGAAGCTCTCTTAAGAAAACACGTTCCCCCGAGTATAAATTATCGCTCAAAAGGCGGATGATCCCCTTTAAATCCACCTTGAAATTATGCTTCGCCATTTTCGCCTCCTCACTTATGCACCGGGCCGCCGGCTTCTCTCCTGCCGCACAGGCACAAAACCAAATGCCGATCAGAATCAGCTTTCAGGTTCTATGATATACAGTCTCACGCCAAATGACAGCAGGCGGATTCATTCACCGCTGGCCTTATAATTATAGATCGGTTTTATGACATGAGAAATATCAACTGTATCGCCAATATTATTTACAATATCATCCATGCCTTTATACGCCATCGGACATTCATCCAATGTATCCTTATTTACTGATGTTGTATAAATACCACTCATCTGGCTCCTGAACTCTGACACGGTAAATGACTCCTTCGCAGCCGACCTGCTCATCAGCCTTCCCGCACCATGTGGCGCTGACTGGTTCCAGTCATCATTACCCTTTCCAATACAGATCAGGGAGCCGTCCCGCATATTAATGGGGATAATCAGCTTCTCCTCTTTTCCGGCCGATACGGCCCCTTTTCTTAAAATCATTGCATCCGTATCAATATAGTTGTGAATTGTGGTAAACTGCTCCACAACATGAACCTTCATGCCTTTTACAATCTCATCCATCATTGCCTGCCTGTTCAATTCCGCATATCTTTGAACAATCTTCATATCATGAATATATTGTTCAAATAATTCGCCGGACACATACGCCAGCTGCCTGGGAATATTTGTTCTTTTGGTATTTTTCAATATTGTGACACTTTTCTGGATCTCACGCTCTCTCCCCTGTGCCTTCAGTTCGGCGATCAGATTATCAATGTCTTTTTGAGCAGAGCCATTTAAAGCCTTATATCCTTCCTCCTGATAATAATTTGCCACTTCCAGGCCCAGATGGCGGCTGCCGGAATGCACTACCACATAAATATTGCCTTCCTCATCCTTATCTGCCTCAATAAAATGATTGCCCCCGCCTAATGTCCCAAGGCTCTTTTCCGCCCTTTTAGGATCAATATATTTATAACAATACAACGCTTCAAGATCAATTTCTTCAAAATATCTGTGCGTTTTCTCCCGTACATTAAATCCAGACGGAATTTTCTCATAAATCAGCTTATCCAGTTTTTGCAGCTCCAGATGCTTTTCCTTAATCCTCACCGTCTCCATGCCGCAGCCAATATCCACGCCAACAAGATTTGGAACAATCTTATCTGTGATAGTCATAGTCGTCCCGATGGTGCATCCGGAGCCAGCGTGTATATCCGGCATCAATCTTATCCTGCTGCCCGATACAAATTCCTGGTTAAGCAAAAGAAGCACCTGCGAAATGGATGCTTCGTCTACAACATCTGTAAAAATCCTGGCTTCATTATATTTCCCTTTCAGCTCTATCATACAACCTCCAGTATAATAATATGCTCCCGGAATCTCCAAGCCTGATTTTATGCGGCTTCCAAGACCCTGCTTTGATAAATTCCCCCTCTTTGCCGGCAATCATATTATACCAAATTTCACAGCTTTTTCAAGCCGTTCGTCTGTACTACGGCACTTTACAGCTTCTTATACAATAAACTACAATAAAATTACTTCGGGGACATATTGCATACCTTTTTGAATAGCTTTTCTGTATTTGTTTGTATTTGTTTTCTATACCATTTCTGACTGCTTCAAATTTTGTAATGCTTAATTTACTTGCCGCAGCTTCCAGTTTTTAACTGTTATCTTCCTCTATACGAACAAGCCCAGTACTGCACACCATAAAGGAGGTTTCGTGTGAAATTAACTTATCCTGCATGTTTCTATCCTGATGGAGAAAAAAAAGGTGCTTATGCCGTAGTAGTTCCCGATCTCCCTGGATGTGTAAGCGGAGGCAGCACACTGGCTGAAGCTATCCTTATGGGTACGGATGCTGCATCCGGCTGGGTACTTGATGAACTGGAAGATGGAAAGCCCATCCCCGAAGCAAGTCCATTGGAAAACATTACCCCGGATGCCGGCGGGTTCGTAAGCCTGCTGGTACTGGATATGGATGCATATGCTGAAAAATATGGACAGAAAGCTGTAAGAAAAAATCTCACCATTCCCGCATGGCTCAATACCTTTGCCGAGAACAACCACATTAACTTTTCACAGGTTCTCCAAGATTCCCTGACCGCACTCTACCAGCAAAAGCGGCAAGCCTGAATATTCCCCCGATCCTTAACTGAATCGGGGTAATTCTCTGAGAACATTTCCCAAATGAGTGCATTGCACTTGGTAAGTACAATAGAGTAGAGAGATAACCCGAACGATCACGGACAAATTTTGGACAAAAAATAATTTTATAACAGGTAGTGTAAAAAAGTTTGTGTCTTTGGAAAAAAATACCTCTTTTTTGGTAAGAATTAAGATATGACAATTCTTATCGAAAAGGAGGATTTTTTATGCCGGCAACAAAGGAGCAGATTCGACAGATCATTGCAGATAACAACTTAAACAGCGTGGCGGATGTCTACACCCTTCTAAATGACATTGTGGCTGAACTGTTACGCTCAGGTTCATTGGATTGCAGTCGCACAGGCGGAAAACTATTGGAATTTTGACCTAAAAATGTTATAATCTTGCGGAGAAGAAAATCCATACCAGAGTGTGTATTAAAAAAGTTATGAGAAAGGGCTTAGGATCATGATACTCTCCGTTCAAAATATATCGAAAGCTTTTGCTGAAAACAAGGTGCTGGAAAATATCAGCTTCCATATCGAGGATTACGAGAAAGCCGCCATTGTAGGCATCAACGGCGCGGGAAAGACCACCCTCCTGCGCATTATTGTGGGCCAGATGCAGCCTGACAGCGGGCTTGTTGCGCTCTCCAAGGACAGAAACCTGGGGTATCTGGCACAGAATGACGCCGTGGACTCGTCAAATACCATTTATGAGGAGCTTCTGTCCGTGAAGCAGGAGCTGATAGACCTGGAGCATAAAATCAGGGACTGTGAGTTCTCCATGCAGACCGCCGAGGGAGATGCGCTGGAGAAGCTGATGAAACAGTACAGCGCTTTCACCCACGCTTTTGAGATGGGGGACGGCTACGCCTACAGGAGCGAGATAACTGGCGTCCTGAAAGGTCTGGGCTTTGGGGAGGACGAATTCGGAAAGTCCGTCTCCACCCTCTCCGGGGGACAGAAGACACGGGTGGCGCTGGGAAAGCTCCTTCTGCAGAAGCCGGACCTGATCATCCTGGACGAGCCCACCAACCATCTGGACTTAAATTCCATCGCCTGGCTGGAAACCTATCTGTTAAACTATAAGGGAGCGGTCATCCTCGTCTCCCACGACCGCTTCTTCCTGGATCGGATTGCCGCCAAGGTCATCGAGATCGACCAGACCAGGGCGACGGTCTTTGCAGGCAATTATACAGCCTATGCGGCAAAAAAAGAGCTGCTGCGCGCCGCCGCCATGAACGCCTACTTAAACCAGCAGCGCGAGATCAAACATCAGGAGGAGGTCATTGAGAAATTAAAGTCCTTCAACCGTGAGAAATCCATCCGACGCGCTGAGAGCCGTGAGAAGCTGTTAAACAAGATGGAGGTTCTGGACAAGCCCACGGAGGTGCGGGCTGACATGCGCTTAAAGCTCACCCCCAGATACACCAGCGGCGGCGATGTGCTGACTGTAGAAGATCTAAGCAAATCCTTTGGGGAGCAGCTGCTTTTTGAGCATGTAAGCTTTGAGATCAAGCGCGGGGAACATGTAGCCATCATCGGCGACAACGGGACCGGCAAGACCACCCTTTTGAAGATCCTGAACGGGCTGCTTCCCGCAGACAGCGGTGCTTTCCACCTTGGCACCAATGTGGAGATTGGCTATTATGACCAGGAGCACCATGTGCTGCACAGCGGGAAGACTCTGTTTGAAGAGATTTCCGACGACTATCCCACTCTCAACAACACAGAGATCCGCAATGTGCTGGCAGCATTCCTGTTCACCGGCGATGACGTATTCAAGAATATCCGGAACTTAAGCGGCGGGGAGCGCGGGCGCGTCTCCCTGGCAAAGCTGATGCTGGGCAACGCAAACTTCCTCATATTGGACGAGCCCACCAACCACCTGGATATCCTGTCAAAGGAAATCCTGGAGGATGCCCTGAACAGCTACGAGGGCACTGTGCTGTACGTCTCTCATGACCGCTATTTTATCAACAGGACCGCCCACCGTATCCTGGATCTCACAGGGCATCGGCTGGTAAATTATATCGGAAATTATGATTATTATCTGGAAAAACACGACGATTTGATGGCTGCCCTGGCGGCTGATACTGCGGGCGCTGCAGCTTCCGGCGCTTCCAAGGCTGCTTCGGGCTCCGGCTCCGCGGACGCTTACAAGACAGCTGCGGCTTCCGGCTCTGCGGGCACTTCCAGGACAGCTCCGGGCTCCGGCTCTGCGGGCGCTTACAAGGCGGCTCCTGCTTCCAGCTCTGTAGGCGATTCCAAGGCGGCTTCGGCTTCTGGCTCCTCGGGCGCTTCCAAATCTGCCCAGGCTCCGGGCTCTGTAGGCGCTTACAAGGCGGCTTCGGCTACCGGCTCCGCGGGCACATCCAAATCTGCCCAGGCTCCGGGCTCCAGCTCCGCGAGCGCTTACAAGGCTGCTGCGGCTACCGGCTCCGCAGATGCTTCCGGCATCTCCAGCCAGAAAGCCGACTGGATGGCTCAGAAAGAAGAACAGGCAAGACAGCGCAAGAAAGAAAATGACCTGAAAAAATGCGAGGATAAGATTGCCGCTTTAGAACAGCGCAGCGAAGAAATCGACCAGGAAATGTCCGACCCCGCCATCGGAACGCAGGTCGCAAAGCTCCAGAAGCTGTCCGCGGAACAGGCAGAGATCCGGTCACAGCTTGAGAAGCTTTACGAAGACTGGGAGCTTCTGGCTACATAAGCTCCTCCAGGGTCCCACGAATGGCCTGGATGAATTCCAGGCTGTTCAGGATCACAGGGTTCTCACAGGTGGAGATCAGGGACAGGCTCTTTGTCATCTTCCCGTCCTCTACTGTTTTAATGCAGGCGCGCTCCAGCTTATCCGCGAAATCCGCCAGCTCTGTATTCCCGTCAAGCTCTCCTCTTTTCTTAAGTGCTCCGCTCCATGCAAAAATGGTGGCGATGGAATTGGTGGAGGTCTCCTCTCCCTTCAGATGCTTGTAATAATGGCGCTGTACAGTGCCGTGAGCCGCCTCATATTCATACACGCCGCTGGGGGAGACCAGCACGGAGGTCATCATGGACAGGTCGCCGTAAGCAGTCGCCACCATATCGGACATCACATCCCCGTCATAATTCTTGCACGCCCAGATGAAACCGCCCTCGGAGCGGATGACCCTTGCCACGGCATCGTCGATCAGGGTATAGAAATATTCTATGCCCAGCTCCTCAAATTTGGTCTTGTATTCCCCGTCGTAGATCTCCTGGAAGATGTCCTTGAAGGTGTGGTCATATTTCTTGGAGATGGTGTCCTTGGTGGAAAACCACAGATCCTGTCTGGTGTCCACCGCGTATGCAAAGCATGCGCGCGCAAAGCTTTTGATGGATTTCTCCGTATTGTGGATGCCCTGGAGGATGCCGGCGCCGTCAAAATTATGGATCAGCTCCCTTGTCTCGGTGCCGTCCTCCGACGTGAATACCAGCTCCGCCCTGCCGGCACCGGGCACCTTGATCTCCGTATTTTTATAGACGTCGCCGTAGGCATGGCGGGCGATGGTAATGGGCTTCGTCCAGTTTTTCACATAGGGCACAATGCCCTTTACCAGGATGGGCGACCGGAACACAGTGCCGTCCAGGACAGCGCGGATAGTCCCATTGGGGCTTTTCCACATCTCCTTCAGGTTGTACTCCTTCATGCGCGCGCCGTTTGGCGTGATGGTGGCGCACTTTACCGCCACGCCGTACTTGAGAGTGGCGTTGGCGGAATCTATCGTCACCTGGTCATCGGTGGCATTGCGGTTTTCCAGCCCCAGGTCATAATACTCTGTCTTTAGGTCTATGTAGGGGGAAAGCAGTTCATCCTTGATCATCTGCCAGAGGATCCTTGTCATCTCGTCCCCGTCCATCTCCACCAGAGGTGTCGTCATCTGAATTTTTGCCATAGTATGTATCCTTTCTGCTATTCTATTTTCATTTTTATTCCAGCAGGCAATAAGTCGGGATCTCTCCTCTCATATCTTCTCCCGCTGCTCGTAGATCTCGTGCAGGCCGTTCCTGACCATATTGTTGTACGCGTTTATCATGTGCTGGTTGGCAAGCTTTTCCGCCAGATCCCCGTCCCCAGACTTGATCGCCTCCAGAATCCCCCGGTGCTCGGCGTTGGACTTGGGACCTCTGTTTGTGCTGGAAAGCGTCTTCTTTCTGACCCTCAGCACATATTGATGAAAGTCCTTCAGCTGATGCTCCAGCATCTTGCTGTCACATGCCTCATACAAAATGTCATGGAAGCGGTTGTCCAGCTCTGCAAGCTGCTCCAGATGCCCCTTACCCGCATGAAATTCCGCCAGGTAGACATTTTCCTCCATCTCCTCCAGCTGTTCCTTCGTGATATGCTCTGTAGCCCAGCGGGCGCACAAGCCCTCCAAAAGGGAACGTATCATGTAAATATCTTTTACGTCTTTCTCCGTGATGCCGGTGACATAGGCTCCCTTGTTGGGGATGATCTGGATCAGCCCTTCCAGCTCCAGCTGCCGGAACGCCTCCCTGACCGGAGTGCGGCTCACTCCCATTTCCTCGCCGATTGCCACTTCCTTTAATTCTTCATGTTCGGCGTATTTCCCGCTTAAGATATCCTCTCTCAGCCTGTTGAAAACACGCCCCCGCAGGGAGTATTTGTCTGTTACCTCCTGCTTTACATCATAGTTGCTCATTTCAATACCTCTAGCTCAATTCCCTTCTCCAGGCACACGCGCTCCACACACGCGACGATCTCCTCGTCGGTCAGAACCGTAACACGCCCGCCTGCGTATTCCCCGTCAACCCACTTCTTGACCTCCTGCACCAGCTCCGAGCTTTTCTCCACCTGCTTCTCGTCCTTAAGCCCATAATAAGCGTTGAGCCAGTGGGCGATGCCCGCAAGCCCGGAAGTGTTGGATATAGCGCAGCGCACCGGACGGTTCAGGAATTTCTCCGTGTCAAAAATATTGTAGATCTCCTCATTTTTCAGCAGCCCGTCCGCATGGATGCCCGCCCTTGTGACATTGAAATTCCTGCCCACAAAAGGCGTCCTGGGCGGGATCTGATAGCCTATCTCTTTCTCATAATATTCCGCCAGCTCCGTGATCACCGTAGTGTCCATACCGTTTAAGTCCCCTTTGAGCTGCGCGTACTCGAACACCATCGCCTCCAGGGGCGTGTTGCCTGTCCTCTCACCGATGCCAAACAGGGAGGTGTTGATGCCGGAACAGCCGTACAGCCACGCCGTGGTTGAATTTGCCACCGCCTTGTAAAAATCGTTGTGCCCATGCCACTCGATCAGCTCGTGAGGCACACCTGCATGGGTGTGGATGGCGTAGATAATCCCCTGGACGCTCCTTGGGATCACGGCTCCGGGATAATTGACCCCATAGCCCATGGTATCACAGGCACGGACCTTGATGGGGATCCTGTACTCCTCCATCAGCTTCATCAGCTCTGTGCAGAAAGGCACCACATAGCCGTAAATGTCCGCCCTGGTAATATCCTCCAGATGGCACCGGGGACTGATGCCCTCTTCCAGGCATTCCCTTATGACGCTCAGATAATGATCCATTGCCTGACGCCTGGTCATTTTCAGCTTCAGGAAAATATGGTAATCAGAGCAGCTCACGAGAATTCCCGTCTCCTTCATGCCGATTTCCTTTACCAGCTTGAAATCTTCCTTGCTGGCGCGGATCCAGCTGGTGACTTCCGGGAAATCATAGCCCCTCTCCATACATTTATAAACCGCGTCCCTGTCCTTCTTGCTGTACAAAAAGAACTCGCTGGCACGGATCATTCCGTTTGGCCCGCCCAGCCTGTGCAGGTAGTCAAAAATCGTAACGATCTGCTCCGTGGTGTAGGGCGCCCTGGACTGCTGGCCGTCCCGGAAGGTAGTGTCCGTGATCCAGATATCCCTGGGCATATTGTGAGGTACGATCCTGTCATTAAAAGGGATTTTCGGTATCTCCGAATAAGGAAACATATTTCGGAATACATTGGGCTTCTGTACGTCGTCCAATATGTACATATGCTCCTCAATTTCCAGCAGATTGTTCTTGGAGTTCATTGTCACCGGACGGTTTTGAAATGTCTCACTCGCTCTCATCATAATTACCATGCCTTTCTGTTACCTGCGAATCCCGGCCGCAGGCACAAATTTGAGTATGAAAAAATGCGCGCAATACCTGCACGCTGCAGATTGGCGGCGCGTCTTGTATTATTGTATACAATCAGGCAAGGCATGTCAATGTTTTTCTGTAAAATAAAACGATTCCCTGTAACTGTTCAGTGACCTGTCTAAACTGTGAATTCTCTGCCCACCAGACCCCCAGCTCGCGTCATTCCACCCCTCATCTACAGAAGCCATCCCCGTACGCAGCAATCGTACCAGCTCCAACTCATTCAGTCAATCTATGGTTATGCCCCCTACTCCAGTTCCCACTTGTGGGAACTTTTCCGCTCTCTCCGCTCGGTTCCCGCTTACGGAAACTTACGCCCCCTTATTTGGGAGCAATTTTCAGTTGCCAAAATGCGCATCTGAAAATTCTCCCGGGGCGTCTCCACTGCGAGGCTGTTTTAAATTTCCTCTTGAGATTTCTCCGCTGGACTACTCCAGCAGCCGTCCCACATTCAGCATACCCCATCCCTGCATGTTCCAGGGAAGCCCCAGATCATCTGCCGTGTACTGCAGCCTCTCTTTGCACTCATCGTTTGTCATCTCCGGATATTTCCCAAACAGCAGTGCTGCGGCACCCGACACAATGGGGGTAGCCATGGAAGTGCCGCACTTGGCCGTATAGGCATTTCTGTATTTGCCGTTAATCTTGTAAAAAAAGGCGTTACAGGACACAATATCCGTCCCCGGCGCTACCAGGTCAGGCTTGCGGACAGCGCTCCCAAGCTTTCCTCTGCCGGAGTAAGCCTCACAGCGCCCCGGCTTATCCCTGGCATAGCTGCCGTCGTGGCATCCAACAGTCACCACCCGGCAGCTTCCTCCCACCGCGGAGAGCGTACCGTCCCCCGGTCCCTTGTTTCCCGCGGCACAGACCACCAGGATCCCGCTGTCCCAAACCTGTTCTATTTTGTCCTGCAGCACAAGCTCCTTCTCCGGCTGTTCCATAGTACCTATTCCAACAGAAATGTTCAAAATACGAATGTGATATTTTTCTCTCACTTCAAGGATCCATTCCAGCCCCTCAAGCATTGCCTCTGTGGAGCCGTCCCCTCTTTCATCCAAGACCTTGCCCACTACCAGCCTTGTCCCCGGCGCGACCCCTCTATATTTTCCCTCGGAAAGCACGCCGCTGCCGCAGATGCTCCCGCAGACATGCGTCCCGTGCCCGCTGTTGTCATACATCAAATTCCTGTGTCCCACAAAATCCCGAAAACACAGCGGCGCACCGATCAGGTCAGGATGACGCCCTATTCCCTCCTGAGTCACCTAAATGCAAAATGATAAAGGCTGCTCTACGGAGGTATTGCCTCTATAGGGCGAAAAGGATCCCGGAGCCGTTCAAAATTATTCCCCTGACACTCAAAAACAGGAGACAACGCTCGCGCCCGTCTCCTGTTTTCCGTCATATAAATATCATTCGCCCTCTCCGGAGCCTTCCTGGGGACCTTCCCCTGACATCAGCTTCCAGATCAATACTTGCTGAAATCCCCGTCCAGAGAAATGATGCTCTCATTGCTGCTGTATGAGGGCGAGCTGTTCTCCATGAAGGAAGAAACGCTCTGTCCGTTTGTGCGCAGCTTGTACTGAGCGATAAGGTTTCTAAGGGTGACAGCCTGGTTGGAAAGCTCCTCACTGGCTGCGGCACACTGCTCACTGGTAGCAGCATTGGTCTGTACAACAGTGGAAACCTGGGAAATTGCCTGGTCAATCTGGAAGATTGCCGTAGACTGATCATTGGAAGATACCGCAATATTGCTGATAAGCCCAACAATCTCGTCAATAGAACGCACAATGGCATCCAGGGACTTTGCCGTCTCCTCTACAATCTTGGTTCCGTTTGCCACCTTGTGAATGGAATCCTCGATCATCTCCGCTGTCTCACCTGCTGCGGACGCGCTCTTTGCGGCAAGGTTCCTGACTTCCTCAGCCACTACCGCAAAGCCCTTTCCTGCCTCACCTGCCCTTGCCGCCTCCACGGCCGCATTCAGTGCAAGGATATTGGTCTGGAAGGAAATATCGTCAATTGTCTTAATGATCTTGGAAATGGTCTCTGAGGACTCATTGATGCTGTCCATAGCCTGGATCATGGACTTCATCTGATCGTTTCCTGCAGCCGCCATATCCTTGACACTGTTTACAAGGGTATTTGCCTGGCTTGCCTGGGTAGCGTTATCCTTGGTACGCTGAGTAACTTCATCCATGGAAGCAGTTACCTGCTGCAGTGCGCTTGCCTGCTCTGTAGAACCCTGTGCCAGCGCCTGGCTCGCATTTGCCACCTGCTCCGCGCCTACGGTAATCTGTGCGCCTGCCTCCTTGATATTGTTCAATGTCACGTTCTCATCCAGAACCAGCTTGCGGAGAGATTTGCCAAGTACATCCCTGTCTCCCCTGGGCTTTACATCCATGGTATAATCACCCTGTGAAATCACATCCGCGATTCTCGCCTGTTCCTTGGTTGCTTCAGCCATTGCGCCAAATTCATCCATCAGCTCGCCCAGATCATCATTATGGATCTTCTGGCAGTCCACATCCACATCGCCCACTGCAAGCTTCTTCGCAGCATCCGTAATCTTTTTGATAGGAGCAGAGATTGCCTTAATCAGGACCATGCCATATGCAAAAGCGATAAAGATAGCCACCACCGCTACAATAACAACAACAACCGTTAATATTGTAAGATTGTAATTCACTTTCTGGTCAGCCTCATTAGACGCTTTTTCTACCATACTGATCAGCTCGGAAAAAGCGCTCTCCGCATTGCTGGCAATGTTTCCTCCATTTGTCAATATGTCATTCTGAGCCTCCATATGCTTGCCCGCTTTGACCATATCGATCTCGCTGTTCATGGAATCAATCCAGGAGGTCAAATAGCCGCTCATCTTATCAAACTGACTGTTGACAGTGGCAGGCAGCACATCCTGCTTTGCAGTGAACTTCATCAGATAGTCTTTCATCTGGGCTATATAAGCGTTAATCTTATTCTCCTGCTCCACAATTTTTGCGGAGTCATTATAATATGCAAATATGATATTCCTGCTGCATACACGGACATTGCAGAAATTGCCGTATGCCTGACTCAGGTTGTACTCACTCATGGCATAATTATTATAGCTGTTTTTGCGGGCTGAATTAACGGTATTTGCGGCAATCAGACCCACACCTGCAATGATGACCATAAAAACAAGCATCACCACGCTGAACATAGTAATTTTTCCTCTGACGGTCATGTCATAGATTGAAAATTTCTTCTTCATGGTAAACCTCTCCTTTTTATTCTTGTTCTTCCTCTTGAAGCTCCTCAAGAGCCTCCAATACTTCCTGCTTGATCAGCTTTTCCGGATCAATCAAAAGCTTCACAGAGTCTTCCGTCTTTGCAAGACCGTAAACATACTTGTTCTGCTCGTTATCCTTACGTCCAAGCGTGGGAGGAGGAACAATATCATCATCCATTATAGTATCAACCTGCGCTATCTTCTCCACGATCAGCCCTACCACCGTCGACTTGACATCAATGACAATGATACAGGTTCTGTCCGTATATTCCTTTGGTTCCATCTTGAACCTCACGCGGACATCGATCACGGGAATGATCTTTCCCCGAAGATTGATCAGACCCTTGATATAATCTTCCACCTCAGGTACTACTGTGATCGGCTGCATAGCAATGATCTGCTTTACATAACTTATGCTTATGCCGAAGAACTCTTTCCCCGCCTGGAAAGTCATAAACTTTCCCTTTTGGGCATCAGCCTCCTGCTCCTGCAGTCCCTCTTTCAATTCTTCCACTATGTACTATCTCCTTTCCTCGTCCTGAATCAATCCGGCAATGTCCAGAATAAGTGCAATGCTGCCGTCACCAAGCTGGGTACAGCCGGAAAGCCCTCTCACCTTCTTTATGTAAGAAGGAATCGGCTTAACCACAATTTCCTGCTGCTGGAGCAGCTTATCGATCAGCACGCATATCTGCTTACCCTCATGTTCCAGAACTACAACAATGCCATCATCCACATTGCAGCAGGAATCAGGGAGCTCATACTTTTCATTCAGTCGGATAAACGGATAATACTCTCCCCTGAGAACCACATACTCTTCTCCGCTGGGCTCCTGCACCAGAGAATCCTGTGTCATACGCACAAACTGCTTAATGGAGGAAGTCTCAAGAACAAACGGGGAATTGCCCACCTGCACCACGATGCCGTTAATAATGGCAAGGGTCAGCGGTATCACCAGCGTCATCTCCGAGCCTCCGCCCAAAGTGCTGTCAATGTCAAGCCTTCCGCCGATGGCCTGGATATTCTTCACCACCACATCCATGCCCACGCCACGCCCGGAATACTCTGTCACCTGCTCCTTCGTAGAAAAGCCCGGCAGCGTGACAAAGCGGAAAATCTCCTTCTCGGTATAGTCGCTCATGGGTTTATCGATCAGGCCCTTATCCAGCGCCTTCTCATACAGCTTTTCAGCATTTAAGCCCTTGCCGTCGTCTCTGACACTGATATATACCTTGCCGCCCTCGTTCTTTGCCTCCAGGGTAATCTTGCCCTTTGCCGGCTTGCCCAGCATGGTACGCTCATTGGGGTCCTCCTCGATACCGTGATCCACGGAATTCCTCACCAAATGCATCAGAGGATCTGAAATATGCTCTATGATATTTTTATCCACCTCGGTGTTCTCACCGATCACTTCAAATTCAACGTCCTTGTCCAGCTTCCTGGACACATCGAAGACAATACGCTTCATCTTCTGGAATGTGTTGGTCAGGGGCATCATACGCATGGACATGATGACCTGCTGCAGCTCCGTGGTGTTGGTAGCAAGCTCTGACGCCGCTTTTTGGAAATTGGTCAAATCCAGCCCCGGCACTTTCAGATCCGGATTCTGAAGGACCGTCGCCTCCGCAATGACCAGCTCCCCGATCAGGTCCATCAGGGCATCCATCTTCTCCACATTGACGCTTATGATGCTCTGCTGCTTGGGCTGGTTCTTCGCCAGAGTCTTGCCCTTGCCGGGATCCTTGGACTTGACGACATAATCGCCGGGTGCCGGCTTGTCATCCTTTGCAGGCTTCACCCCGTCCTCCAGATTGATGACAATCTGGGGAGCCGGCTCCCTGCCAAGGTTTACCAGTTCCTTTCCGTACTCATCTGAGGTGATCTCGTCAAAGTCAATCTTCTCCGCCTCCGAGCTGTCTATCAGCTCCAGGACTTCCTCCTTGGAAATCTTGGTCTGCAGCAGCATATGAAAGCCTTCTGCCAGAATCACATCCCCGCTGGCCTCGTTGGAGAGAATGTCCTCCGGGGTATAGAGCAGGTCCTCCGCCACCTCCTTGAGCGCATAGGTTGCGGAATATGCGCGGATATTGCTCATCTGGGTATCATTTCTGTAATGGATCACAATCTTATAGAAGTGACTGTCATCTTCCGCCACAGGCTTCACATAGAACTGGGTCGGCTCCTCCTGCTTGTTCGCCTTGGGAAGCCGAATGCCCTGCTTCTTGATCTCACCCTTGATACGGCTCAGAAATTCGTCCAGATCCTCTACCAGCTTTGACTCATCGCCGTCCGCAGTCTCCCCGTTCCTGAGCTTGTCAAGCTCGCCTGTGATAAAGTCCGAAACAGCGAGAACCTTCTCCACCAGTTCCATGTGGGGCACATCCTCCGGATGGGACTCCCTCAGATAGTAAAACACATCCTCCAGCTTATGGGAAGCCTTCATGATATTATCGTACATCATCACTCCGGCCGAGCCTTTGATTGTGTGCATACATCGGAAAATTTCATTGATATCGGCATCGTCAAAGCAGTCTGCATCCTGTTTCTCTAATATGATGCCTTCCAGTTTTTCAAGAAGCTGACTGCTTTCAAACAAAAACATGGAAAACATACTGTCAGTATTAAAATCTTCTGCCATACTTCCTCCAATCTTAAGGATTTTTCCCTGGCTGTCTTCAGATCAGCCCAAGCTTATTCAATACCTTTTCAAATTTCTCCACATCGATTGGCTTACCCACATAGGCTTCACAACCAAGTTCAAACGCAAGCTTCACATTACGCTCATCATTTAACGCGGTAGTCATGATCACTTTTACGCTGTTCTTTTTTGATATACCCTTTTGGGCTTCAATTCCGCGGATTGCCTTCAAAACCTGATAACCATCCATGACCGGCATCATAACATCAAGACAGACCAGATCATAGGGTTCATTGTCTTCCAATGCCATCATGAATGCATCTACCGCTTCCTCACCATCTACCATCACATCACACTCACCGTACTGCGACAGCTGTTTATCCATAAATTTCCTGGTGGCGAAATCATCTTCTGCCAATAAGATCTTCATTTACGCTCTGCTCCTTTCTCATTGATGTATTATCTATTTGCTCAACAGGCTGTAAACCTTGCCTGCTATAGCCGTAACCGGCATCTGGTACTGCACTGCGCCGATGTCGAAGGCAACCTTGGGCATTCCGTACACCACGCAGGTTGCCTCGTCCTGCCCGATGGTCTGGGCACCGGCATTCCTCATCTCCAGAAGCCCCTTCGCCCCGTCGCCGCCCATGCCCGTCAGTATCACGCCCACAGCGTTCTTTCCAGCTACCTTTGCCACAGAGTTGAACAATACCTCCACGGACGGACAGTGCCCGTTCACTCTCTCATTGCCCTTGCACTCTACCTGGTACATGCCTCCTACCTTCACAAGACGCATCTGCATGTCGCCGGGCGCAATCAGCACCTGTCCCGGAAGTACCCTGTCGCCGGTCTTCGCCTCCTTCACGGCAACCTCACACTGGTTGTTCAGGCGGTCTGCGTACATCTTGGTGAATCCGGGAGGCATATGCTGCACGATGACCACTCCGGGAATATCCCTCCGGAATCTCTTGACAACCTCGAAAATTGCCTCTGTGCCTCCCGTGGAGGCGCCGATCGCCACTATGCGGTCCCTGCCCACCACGCTGGCATGGCCTGCGACGGAATCCACATCCACACGCTTTAACCTGCCCACCTTTGCAGTAGATGCGATCTTGACCTTCGCCGCAAGCTCCTGGGTCAGGAAATCATTGAGCTGTTCACGGCTCATGTTCGTCGGCTTATTGACGAAATCCACCGCCCCGGCTTCCAGCGCATCAAAGACTTTATCGTTTAACGCGCTGATCATGACAACCGGCAGGGGGTACTGGGGCATGAGCCTCCTTAAGAACTCAATCCCGCTCATCCTGGGCAGCTCCACGTCAAGAGTCATGACATCCGGCTTGTATTTTATAATGGCATCCCTTGCCTCATAGGCGTCCTGCGCCTGGGCCACGACCTCGATATTGGGATCCGCATCCAGACCCTGTACAAGCAAATTGCGGAACATCAAAGAATCGTCTACAACTAAAACTCTAATTGGTTTCATATCAGGCCCCCTGCTTTCTGTAGATTGATGGTTGGATATACTGGAATGGCGTCATACTGCGGTTCAGGCTCTCGGTGGTGCCGATGAACAAGTACCCGCCCGGCTCCATGAACTCATAAATCTTGTTGACGACCTGATACTTCGTATCATCGGGGAAATAAATCATCACGTTCCGCAGAAACACGATATGAAATTTCCTCTTAAAGGGAAAGGGGTTCATCAGGTTGAACTGCCTGTAAATCAGTTCCTTCTTCAGCTCCTCTTTTACCTGAAATTCCTCCGGGCTGATCTGCTTGAAATAGTGCTGTTTCCATTTCTGCGGAATAGGCTCGACGTCTTCCTTTAAATAAATGCCCCTGCTTGCATGCTCCAGAACCCTTGTGGACACGTCTGTGGCCAGGATCCTCGTATCCCACGACTTATGCTCCAAACCAAAAAAATCCAGTACCACCATCGCCAGCCCATAGGGCTCCTCCCCTGTGGAAGAAGCCGCAGACCATATGCGCAGATCCCTGTCCCGCGCTGCTTTCGCTTTTGCCCAGGGAAGAGCCACCCGCGTCATATAATCAAAATGCTCGCTCTCTCTCATAAAATATGTATGGTTAGTGGTGAGCACATTGATCAGGTCGGTTGCCTCCACCCCTTTAGGATTCTTCTCCACCTTACTGAGATACTCCTCACAGTTGGCGTAGCCGTTCCTGACAAGATAATTATCCAGCCTCCCGCCCACCAGGACCCTTTTCTGACTTAAATCTATGCCGTAGTTCTTTTTCACATACGTCACAATATGATGAAATTCATTGTCGGTAATCACTTTTGCCTCCTTAGTCACCAAGGCTGCATCTCACTGTGCCTCATGCCAATCAATACCCTTAACATTGTCATTCCTGCCCTGGCAGCATGCGACTTATCATCCATTCCATTAAAACATACTGACGATAAAAAGTCAATCCCAAGTCAGCCTCTCCTGAGCTTTCTCCATATTTTGCCAAATATATTGACTATATCAGGCTCGTATATATTTCCGCTCTTTTCGCTGATGATCCGGACGCTCTCCTCCAGGGTACACGCCGCCCTGCCATCCCGCTCCACGCCAAGATTGTCAAAGTCGTTGGCAAGCGCCACAATCCGCGCCTCCAGGGGAATCTCCCTGCCCTTCAGCGCCGGATAACCCGTTCCGTCCCAGTTTGCCCTGTAATACCTGGCGATATTGACCGCCATAGACAGGAACCGCCCCTTCTCCTGACCGGCTCCGATCTCCTCCAGGACGCCGGCGCCTTCCTCCGCGCACTCCTTCAGATACGCAAGGCTGCGTTCGCCTTCCTCCGCTCCCTGCCGGGGCACAATGAACTTTCCTATGCTGTGGATCTTTGCCGCCACCCGGATGGTCTCTATAAACTCATCCGTAATCTCGTTCTCATACTTGGGCAGGAACTGCAGCCCCTGCGCCAGCAGCCCGCAGTTGTAGCCCACATTCTCCAGGTGCTCGCCCATATGGGCGTTCCTTTTCTGCATCAGGGTTGCCAGCGCAAGCAGCACGTTCTTCTGCTCCTGCTCGATCTGTTCCTTCTGCTGGTCTATCAGCCTGTGCATCATGCGGTTGTGATCCGCCATCTCCTGCTGCAACTGGTAGGTCTTCAGGTGGTTATTCACCCGCATGATGACCTCCACCGCGTCGAAGGGCTTGGGAATAAAGTCCACTGCCCCTGCCAGGAACGCCTGCTCTTTCTCCTCGCTGGTATTCATAACGGAGATGAATACAAAAGGAATATTCCTCGTCCGGGGATTCCGCTTCAGCATCCGGCAGAACTCCAGCCCGTCCACCTCCGGCATGGACAGATCCGACAGGATGAGGGTGGGCTTCTGGGCCTTGATGAGATCTATGGCTTCCTGCACGCTCACCGCGCACATGGTCGAATAGCCCTCATGGGTGAGAATATTGTCCAGGATTTCCACGTTCATGCGGATATCATCCACGATCAGAATTTTAAAGCGTCCGTTTTTTACATTTTCCTGCTCCATATCCCGCCATCCTTTCTACAATTCTCCGATACGCTCCGTCAGCGCCTGCCTGACCGCCTCGTATTTCTCCATGCTCTTTTCGTAGTTGCCCTTCCTGATTGCCGTCTCCATGCGCAGGACATGCCGCCTCATGTCGTCGTCACTGCCCTGGACCAGAGTCTTTACCGTGGAAGCGAGCATCTCCGCCTTATCCCAGGCGCCCAACTCCATGGACATGGCAAGCTTCTCCATGCGCTTTTTCAGTTCTTCTTTATTTCTGTCCTCACCAAACAGCATAAAGTCATCGTCATCTTCCTCCTCCGCCCCCTCCTTCGTGAAGGCAGCCCAGCTCTCGTAGACCTCGTTCTGGGTGTCGCTTATATTCTGACTGGTCTTGAGCTTGACGAAGAAGGAAAAAGTACTGCCCTTCCCCTTCTCGCTCTCTACCTGGATATCGCCCTGCATAAGCTCCACCAGCTGCTTCGTGATAGAAAGCCCAAGCCCCGTCCCTCCAAAACGCCTCGTAATCGAAGCGTCTGCCTGGGTAAAGCTCTGGAACAGCTTATCCTGCTCCGCAGGAGACATGCCGATACCGCTGTCCTTTACCATAAAGAACAGCTCCACCTCGTCATTGATCTGCCTGGTCTTGCTCACCGCCAGGTCCACATAACCTATGGAAGTAAACTTGACGGCATTGGACATGAGATTGTTCAGGATCTGCACCAGCCGCAACTCATCCCCTATGAGAAGCTGTGGGATCTTGTCATCCACACTTACCCTCAGACGCAGTTCCTTTTTATTGATCTCCACGCTGTGTGTAGCGACCACCTTCTCCATCATCTGGTAAAAGTCAAATTCTCTCTCATCGATTGTGAACTTGCCCGTCTCCAGCTTGGCATAGTCCAGGATATTGTTTATGATCGCCAGCATGTTGTCACAGCAGTACAGGACGATCTCCAGGGTCTTTTTCTGGTCTGGATCCTCCACCCTGTCCACAAGGGTCAGCACATGTCCCTTGATGCCGTTGATGGGCGTCCTGAGTTCATGGGTAACATTTGCAGTAAACTCATTCCTCGCTTTCAGATTCTGTGTCTCTTCCTCCTTCAGCTTGCGTATGCGCGCGTTCATCTCCTTTCGCTCGGTGAGATCCTCCGCCAGGAGAACATAAACACCCTCCTGATCCGCGGCAAAGATCCTCACGTTTGCCGGAAAGCAAGAACTGTTCTTTCTGTACATGGCAAG
>CAOKQK010000051.1 GCA_948470905.1 uncultured Lachnospiraceae bacterium | reverse complement strand
GATAGAGCCTATTTTTTCGACTCAGCTTTTTCATAAGTCATTTGACACTATCTCAATTGCCGTAAACGGCAATTTGTTCCCGTTTGCGGTAATTTGTTCCGTATTAATCCTGATTTAATGGTTCAGGATTAAAAATTGCATAATTGTATAATTTCATATATGAAGCGCTTCATGGGTATAGTTTAAACCTCAAGCAATGTTTAGAGTCAAGAGTATGAGAGAAAATTTTTAATGAAATTTTTCCACCTGTGCGGTTGCAATCCAATGACCTGTCTGCATGCCATTAATGGCAATGCAGACGGGGCGTTGGATTGCAACTCACTCCCAAATGGGCAAAACGCAGATGCGAAAGCAGACGCATGAGCGCGTAAGCGCGAGTTTTGTGAATGTGGGAGTCAGGTTGGATGTTCTTTGGAACGTCCAACCGCACAGGTGGAATATTTATGGCGGAAAGGCAGCAGTTCAGACAGGGCATGGAGCTGCCGCAGGGAAATTATCAGCAGTTATATTTTAAAGAGTAAGCCCTCCTCCCTGGGTTTGGGAAGAGGGCTGCTGTCCTTCAGGATTTTTTAAACTGTATCAATACGTCGCAGACGCTGCTTTGTGCAGGGACTTGCAGAAGCCCTTTTTCCTGGGCTGTCCTGCAGATTGTATTGGCATAAATCGTCAGGAACATGTCATGGCAGACGCGATCCACATCCTCTTTCAGGTGCGGGGGGAATGGCTTCTGATAGCCCTCCACATATTTTGCCGCAAGCTCCGCATATCTGCCGATGCAGGGGGCAAAAGCTTTTTCGGCCAGTCCGGTAAATGCCCTGTACTGCTCCTGCGTAAACGCGGGGGTCAGGACGGTCAGGCAGCCGTTTTCTTCCCGGACCGCAAAGCCGTTTTGGACGATGGACGCCGCAGAATCCAGGTCGGTTATCTCCCTGCGGCAGAGGATATCTTCGCAGACATTGATCTCAGTGTCATACATCATCCGTCGGTATGCAAACCCGCCGAAATACCAGGAAATGTGACAATATGTTCCGCCGCTGCCCAGGTTTAAGGAGCTCTGACGGTTCAGTCCCTGAGTTTTGTACTTCTGCCCGGTCCGCAGATGCGCATGGAAACTCCATCGGTTGCCGTCATACCTTACCGGGTGCTTGACGGGGCGGACCGGGTTATGCTGCGCGCTTAAGTGCTCCAAAGCCATCATCCCATATAGATAGGTCAGTTCTTCTTTTGGTTTTCCCGCGGTATAAATATCCAGGTCTTCCACATGGTCCGCCAGAGTTTCCATGCATGCGGTGAACTCGTCCACGATGGGCAGGATGAGGTCTTTTGATTTCTCACGGTATTCATTGACCTTGTCCGAATAGATGATGAACTCCGTCCGATATTTCCCCTTGGATACCTCGGACATGGCTTCCCGGTAAATGAGATTGCGCAGGCCGTCCTCGATGTAATAAGCCGGGACACCGCAGATTTTGGCCAGTTCCTCCACTGTCTTGGGAGACTCATAACAGTGGTAAAGGATATTTTGTGACAATGCGTCACTGATGTAAACATGCGGAAAAGGACTGAGGGGATCCTGATAGTTGCCTTCTCCGTTGATGCTGATGTTGAGACTGACGGGTCTTAATGCTGTTTCTTCCATATTCACACACTCCTTTTTCAGTTTTCGGCGGGCTTCCGAAAGCCGCCATGTAACGGTGCCTTCCGGAATGCTTAGCCGGTGGGCGATCTGCCTGGTGGAAAGGCCGTCATAATAGTAAAGGATTAGGATATTCCGGTAAATTTGGGAGAGCATGGCGATCCTGGCCCGCAGGGCAGCGTACTGATCTTCCAGGCTGTCCTCCAAGTCGTCTTCTGTACTGCCGCCATTTGTTTCCTGCGGGAAATATGCCAGCGTATCGTAGGAATACATCGCGCGCTGCTTCCCCAGATAACGCCGGAAAGATTTTGTCACATTGCCTGCAAGACCCCAAAGCCACGGCTCGAACCTGTTGTCGTCCCTTAGCTTCGGAAGTTCATTCAGGGCCGTTAAAAGGATCTCCTGGGAGAGCTCGTCGGCTTCTTCCCGGGAATAAGTCCGCCTGACCGCATAGCCGTAGACCTTGTCAACATACTGTTCTAATATACTGGAATCCATCCTTACCACCGTCCTTCCAGCTATAAAGTGTCTGAATATGTCTTTTCATTGGGTGGTTTTTATCAGAAAAGTGCTTCTCTTAACCATGTATCTACTTTTTCTATAAAAGCGTCCTCATAATCACATAGCGGTATCCGTAAAATGTAAATCTGGGACAGAGAATATGTTCTTTCCCATCGGAGATATAGACAAATTCCGCCTTTGCCGTCCGGAGATTATCCCAGTAGAAGTGGCCGTCCTGCAGCAGCTCACCAAACTGCAGATGTATCTTAGTACCGTAGGGCTCTTTCACCCTCAGGGAAAATGCCCCTGCCATGTTCTGACCGATATCCAGGACAAATTCGCGGTCTTCCCGGGGCTCTGTGCAGGCGAATGTGCCGGGCTCTGCCTGACCGGCATCCGTGCGGCAGGTGTCGTGAGGTCCGTCAGCGCCGCTGCCTGCAGCGGAGTCCGGGTTCGCGTCTGACGTATCCGGAATATCCACAAGCCTTGCCTTGAAATGTTCCCTGGCAACAATGGGGATGCTCAGCCGGTCTTCCAGAGGAGGCATTTCCTCCTGCAAGGATAAGGCTTTTTCTGCCGGGAGTTCCGGCAGGGTGTCGTCCAGAATCTCGCCGTCGTAGATTCCCGAAGAAAGAATCCTGCTCCTTTTGACCGTCCAGTCTTCGTCGGTGGCGATCACCCGGCTGGTCCCATCCCCAAAGGTGATATGCAGCTCTGCGATCAGCCGGAAGCTGTCCCCATAGATGTTCCGTTCCTCCGAGCCAAAATAATTGCGGCCCTTGTACCATCCGTTTCCCAGGAGGACAGACAGGCGGTTATCCTTTGCCAGGAGCCCGGTCACATCGAAGGTCTGCGCCTGCAGCCAGCAGTCGTAGGAGTTGATCCCGGGGAGCAGCCGCTCGTCAGTGACTTTTTGTCCGTTAATGGAGGCTTCATACAGCCCAAGCCCGCAGATATACAGCCTTGCGCTGACCGGCTCGCCGTCGAGGTGAAACTCCCTTTCAAAATAAGGATGTCTTGCCTCTGTTTTCTCGCAGGTGATCCATTTCCCGGTCCACGGCTCATCCCGCTTTCCGGTTTCAAAGGTGTTTTCACCGCTCTGGAAGACTTCCCCTTTTTCGTTTTTGGCGGAAATTTTCCAGGAATACACTGTCCTTGGCTTCAGCGCCAGGGGCACATGGGTCCCCAGGAAATCCAGGTCCCCCCAGCCGGTGTCCGCTGCCGGCAGACCGTTTTCATATACACAGATCCGTGAGGAGACGGCCTTTTCCTCCTCGGTGATCCAGGAGAAGACACATTTCCGCATGGAATAACCCATGGGATTTTCCAGGTGGTTGACTTTACAGGATACGATTTTCATGTTGATACCTCCGCTTTTATTCCCGCGGGCAATGAGCCATAAGTCCAAGGAAGTAAACTTCCTTAAAGTTTACTTCTCTGGGACCCTGACGAATGCCGCGAGGGTCAAAAACCCCCGTTGCTTGCAGTGGGGTTTTTGATTTGTTTTTTTAAAAATACAATACCTGTTCTATTTCTGCAGCCTGAATTTAATATATCACTTTCATTCTCCATTTACCATAGAAATATGGGAGTTTGCAGTCAATGGTATAATTCCTAAATTCCCTCTTGACAAGTCCCTGCCCTTTGCACTACAATCACATACATATACAGGAGAAGACTGTGAAAAGGATTAGTACAGATTGGAGGCATCCCAGAGAGAGGACGTGGCATTGGGCAGTGTGAAAACAGTGCGGCTGAGAGGTCCTTATGCGGAAGGTCTGGAACCTGCCTTGGAGTTTTGTGCGAGGGATCTGCTGCGTGAAGATCGGTGCGGCGGGGGACGGAAGCACAACGTAAGCCGGCGGTAACGGCAGACGAGTTGGGTACGTTAAGTGTGCAGCAGGGCGCTGTATGGTATCAAGCAGGGTGGTAACGCCGGATTTCCGGTCCCTTTTGGGGATTGGAGTCCGGCGTTTTTTGCAGCTGCGTCCTTTACAGCTGGAGTTTCCTTCCTGTCAGGGGGGCGTAGAAGCGCAGAGGGCGGCAAGGTTCCCGCAGGCAGAAAAATTCCTGCAGGCGGCAATTCGTGCCGCTCGCGAAGCGACTTTAAATTAGGAGGAGAAGAAAATGGCACAGGAAGCAAAAAAAATGGTGGAGGAGATCACGTCCATGGACGTGGATTTCGCCCAGTGGTACACAGACGTGGTACGTAAGGCAGAGCTGATTGATTATACCTCTGTAAAGGGATGTATGGTGATCAAGCCTGCCGGCTATGCTGTCTGGGAACTGATCCAGAAGCAGCTGGACGAGAGATTTAAGGCGGCGGGTGTGGAAAATGTATATCTGCCCATGTTTATTCCGGAGTCTCTGCTTCAGAAGGAAAAGGATCATGTGGAGGGTTTTGCGCCGGAGGTGGCGTGGGTGACTCACGGCGGTCTGCAGCCACTGCAGGAGCGGCTCTGCGTCCGCCCTACTTCCGAGACGCTT
The DNA here is from genome assembly GCA_948470905.1 of uncultured Lachnospiraceae bacterium. Classification (GTDB taxonomy): domain Bacteria; phylum Bacillota; class Clostridia; order Lachnospirales; family Lachnospiraceae; genus Acetatifactor. Next base: position 21,267 of record CAOKQK010000051.1, on the reverse strand, counting down.
TTCTGTGATTTTTATAAGAATGACATTCATTCTTACAGGGATCTGCCCAGGATTTATAATCAGTGGTGCTCCGTGGTACGCTGGGAGAAGGAGACAAGGCCCTTCCTGCGCTCCAGGGAATTCCTCTGGCAGGAGGGGCATACGGCGCATGCAACTGCAGAAGAGGCGGAGGAAGAAACCATCCGGATGCTGAATGTGTATGCGCAGTTCTGTGAGGAAGTACTTGCCATTCCGGTCATCAAGGGGCAGAAGACGGAGAAGGAAAAGTTCGCGGGCGCGGTGGCAACCTATTCCATAGAATCTCTGATGCATGACGGAAAAGCGCTGCAGTCCGGTACCAGCCATAATTTTGGCGATGGCTTTGCAAGGGCGTTTGGCATACAGTTTACGGATAAGGACAACACTTTAAAGTATGTGCATCAGACTTCGTGGGGGATGACGACCCGTCTGATCGGGGCTATCATCATGGTACACGGCGACAATGAGGGGCTGGTCCTGCCTCCCAGAGTGGCGCCTGTGCAGGTGTGCATTGTGCCTATCCAGCAGAAAAAGGAAGGTGTGCTTGACAAGGCATATGAAATAAAGGATACTTTAAGCAGGGCTTTCCGGGTGAAGGTGGATGATTCCGACAAGTCGCCCGGCTGGAAATTTGCGGAGGCCGAGATGAGAGGCTATCCGCTGCGCGTGGAGATCGGGCCCAAGGACATGGAGGCTGGGAAGTGCATTGTCTGCCGCCGGGATACCAGGGAGAAGATTGAGGTTTCCCTGGAGGAACTGGAGGCAAAGGTTGGAGAGCTTCTGGAGACTATTCAGACGGAAATGCTGGAACGTGCGCGGGCACACAGGGATGCCCACACCTACACCGCGAAAAACATGGAGGAGTTCAGGAAGCTCTTTAACGAAAAGTCCGGCTTTGTGAAGGCCATGTGGTGCGGCTGCCGGGAGTGTGAGGACGCCATTAAAGAAGAATTAAGCGTCACCAGCCGGTGCATGCCGTTTGAACAGGAGCAGATTGCGGACACCTGTGTATGCTGCGGGAAACCTGCGAAGAAGATGGTGTACTGGGGACGGGCGTATTAAACTTGCTCCAATTGGGCAGCTGCCTCCTGCAGGAACTTGAAGAACGGGTGAAAGAGATGGTAGTGAATTGAGAGTCGAGTATAATAACAGCCTCGAGAATGGAGATTATTATGAAGAACGAAGTATTTCAGATCAAAGTGGACGGCTCCCTGCCGGGGACAAAACTTACAACATATATTCAGGAGCATTATAAGGAGATTGACATTGAAAGCAGACCGTTAATTCTGGTCTGCCCGGGAGGGGCTTATGCTTATACCTCGCCCAGAGAGGGGGAGGCGCTTGCCTTTCAGTTCCTGTCCATGGGGTATCATGCGGCGGTGCTGAATTATTCCTGTGCTCCTGCGGTCTATCCCACCGCGCTGACGGAGCTTGCCTGCAGCGTAAAGCTGATCCGAGAGCATGCCCGGGAGTGGCATGTGAATCCGGAACAGGTCATTGTGCTGGGCTGTTCCGCAGGAGGGCATCTGGCGGCTTCCATGGGTGTGTTCTGGGAGGAGAGCTTCCTGGCGGAGGCCCTTGGGATAACAGATCAGGAGCTGCTGCGTCCCAACGGGCTGATCCTCTGCTATCCGGTCATTACCTCCGGGGAGTTCGCACATAGGGGCTCTATCCAGAACCTGCTGGGGATTGGGGAAAAGGAGCTGGATGCAGGGGAGAATCCGCTGATTGCGAAAATGGCTTTGGAGAACCAGGTGAGTGCCAAGACACCGCCGACCTTTATCTGGGCTACCTATACGGACGGTTCCGTCCCTGTGGAGAACTCGCTGATGTTCGTGGGCGCGCTGCGCCGCGCGGGCGTGCCCACGGAGTTCCATATGTATCCCTGCGGAGGTCATGGACTGTCGCTGGCGACGCCCCTTACGGGAAGCAAGGCTGTGCAGGAGGAGGTCAGCTCCTGGATCAGGCTGGTCCATACATGGATTGACAGCCGCTTTGTGAAGACGGACAGAAAGGACAGCGTTGACTCCCGGAGCTGAAAGGAGATAATGAAGGATGGGGGTTAATGTAAGAAAGAGAATTTCGCAATCCTGATATGAATGCCCGCCAAAGAGGGCGGATGGGAGTTTGCATGAATTATATTGTATTAGACTTGGAATGGAATCAGAGCAATACGGGCTTGGAAGGAACTGTGCAGAGGCTTCCCTTTGAGATCATTGAGATCGGTGCGATCAAATTGGACGAGGGCAGGATCATGGTCAGTGAATTCAGCGAGCTGATCAAGCCTGAGGTGTACCGCGAAATGCATCAGATCACCAGCAGGCTGATTCATCTTCAGATGCAGGAGCTTGAGCGCGGACGGCCCTTTGCAGAGGTGGCGGGGAGATTCCTCCAGTGGTGCGGAGAAGAACCTTACAAGTTCTGCACATGGGGAGGAATGGATCTGACGGAGCTGCAGCGCAACATGAGGTACTATAATATGGAGCCCCTGTCGGACGGCCCCTTTGCTTTCTACGATGTGCAGAAGCTGTTCAGCCTTGCCTTTGAGGATGGAAAGTCCAGGAAGGCATTGGAATATGCTGTAGATTTTCTGGAGATAGAGAAGGATATTCCATTCCACAGAGCCTTCAGCGATGCCTATTATACTGCGGAGGTTCTGAAAAGGATTGTGGGGGAAAAACCGCAGGTATTGAAAAATGTGTCCTATGACGTTTTTCATCCGCCTGCGGACAGAAAGTCGGAAATTAAGGTACAGTTTGACAATTACATGAAGTATATTTCCCGCGGGTTTGCCGATAAGGCGGAAGTGTTTGAGGACAAGGAGGTCATTTCCAGCAAATGCTATCTGTGTCACCGGAATCTGCGAAAGAAGCTGAGGTGGTTTTCGGCAAACGGCAGGAATTATTATTGTCTCGCCTACTGTGAAAAACATGGCTATCTCAAGGGAAAGATCAGGATCAGGCATTCTGATGACGACAGGATCTATGTGGTAAAGACCACCAAGCTTATCACGCCGGAGGAAGCTGCGGTGGTCAGGGAGCGCAGTGCCCATGCCAGGGAGCTGCACAGGCGGCGCAGCCTGAACGCACGCAGACAGGAAAGCTGAGTGGGCAGCATGAAACAATAAGGACTATGGCTTTAGAAGTCATAGTCCTTAAATTCGCTCTCGGAACGCCTGCTCCTGCTTCGCCAGCGGTCATGTTCGTGCCGATTCCTGTGATGATTCCCCAGAAATGCATAGTTTTTCAGGACAGAGTGCAGCAGCAGCCCGATAAATACCAAAACGGCAATGACTGCCAGGACCGCCAGGATTTTAGAGACATCAATAAAGATAACAGGAGGTTCCTCAAGGTCCTCGCCGGTATTTGTATCAGTGTCCAGAAGCGTGCCAAAAAGGTAGGTCTTGGTGTCACCTCTGACAAAATTTACGCCCACGGAACCAAGTTCCATGCCATGGTAGGAGTAGGTGATCGTCGCGGCCTGGTTTGTGCTGCCGGTATCATAGGAGACAGAAGATTCCAGGTTCTCAAAAGGCGCCGTCCTGGGGAGGATAATGTAGTCCTCTTTGTCCAGGGCAAGAAAAGAACGGGAGCTGCCCAAAATGTCGTTTTCGCTGTAAAATAAGCCCGTCTTATCAATATCATATCTCGTATCAGTCTGAGAGATATTGAGCTTTTGGAAGTTGGAAAAACCATAGTCAAACAGTGCGATGGTGTCTGTGTACTGATAGGGATTTTCGTCCCGCAGGACTGCGCAGATCAGCCTGAGCCCGTCCTTTTCCGCGCAGGAAACAAGGCAGAACCGCGCGTCATCAGTGTAGCCGGTCTTGCAGCCCACAATATATTCGTAGGCATATGTGCCTGTGGGAATGATCTGCATGGAGTTGAGCTCCAGCTTGGTCTGGGGCAGCCTGTCTGAGGCAGGGATCTCCATACGCCGTGTCAGTGTGATCTGGCAGAGCATCTCATTTGCAAAGAAAGCCCTTCCCATCATGGCAAGGTCATAGGCCGTGGTGTAATGATTCTCGTCAGGAAGACCGTTGGGATTGGTAAAGTGTGTGTTCAGGGCGCCCAGCTCGGCGGCACGTTTGTTCATCATGTCGGCAAAGACTGTCCAGTCCGTGGTTCCGGTAATATGCTCCGCCACTGCAAAGGCAACTTCGTTTGCGGAGCGGATCAGGATAGCGTTCAGGCATTGTTCCATGGTGAGAGCCTGCCCTACATCCATGGCGATGCCGCTGCTTCCCGGCGGATTGTCAAAGACCGCGTCATGGGAAAAGCTTACAGTCTCATCCAGCCCGCACAGCTCGGTGGCGAGAAGCGTCGTCATAAGTTTGGTGGTGCTGGCGGGATATTCCTGTTGGTGAATATTTTTCGCATAGAGGATGGCGCCGGTTTCTGCCTCGATCAAAATGGCGGATTCAGCGCCTACCACCGGGCCGACGGGCCAGTTCTCAATCTCGTTGGACTGAATGGGCATGGCGCGCTGGGCTTCCAGGCGCAGCTCAATATCAGTAGCTGCAGACACCGGAAGGAGCTGACACAAAAACATGCTGCCAGCGCAGACTGCGGCTGTCAGGGTCAGGATGTATTTATGAAAAGTTTTCCTGGGGCGGCAAATCATACTGTTACCTCGCAAATAATTAATAATAAGCCAAGTGTTACTTTTATTATACACTATCTTATGATAAAACCATAGGGGTAGAATTATTAAAAAAATATATTATGGCAGCAGTTCTGCAGAGCGGGGGATTGCCAGCTGTCATCGGTATGTCATCTTGCCAGTTTGTAATGCTTGCAAAGCAGCTGCCATAGTACTATAATCTTTATAATGCGATAACCAAACAGCCTCGAAACGGAGACGCCCCGGAAGGAATTGAAGACACGTAAGGGGCTGAAAATCCTTCCAGCCAAAGGGGCGTAGGAGTAAAGAGGCGGAACTGAAATCAGGAGGCTTGGCTTATATGAAAAATACAAAAAGAACAGTTAAGATAGTGTGCTTATCGGTTTTGTGTTTTGTCATGGTTCTGACATTTGCACTGATCCCGCTGAACTTATTCTGGATTAATTTCCCTGAATGGGTTCCTGTTCTGTTGAGCATTCTTTTCTGCGGCGGGCTGGCCGTGTATCTGATCATTTTCAAAACCAGGCTTGTGACCAAGATCCTCCTGCCTGTGATCTTTGGCTTTTTTGCCGTTGTCTGTTCGTTTGCCCCCTATATTCTCCCCTATTGGAACTCGTATTCTTTCAAAGGATATGACGGTGTGATCTTAAACTATAATGAGGTCATTTCCAGTCAGGAGGCTGTGGAGGATCTGGATACGCTTAAAGGTTATCTGGAGAAGGTGCATCCCTTGTTTATGGATGGGCTTACGGAAGACGTGGAAAACCTGTATCTGCAAGTGAAAGAAAGGCTGGAGAAAGCGGGAAACGTCACGGTCAACGGGTTCCGGCGCGAAATCCAGACAATTCTACATTCCATAAATGATGCGCATACAACCACTTACAATAATTTTCCCGATGATAAATATCTGAAGGCTTATATACAAAAAGCTTGGGAAGGATATGACGTAATTTCCATAAATGGAAAGACGGTCCGGCAGATTTTTGAAGACGCCAGACCTTATTATTGTTATGAGACAGAAGACTGGATCAGTATCGACCTGGTGAGCCTGGCGACCCTTGATTTCCTGGGATATTCGGAGCCGTTTGTCTATGAATGGACCAATGGCGAGACGGTGATTTCGGAGGAATACACGGAGGTGGACTTTGTGAGCGGGAGAGAATACAATGAAATTTATGATCAATTTTATCCCTCTGACGATGAGCCTCGGGACTTTGTCTATTATGAGATTGACGAGGAAAAAAGCCTTGCAATATTGACACTTACACAGTGCTTTTATGATCAGGCATACATAGACTGCGTAAAGTCAATGTTCACGGAAGTAAAAGAAAAAAATATTCGGAACGTAGCGGTTGATCTCAGGGGAAACGGTGGCGGGAACTCCCTTGTAGCCAATGAGTTTGTGAAATATTTGCCTGTAGACAGCTTTCGGGAGTGCCCCTGTGACTGGAGGCTGGGCTTTCTTAACATTTATTTTGAAGGTAAAGTTTCCAACAGAAGAAATGACAGCCTTGCTTTTGATGGGAAAGTTTATATTTTAACGGATAACGGCACTTTTTCATCGGCAAAGGATTTTGCAATGATCATACAGGATAACCATTTGGGAGAGATCGTCGGCGAACCCTCCGCAAATGCCGTGAACAGTTATGGAGATGTGGTCTGGATCTATCTGCCAAATACGGGAATGTTTGCGCAGATATCCTCCAAGAAATGGTATCGGATTGACCGTGCCAGTACGGACGAGTACGTTATTCCCGACCATCCCTGTGCAGGTGAGGACTGTCTGGAAAGCCTTTACGAGCTGGTAACGGTTCGGCCGGAGGGCTGAGCAAAATGAGAATGGAATGTTCGTTTTGGTGCCTGCAGTCTGCGCATACGGGTCGTGAATGGCAACGCAAAATGATAATCCTGCAGCAGTCAGTCATTGACAAGTGAGTAAAGATAAAGTACATTTAAGATAAGGAACTGTAAACAAGCCTTTACAGCTCCTGAGTAATTAAAAAATGTGCGGACATCTGGGCGTATGTACGATGTGAGCGGGCTGCTGTAGGTAGGAAAGGTAAAGTTCGGAAAATAAAGGGTGGAAGATATTTTCCAAAAAAGGACAGGGGAGGAAGCTCTTGCCAGGCATGCGCGCCAAAGGTCCGGGGAGGTATAGATGAGACTGCGCAATATTACAGGTTCCCGTGAGGTGATCGCGGGTAGCCCTTATGTCGTCCCGGAGGAGACGCAGCCGGAGTGCCCCGGCAAGTGGCAGGAAATTTTTGGAAATGACAGCCCTGTCCATATTGAGATTGGTATGGGAAAGGGCAAATTCATACATACTATGGCTAAGGAGCATCCGGATATCAATTATGTGGGAATCGAGAAATATTCCAGCGTGCTGCTGCGGGCCATTCAGAAGATGATTCGGGAGGAGCTGCCGAATCTTAAATTTCTGCGCATGGATGCCGAGAATATCACAGGCGTGTTCGGCGCCGGGGAGGTGGACAGGATATACCTGAATTTCTCCGATCCCTGGCCCAAGGACAGGCATGCGAAGCGCAGGCTTCCCTCCAGGGAGTTTCTGGCGCGTTATGACCTTATCCTCAAAAAAGGCGGCAGGCTGGAGTTTAAGACGGATAACCGGGAGCTTTTTGATTTTGCTCTGGGGGAGTTGGAGCCTGCCGGCTGGAAGGCAGAGGCAGTCACCTTTGACCTCCATGGCGATGAAGGGATGATGCAGGGGAATGTGATGACGGAGTATGAGGAGAAGTTTTCCGCACAGGGGAATCCCATATGTAAGTATATTATATACCGATAAGGCATCCTGTATGGATCAGGTATCATATGTTCAGGCATTTGACAGCACCAGGATATGGCAGTGTGCAGGCTGAGGCAGTGCCCAAGGCCCATCACTATATTTTGCGCAGGGGTGTGCGATGTATATTGCTGCCTTGCAGCATGCACCCTGCGCGGACAGGGAGAAAATCTTCCTGCCCCATTCCCGGGGGCAATGAGCCAAAGCCTGTAAGGCCCTGGCGAATGCCGCGGGGGGGGGCACATGCCCCTGCTGTTCTGCAGCGGGGTTGTTGACTTATCATATTGCGCAGAAAGCGCGGAAAGGAAAGATTATGGAATACAAATTTACTACTGACAATTTTGAGGCGGAGGTTCTGCAGGCGGACATGCCTGTGCTGGTGGATTTCTATGCGGACTGGTGTAACCCCTGCAAGATGATGGGGCCGGTAGTGGCAAAGCTCGCGGAGGAATATGAGGGGAAGCTGAAGGTGGGCAAGTGCAATATTGATGAAAACATGCAGACCGCCCAGCAGTACCATGTGTCCAGCATCCCGGCGTTTGTGGTCTTTAAGGGCGGAAAGCCGGTGAGTACGTTCGTGGGAGCCATGTCTGCGGCGGAGTTGAAGGCCAAGGCGGACGCTGTGCTGGGATAACAGCACAGCGGAATATGCCGCTGTGCCGCGCAGGTCAGGCTCTGGGGCTGTCGCACCAGGTATTGAGCATACAGGCTTTGGCGCATTGCCGGCGGGAATCAAACAGGGTTGACGCGCGGACAGCAGGTTAGATATTTTCAGGGGCATGCGGGAGATAGGATAAGATGACTAAGGAAAATTTTATTTATGAAGGAAGAAGGACCCTGGGCAGTATTTTGGGCACGCTGGTGTACGCGGTGGGGATCAATCTGTTTGTGGTGCCTGCCGGCCTGTATACGGGCGGGCTCATGGGCTTCTGCCAGATCATCAGGACGATTCTGACGCAGAAGTTTGGCATGGATTTTGGAGGTTTTGATATTGCCGGTATTATTTACTATGTGATAAACGTTCCCATTTTTATCGTTGCTTTTGCAAAAGCCGGAAAGCGTTTCTTTTTCAAGACCCTGGTGGCTGTTACGTCAATGACAGTATTTTTGTCCGTGATCCCTGTTTTTACTGTCGTGGAGGATGCCATGGCGTCCTGTATGGTAGGAGGCATCCTTGCAGGGGCTGGCGTGGGGATTGTACTGCGCATGGGTTCTTCCAGCGGCGGCATGGACGTGGTGGGTGTGATCCTGATAAAGTGGAAGAAGAATTTCAGCGTCGGCATGGTAAATCTGATGATGAACCTGGTGCTGTACGCGGTCTGCCTGTTCTTGTTTGATGTGGAAATCGTGGTATATTCTGTCATTTATTCGGCGGTCCACTCCCTTGCCATGGACAAGCTGCACACCCAGAATATCAATGTGGAGGTCAATGTGATCACGAAAGCGGACACGGCCGCATTGGAGAGAGAGGTAATGCAGGAGCTGGACAGAGGCATCACTAAGTGGACAAGCATGGGGGTCTACACCAATGAACAATCGCATATCCTGTACATTCTGCTCTCCAAGTACGAGGTACATAGGCTGAAAACGATTGTTCACAAGTATGACCCCAACGCGTTTATGGTTGTCAACGAGGGCGTCAGCGTGGTGGGGAATTTCCACAAGAAGCTTTGAGCCTTTTTATCTCTTGCTGTCCTTCAGCGCCGCCGCGATAAATCCCCGGAACAGGGGATGAGGTCTGTTGGGGCGGGATTTCAACTCCGGGTGTCCCTGGGTCGCCACATAGAAGGGATGTTCCGTGAGCTCGCACATTTCCACGATGCGCCCGTCGGGGGAGAGACCGGAGAGGCGCAGTCCCTTCTCTGTCAGTACGGCGCGGTAATCGTTATTCACCTCGTAGCGGTGGCGGTGTCTTTCGTAGATGACTTCCTCGCCGTACAGTGCGTATGCCCTGGAAGCCTTGTCAAGTACACAAGGGTAGGCGCCAAGCCGCAGAGTCCCGCCGATATCCTCCACGCCGTTCTGATCCGGCATCAGTGCGATGACAGGGTGTGTGGTGGAGGGGTCCAGCTCGATGCTGTGAGCGTCATTAAAACCCACCACGTTGCGGGCGTATTCCACAATGGTGAGCTGCATGCCGAGGCACAGTCCCAGCATGGGCTTGCGGTGGGTGCGGGCGTAGGTGATCGCCCGGATCTTGCCCTCGATCCCTCTGGAGCCGAAGCCGCCGGGGATCACAATGCCGTCCACATCTCCCAGCAGCTCGTCCAGATTTTCCTCTGTTACAGTCTCGGAATCAATCCATTTGATATTTACGGTGGCATGGTTGCTGATGCCGCCGTGTTTTAATGCTTCCACAACGCTGATGTAGGCGTCGTGGAGGGAGACGTATTTGCCCACCAGGGCAATCTTTACCTCGGCGGTGGGATGTTTTAAATCGTTCACCATCTTTTCCCAATCGGCCAAGTCAGGTTCGGGACAGTCCAGGCGCAGGCACTCGCATACTGCCTGTGCCAGGTGCTCTTTTTCCATGGCAAGAGGTGCTTCGTACAGATATTCCACATCCAGGTTCTGCAGCACCCGGCTGCTGGGAACATTGCAGAACAGGGCAATTTTGTCCTTAATACCCTGCCCGATGGGATGTTCGCTGCGGCATACAATAATGTTGGGCTGGATTCCCATGGCCTGCAGATCCTTGACGCTGGCCTGCGTGGGCTTGGTCTTCAGCTCCTGGGAGGCTTTGATATAGGGAATCAGGGTGACATGGATCAAAATGGCGTTTTCATGCCCTACGTCATGCTGGAACTGGCGGATGGACTCCAGGAAAGGCTGGCTTTCGATATCGCCCACCGTGCCTCCCACCTCAATGATGGCGATGCGGGTATCGGGATCGGTGAAATTGCGGTAGAAGCGGCTCTTGATCTCGTTTGTAATATGGGGGATGACCTGGACGGTGCCGCCGCCGTAGTCGCCCCGGCGCTCTTTCTGCAGCACGGACCAGTAGACCTTTCCGGTGGTGACGTTGGAATTTTTGTCAAGGCTCTCGTCGATAAAGCGCTCATAGTGCCCCAGGTCCAGGTCGGTCTCCGCGCCGTCGTCGGTGACAAAAACCTCCCCATGCTGGATGGGATTCATGGTTCCGGGGTCTATGTTGATGTAGGGGTCAAACTTCTGCATGGTGACTTTGTAGCCCCTTGCCTTTAAAAGCCGTCCCAGGGATGCGGCTGTGATGCCCTTCCCAAGACCGGAGACCACGCCTCCTGTGACAAATACATATTTTACTGACATGATTAATGCCTCCTTTCCTGCGGCAGATTGGATTTTGGCTTATGCATGTTTTGGGATCAGGGATGTCCGCTGCCTGAGTATGGTTCGTCTTTCACATATTGCTCGCGGCACAGACTGTCATTTTGACATGCACCGCCTATGCAGTGCGATATTTAATAATATTTCCTTGTAGTCTGTACGGGTTCGCTGGTCAGGTCCACGCCGAGCTTTTTGTAGATTTTGATGTCAACCTCGGAAAGCATGACGGAGGTATGTACCTGACAGCCCTTCAGCCTGGGGAGCTGCTCCAGGGAGTGTCTCGCGTTATCGTCGGTGCAGGCGGCCAGGGTCAGGGCGATCAATACCTCGTCCGTGTGGAGGCGGGGATTTTTGCCGCCCAGGTAGCGCACCTTCAGCTCCTGGATGGGAGCGATCGCCTCTGGCTTGATCAGTTTGATATCGTGATCGATCCCGGCGAGATATTTCAGGGCGTTCAGCAGCAGGGCGGCGGAAGCGCCGAGAAAGTCGGAGGTCTTGGAGGTGATCACCTGTCCGTCGGGCAGTTCAATGGCAGCTGTGGGCATACCGAGCTTCTCCGCCCGTTCCTTTGCGGCGACTGTCACTTTGCGGTCGTCCGTAGTGATCCGGGCATGCTTCATCAAGAGCTCGATCTTGTAGACCTCGTTTTCGGCGGCGTCTCCCTTTGCCGCCCTGTTCAGCGCGGTGTAGTAACGCCGGATGATCTCCATGAGGGAGGCTTCACAGCATGCCTCGTCATCTATAATACAATTTCCCGCCATATTGACGCCCATGTCAGTTGGCGATTTATAGGGGTTTTCTCCGTAAATGCTTTCAAAAATAGCATTCAGAACAGGGTAGATTTCGATGTCGCGATTGTAGTTGACAGCCGTCACCCCGTATGCTTCCAGATGGAAAGGGTCAATCATGTTGATGTCGTTTAAGTCTGCGGTGGCAGCTTCATAGGCAAGATTGACAGGATGCTTCAGGGGAATGTTCCAGATGGGAAAGGTTTCAAATTTCGCATATCCCGCCTTGATTCCCCTTTTGTGGTCGTGGTAGAGCTGGGAGAGACAGGTCGCCATCTTCCCGCTGCCGGGTCCGGGGGCGGTGACGACGACAAGAGGCCTTGAGGTCTGGATATAATCGTTTTTGCCGTAGCCGTTTTCGCTGACGATCAGAGGGACGTTGGCCGGATAGCCCTCGATGGTGTAGTGGAGGTATACGGTGATGTTTTTCTTTTCCAGCTTTGCCTTGAACTGGTCGGCGCTGTTCTGTCCGGCATAGTGGGTGATGACAACGCTTCCAACATACAGTCCCCTGCTCTGGAATTCGTCCCGCAGGCGCAGGACATCCACATCATAGGTGATCCCAAGGTCGCCGTGTACCTTGTTTTTCTCGATATCGGAAGCGCTGATGACAATGACGATCTCCGCGCAGTCAGAGAGTTGCATCAGCATCTGGAGCTTGGCGTCGGGGGCGAAGCCGGGGAGCACCCTGGAGGCGTGGTAGTCGTCAAAGAGCTTGCCGCCGAATTCCAGGTAAAGCTTGTCCTCAAACTGCTCAATGCGCTGCTTGATGTGGTCTGACTGCATTTTTAAATATTTTTCATTATCAAAACCAATTTTCATGTGAACCTCATTTCTCCATAATACTTTGTACATACTACATATTATCATAACTCATCATATATTGAAATAGCAAAAAGTTTAGAAATCTTTCAGAGAAGACATGTTTTTTTCACATTTATGCTATTGATTTATCGAATTATTCTCTCTATAATGAAAGAGATTCGGTGTGATCGTGAAATAGATTTTTTGGATTTTCAGGTTATGAAAAAAATGTAAGCGGAAAACAATAATGAGAAAACGGCAATGAGGACAATTTATAAAGTAAACTCAACCATAATCCCGGCAGGAAACAGCCGGATGGCTATCTTTGCCATGAAAGCACATGCTTTCATAGTAAGGGTTTAATCAAAATACAGAAATGGAGTTACTATGGATAATCAGACAAACCAGTATGATAACGGCGGGGGATATGACAACGGCAGCCACGGAAACATGCCGGGAGGAAATGGCCAGAATAATGGCAACGGCGGGGGAAACGGCTCGCCCAGAAGGCCCAGTATCCTGATGCTTCTGCTCGCCGGGCTGAGCACGCTGCTGATCATTTTTATGCTGTGGAACATGATGTTCGGCAGCAGCGGAAATACAAAAGAGGTGTCCTATACAAAGTTTCTGGAGTATGTCAACGCGGACATGGTGGAAGCGATCGATGTGCAGAGCACGGGGCAGATCCTGTTTACCCTGAAGGAGGAAAAGACAGGTCAGACAGTTTCCAATCCTTATGCGGCCCTTTACGGCGGAAGCATGCAGGTGACTTATTCTACAATCATGATGGAAGAATTTGACACCCTGATGGCGCGCATGATAGAGCACGGGATTGACGCAAACCGCACGCTGAATGACAATTCCGGCAAGATACTGGATGTCGTGCTCTATGTGGTATTGCCGGTGGCGTTGATGTGGATCCTGCTGGGGGTTGTCTTTAAAAAGATGGGCGGCAGCGGCGGTCCCATGGGCGTGGGCAAGAGCAACGCCAAGGTCTATGTGCAGAAGGAGACGGGCGTGACCTTCAAGGATGTGGCAGGCGAGGACGAGGCAAAGGAATCGCTGGTGGAGGTGGTGGACTTCCTGCACAACCCCGGCAAATATTCCAAAATAGGTGCCAGGCTGCCCAAGGGCGCCCTGCTGGTGGGACCGCCCGGAACCGGTAAAACACTGCTGGCAAAGGCGGTGGCGGGTGAGGCGCACGTGCCTTTTTTCTCTCTGACGGGTTCTGACTTTATCGAGCTGTATGTGGGCGTGGGCGCAAGCCGCGTACGCGACCTGTTCAAGGAGGCGAACAAGAACGCCCCCTGCATTATTTTCATTGACGAGATCGACGCCATCGGACGCAGCCGTGACTCCAAGTACGGCGGCGGCAATGAGGAGCGGGAGCAGACCCTGAACCAGCTGCTCTCGGAGATGGACGGTTTTGACAGTTCAAAGGGCATTCTGATCCTGGGGGCTACGAACCGTCCTGAGATCCTGGATAAGGCGCTGCTGCGCCCGGGACGTTTCGACAGGCGCATCATTGTGGATAAGCCTGACCTGAAGGGGCGGGTGGAAATACTGAAAGTGCATTCCAAGGATGTGAAGATGGACGAAACGGTGGATCTGGACGCCATAGCCCTTGCAACCAGCGGCGCGGTAGGTTCTGACCTGGCAAATATGATCAACGAGGCGGCGATCAACGCCGTGAAAGAGGGCAGGGAATATGTCTGCCAGAAAGACCTGTTCGATGCGGTGGAAGTAGTGCTCGTGGGCAAGGAGAAGAAGGACCGCATCATGAGCAAGGAGGAGCGCAAGATCGTCTCTTACCACGAGGTCGGCCACGCGCTGATCAGCGCGCTTCAGAAAAATTCCGAGCCGGTGCAGAAGATCACTATTGTGCCCCGTACCATGGGAGCCCTGGGCTATGTCATGCATGTGCCGGAGGAGGAGAAATACCTCAACACCGAGGATGAGCTGAGGGATATGCTGGTGGGGCTTGTAGGCGGGCGCGCCGCCGAGGAGATCGTCTTTGACACCGTTACCACGGGAGCAGCCAACGATATTGAGAAGGCGACGGACATTGCCAGAAATATGGTGACACGTTACGGCATGAGCAAGAAGTTCGGGCTGGTAGGGCTGGCCACGGTGGAGAGCCAGTATCTGGAGGGGCGGACCGCGCTGAACTGCAGCGACACCACCGCTGCGGAGATTGATGCCGAGGTGGTGGCAATCCTGAAGGAGAGCTATGACAAGGCCCTTGCCCTGCTAAGGGAGAACAGGGATGTGATGGATAAGCTGGCGGACTTCCTGATAGAGAAGGAGACTATCACCGGCAAGGAGTTCATGGAAATCTTCCGCAGGGTGAAGGGGCTGCCTGAGCCTGAGAAGAAAGAGAACGAGGCAGGCGGACGGGAGGCTGCGGAACCAGAGCAGAGGAAAGCCGCTGAGGTGGAGCTGCGGAAGCCGGAGCAGGAGAAAGTTGCCGTATCAGAAGCCGCAGGGGAGAATTTGGAGCAGGAGAAAACTGCTGAGGCAGAGGCGGAGCCGCCCAAAGCTGCCGTATCAGAAGCCGCAGGGGAGAATCCAGAGCAGGCGAAAGCCGCTGAGGCAGAGCCGCAGGAGCTGGAGCAGATGAAAGCCGCCGTATCAGAAGCCGCAGGGGAGAATCCAGAGCAGACGAAAGCTGCCGTATCAGAAGCCGCAGGGGAGAATCCAGAGCAGGCGAAAGCTGCCGCAGCGGAAGCCGCAGGGGTGAATCCAGAGCAGCCGAAAGCCGCTGAGGCAGAGCCGCAGGAGCCGAAAAGCCCGGGGGCGGATGACCGCCCGGTGGGCAGGTTTTCTAACGGAAGGCTGGATTAACAAGCCGGGGATAATCGTATGAAGATCGAATATAAGTAATCGGAGATGACAATATAGACGCCAAATCACCCTGTCAGCGCGGGTGATTTGGCGTTTTGCCTGATTGTGTGCGTCATGGTCCGGCTGAGAAATGTCGGTGCGAAAATTCAAAACAGCCTCGGAACGGATAAGTCCTGGAAAATTCATTCCCTCAGAAGGGCGCAGGAGGGCAGAGGCGGAACAGGCTTTCACAAGCGGGAATTAAAATAGGGAGCTTATACTATGGATGAATACAAAAAAGAGCAGAATTACCGGAATGAGCAGAATACCCGGAAAAAGAAAAAAATTGGAAGGTACATACTGTTTGCTATCCTGCTTCTGATCCTGGCGGCGATGGTTGCGGCTGTGGTTTATTTTGTCCCGTTGTGGCGCACGGCGAAGGATTTTGAGAGAGAGCTGGATCTGGCGCATTTTTCTTATGAGGTGGATGTGGAGCTTGAGAGCGAGGGGCTGACCAGGGAGCAGGCGGCTTTTATGCAGGTGATTGCCAGGCTTACCGGTCTGGAGCCTGAGAAGGTTCTTCAAATACATATGAAAGGCAGAGTATGGGAGGACAGGGTATATGCGGAGGTTTCGCTTTCCGGTTCGGAGGTCCCGCTGATAGAGGTGTATTTGAGCAGTGGGGAGGATCTGATCAATGCTTCGCTTTTTTATGATACCGTGCGCAGCGGGCTTGTGGAGAACCATGCAGCGCTGGAAGGGCTGCTCCCGGTTATGGCAGAGGGTACTTATATAACCATAAATCAGGCAGAAAAGTTGTCGGGAGAGGATCTGAGCATTGTCAGGGACTTTGAACCGTTTTTTGCGCAGTATGATCTGTCAGCTGTGGAATATTTTGCTGCGCTTGCTGTCTTGCCCCACCTTGAGCATGAGGAAGGCAGTGTCCTGGCACTTCGGGAAGTGAAAGAGCCGACCGACGCAGAAGGAGGAAAGGTTTCGCTGTATTTTGAAGTGGAGCATCCGGCGCAGGTCGTAGAGCGGAATGTGGAGAAGTACGAGAAGATATTGTCAATGCTGAAGCTCAACATAGACGGCTCCAGCTTTCGTGCGCTGAAAAGGCTGGCGGTGACGCTGAGCTCGAATGGGATAGAGGAGATTGCCCTGCCTGAGAATGTGATCACGCAGGAACAGTTTGATGCGGTGCAGGAGGTCAGGAAGCTGTTTGAAGACATTGCGGACTTGATACAGAATTCTCCGCCGGGATTTTGGGATTTGATAGGCAAGTTCCTGGAAGTGGATGAACAAAGTCAGAACTAATACTTTCAAAACACGACATATTTTAAGAGAAAAAGGCAGTTTTTGCCCTTCTTTCCACAGGCGTACAGGCTTACAATAAAATAGCAGGGTTCGCGGAAAGAGCCCGCAGAAAGAAGGTAAACTTATGGCAGAAAGCAGATTGATCGGAAGGTATCCCGTTATCGGCATCCGTCCCACCATCGACGGAAGAAGGGGGTATCTGAATGTAAGGGGTTCCCTGGAGGAGCAGACCATGAATATGGCGCTGGCTGCAAAGGAGCTGTTTGAGAAGAATCTGAAGTACACTGACGGGGAGCCTGTCAGGGTAGTAGTCTCTCCCACCACCATCGGGCGTGTGGCGGAAGCGGCGCAGTGTGCGGACTATTTTTCCAGGGAGGGCGTGGCAATCACCCTTACGGTGACGCCCTGCTGGTGTTATGGCGCGGAGACTATGGACATGGATCCCATGACGATCAAGGGCGTGTGGGGCTTTAACGGAACGGAGCGTCCCGGCGCAGTGTACCTTGCGTCCGTGTTGGCGACCCATGCACAGAAGGGGCTGCCTGCGTTCGGCATCTACGGGCATGACGTGCAGGAAGCCGACGCAAAAGACATTCCGGAGGATGTGGTGGAGAAGCTTCTGCGTTTTGGGCGCGCGGCGGTGGCAGTGGCTACCATGAGGGGCAAGTCCTACCTGCAGATCGGTTCTATCTGCATGGGGATCGGCGGTTCTATCATTGACCCTGCATTTATGGAGGAATATCTGGGAATGCGTGTGGAATCCGTGGATGAGGTGGAGATCATCCGTCGCATGACCGAGGGTATCTATGACGAGGAGGAATTCCAGAAGGCATATAAATGGACCAGGGAGCACTGCAGGGAAGGCTTTGACAAGAATCCCTCCGAGGTGCAGAAGACTCCCGAACAGAAGGAAGAAGACTGGAAATTTGTGGTAAAGATGATGTGCATCATCAAGGATCTGATGAACGGCAATCCCAACCTTCCCAAGGGACGTGAGGAGGAGATGTGCGGCCACAACGCATTGGCAGCGGGCTTTCAGGGTCAGCGCCAGTGGACGGACTTTTATCCCAACGGCGATTTCGCGGAGGCGCTTCTCAACAGTTCCTTTGACTGGAACGGTGCCCGTGAACCTTATGTGCTGGCAACGGAAAATGACGTATTGAACGGCCTGGGCATGATGTTTATGAAGCTTCTGACCAACCGCGCGCAGATTTTTGCGGATGTGCGCACCTACTGGAGCGCGGACGCCGTGAAAAAGGCGGCGGGCTATGAGCTGGAAGGCGTGGCAAAGGACTGCGGCGGCTTTATCCATCTGATCAACTCCGGGGCGGCATGCCTCGATGCCTGCGGCAAGGCTGTTGACGGGGACGGCAATCCGGTGATGAAAGAGTGGTATGATGTGACGGAAAAGGACATGGAAGCCATCCTGCAGGCGACCACATGGAACGCGGCGGACTTCGGCTATTTCCGGGGCGGCGGCTTCTCCTCCAGGTTTGTCACAGAGGCCCAGATGCCCGTTACCATGATCCGGCTGAACCTTGTCAAGGGGCTGGGACCCATGCTGCAGATCGCGGAGGGCTGGACGGTCAAGCTGCCTGATGAAGTGACGGATGTACTGTGGAAGCGCACGGATTATACATGGCCCTGCACATGGTTCGCACCCAGGTGCAATGGCAAGGAAGGCCCTTTCAAATCTGCCTACGATGTGATGAACAACTGGGGCGCAAATCACGGCGCCATCAGCTACGGGCACATCGGTGCAGACCTGATCACCATGTGTTCCATGCTGAGGATTCCCGTGAGCATGCACAATGTTCCTGAGGATAAGATTTTCAGACCCGCATCTTTCAATGCTTTCGGCATGGACAAAGAGGGGCAGGATTTCCGGGCCTGCGCCGCTTACGGGCCCATGTACAGGGTGTGAATGCAGGTTGTTTTCACAGACCGGGATCCGGTTGTAAAGAATGGATGGTTATCATGTGACAGGAGGGGCATTACGCCCCTCTTGTAAAGTATAGGAGGTGTGGACATATGTTAAAAGGAATTCCCAAAATCCTGCCGCCGGAACTGCTGAAGGTTTTGTGCGAGATGGGGCATGGCGACCGTATCGTGATCGCGGACGGCAATTTTCCCTCTGAGAGTGTGGGAAAGAACGTGAAGGTGATCCGTATGGACGGTCACGGGTGTACGGAGGTGTTAAAGGCAATCCTGCAGCTTTTCCCGTTGGATACCTATGTGGAGAAGCCGGTCCGTTTGATGGAGGTCGTGCCCGGGGATCAGGTGGAGACACCTATCTGGAAGGAATACGAAGCCTGCATCGGGGCGGAGGACAAAAGAGGAGCTGATGCCATAGGGTATTTGGAGAGATTTGCTTTTTATGACGAGGCAGGAACTGCATACGCGGTGATTGCCACCGGGGAATCAGCTCTGTATGCAAATATTATGCTGCAGAAGGGCGTGGTGTAACAGCTGCGGAGAAATTTTACGGAATGCAAGAGGGGGCTGCTGCGGCAGCCCTTTTCACATGGTGCAGGGGACGGCGCTGCGGGAATAGAGGCTTATTGTGTCTCCGGCATGGCCTTGCGGTATTCTCTGGGGCTTTTTCCGTAATACTTGCGAAAGGCGGTGGAAAACTGTTCCAGCGTGGCGTAGCCCAGCGCGTCAGCCACAGAAGAAATAGAGAGATTTTTGTCTCCCAGGAGAATGGCAGCGGCCGACATACGGGCTTCAGCCTTTTTTTCCTGAAATGTTTTGTTGTAGCAGGTCATCAGCAGCCGCTGGGTCTGGCGGGGGCTTAGAGAAAGCCGTCTCGCCAGTTCCTTCAGCGAAAGGTTCTGATATTCAAACAGAAAGTATTTCTCTATGATAATGGACTTGTGAGTGATCGGATTGGCATCGGGAGTATGCTGCCTGGCGGTCTGGAATGGTGTGCCTGCAGCCTGCTGATAGTTACGGACCATGTATATTACAAGCTGGGACAGCAGAAGCGTTATCTGGTCTTGATACCCGATGGGATGGTGGCTGAGTTCCGAGAACAGCTGCTTCATCAGAGTGAAAACATCCTGCGTGTCCTGCCCCAGCCAGAAGGGAGTGGAGCAGAAAGCATCCATCAGCGGAGACAGTGCCCTGCCCTTTGGTTTTTTGACCTGCAGACAGATACAATGCTCCTGCATGGGGGAGCAGGAGAATGAGAACTGGGCGTGTTCCACATGGGGGCCTGTGACATAAAGGGTATTGGGGATAATGTCATAATGCTGTCCGTCCGCAAGCAAGTCTCCCTGCCCGGCGCTGATATAATGGATCTCATAGCAGCCGCTGCCGTGGCTGTGGGCAGGGATCGCCGTGGTGAGTTCTTCAAACACAATATTGGTTGACTGGATAGGGACGCCGTCAATGGTAAAATGGATATCAATATCACTGTATGCTATTTTCATAATATTTTAGCTTTCGGTGGCAGCGAGGGCTGTTATGTAAGCAGCAATCGGTTTAGCCGGTCCGGTATATGCACCCGTGGACAATCTACTATCTGAAGTATAGCAGAATAAACATTGTCTGTAAATCATGATTGTGAAAAGGGCGGCAGGCGGACGGGCAGTTACCGGATTCAGGCAAAGGGTTTGTCAAGTAAAATGTGTAAGTTTTATCCTCCATTCAAAATAAGGCAGTAGATTGCTCTGCTGCCCCATTCTCAATATTTAGCTGTAATTACGCATTGGTCTTGATCTCTACTGCTTCGGGTTCAACTTTATCTTTTCGCTGAAAAAATCCGTACTGAAACTATTGCTATCATATGCCTTTAAGACAAATTCTATTTCCTCAACCTCTTTAACTCCATTTTCTTCAAGAGTAATACTGTCCCATTCAATAAATCCAAAAGCGCATTTGCCCGGAATAACGCTCTGCGCATAAAAGGGATCTGCCATGTATCCATTGACAGAAGCTTCATCTATGGAAAACATTACTTCCTGATCTGTCTTGTTTTCCAGGAACACTTTTACGTTATACCCCCATATGTCATCTTTCTCATATCCAATAACAGTTACTTTGACATTTTCATTATCCGCAATCACAATGTCATTCTTCTGCGGCGCCCTTGAATATAATGTAATGTTTTCTTCTCCATTCGGATATATGTGAATAGTTTCATGGGCAACATTATCTGCCATCCAGTCATCATTATCATAAACCCTGAACGTGATCTCTATATCCGTAAAGTTTCCAATTTCAATTCCTTCAAATGAAGAATCAGAAAAGCTTACGCTTTCATTTGATTTCTTTCCAGCAGATACGGTCGACGCAAAAAACGGGTCTATTTGAACGCCATTAACAGATGCGCTTTCGACGGAATACATATATTCTTTATCACTTGACTTGTTTTCTAATACAGTCTTTACAGCATACCCCCACATATTGTCCGGGTCTATCCCGGTAATCTTTATGCTACATTGTTCATTGTCAACAGCTGTTATCTCTTGAAATTCTTCTGCCTGATTTCCAACTGCACTTTCTTTTTGCTCCTCTTCAACTTTGGGCTTTTCTTCGTTGCTTTCTGTTTTTGGATTGTCTTCCTCTTTATTATTCTCCGGTTCTCCAGAAGATTCCATATCACGGATCGTGCCTTGAGATTCATTTCCCTCCGCATCCGTGCATGCCACGGCACCAAATGCCAACATGGATAATACTAAAATTATTAATAATTTCTTTTTCATTTCCCTATTCCTCCCTTTATTATCCTATAGACTCTCGGAATCTCTAAGCCCTATTTTATACGGCTTCTGATGTTCCTTT
>CAOKQK010000050.1 GCA_948470905.1 uncultured Lachnospiraceae bacterium | reverse complement strand
ACGCAACTCTTAATGGTTTTGATCAGGTTCAACGCAATGACCATAACAATGATACAGGTGGCGATCAACAGGACTGCCGTCGTCCCCAATACAAAGAAGGACGCCTCATTCATTGCCATATTGACATTCCTGCTGGGTACGCCCACAAAGAGCATGCCCGCTATGGAACCATCGCTGTTAGCCAGAGGTATGTAATAAGAAAAATATTTTGTGCCGTTAATGATTGTATCAGGACTGAAATATCCCTTTCCGCCGCGCAGAGTCTCATTGATGACCTTCTCGCCCGCCTGAGTGTTCACGAACCGCTCACCGTTGCTGCTGCGCACGGTGGTCATGACACGGGTATCACCGTAGAAAATAGTAATCTGTATATCGTCTTCCTCACTTATCTTGTCCAGCATATCATAGGTATCATACAGATTCCCGCCGCCCTTGGTAAAATCGGTGCCGTCAAACTTCCAGTCTCCCGGATACATCTCCTCATATGCCTCTCTCAGCGCGTTACAAATATTCTCCACCCTAAGCTTCGACAGCTCCTCCATGCCGGAACGCATTTTCCCGACACTGATCAAAAAAGATATCACCCCGACCAAAAAAGCGGGCAGCAAAGTCAGTATCAATAGTTTAATGTTTAACCCTTTTTTCTTTTTCATGGTACATAATCCTTTCTGCTTTTTGTACGTCTTTTGAGTATCTTTTTAGTGCCTTTAATACCTATATGGCGATTTCCCCTGTTATTAGGCCGAAACCTCCCTGTATAGTATACATCATCCTGACAGGTTATTGAACAATTTTTTCTTGAATGTTAAATCTTTGTGAAAAAAATATATTTTACCCCTCCACCATTTGTATATAATGTCCATGATCCAAATTCTGTCTTAAATCCGTTTTCCCTATCTTCTCCTCCGCATGACCCTGTTGACTGCAAATGCCGCCCCGCCAATCCCTGCACTGGCTGCAACTGCCACTCCCACGATGATCACCACCAAAGAGATACCGCCTTCACCGCCAACAGCACTGCCGGATGCATCCAGATTATCCGGCACCACAGTGGGCGCTGCCGTGGGAACCGGGGTTGGTTCCGGAGTAGGTTCCGGGGTTGGCTCGGGCGTCGGCTCCGGAGTGGGTATCGGGGTCGGGGTCGCCGCACCGAAGTTGGGGACGATCTGCTCCCAGGAAGTGGCTCCGATAACAGGCAGACAGGTATCTGCAATCCACTTCCTGTCAGCCTCATCGACACTGCTGATCCTGGTATATACCTCTCTGGCAAGGGGCAGCAGCTCGGCTGTCATGCCGTCGCCATTGACATCAAAAATCAGGAAACTGTCTACCATGGGGTCGAACATACAGGCATAATATGTATAAGCAATACTGGCTGCCTGGACCTGCTCCCCCTCATCCTGGACAAAGCCCTGCTCTGTCATCATAATGCGATGCTGGGAACCAAAGTTGTCCCGGATATAATCCGTCAGGATATGCAGGTTGCTGCCATCCACAAAATAAGTGTCAAGACTGTCCGAGGCCAGCTGATAACCGCCCCAGGGCTGCCAGATCGCAGGGTGGTTGAGCCTTGAGGGCCAAATATGCATTGCAAGACACCAGTCCACGGGGTTTCCTTCATTTAGCTCAGTCACCTTTGCGTGGAAATTGTCCAAAAAAATTCTCGTGGAAATCATGGCGCCGTTTTCATTCCAGTTCCAGCTGTGGTCAAGACAGATGCTGCACCTTGGGATCTCGCTGTACTCTCTGACAGCCTCGTACAGGTCCAGATACGCCCTGGCATATTTCTCCGTACAGACATCCACGTCCAGGGTGCCGAAATAATACCATGTATCCGGCGCATTCACCTCGTTTCCCAGGATCAGATGGTCAATGTGGCAGTCGTTTCTGGCACACCACTCCATCAATCCCCTCCAGAAGGCGCGGTACGCCTGCCTGCCTTCCCCGGATACGTCAAGGGCATACATCCTGTGTTCAGCCACATTGGGATTTGGATTCACTACCCTGGCCTGAGGATCCACCAGGTATTCCTTTTCCGGCTTGCCGTCCCACCTGAGCATAAACTGTATGTTGCAGGTCATCTCCTGCTGATTGCACAGCTTTATGAACTCCTCCATCTTGGAAAATTTGAAATGATAGGTCTTTCCCTCAAACTCAAAAGCCTCCGTGCCGTCTGCAGGCTCCAGAAAGATCAGCTCATCCAGGAACATATTTGCAAACGTATGTGAGACGCCATGATAACCGGTGGAATCAGTATAGGCATACTTATTGCTGTCAAATGTTCCATGCACGCCTCTGAACGCACTGTTTCCGTTGACTCTCCTGACCTGCTCGAACATATCTATTGTCGGATACCCTTCCGCCAGAGCCGTACCAAACGGCAGCACCAGCGCAGACAACACTGCCACGCAAAAGCATATTACTCTTTTCCATCCTTTTTTGAACCTCATTTTGTCTTTCAACCTCTTTTTCTAAATTGTGCATCCACCTGGAAATATTTTTCCCATGTCTTTTGTTACGTATCTTTTATCATACACTTTTTCTGAAACTTCGTCCACTTTTATTTTTCATTTTACATCTATTTCCATACCGCAGGATACCGGTTCCGGCAGCCCCTTTCTCAGACGTGTTTGAAAAATGCTTTCTGCCAGATGTGGGACACAGTTTGTGGGAGATTAAATTATCTCACAGATAATCTGCCGAATGAAGGGCGCATAGCGGGCTGTCGTATACGGACACGCAAAAAAGACTCTGTGTGAAAGCTTCCGCCCCCACATAGAGTCTTAGTCTGCTGTATGCTCCTGCCTTAGTTTGCCATTCCGGAACTTCTTCCTTCCTTCTCACCACAAGTCAGGAAATGCTCCACATAAGCATCCCAATTGTCGCCAAAAGCGGCATTCAGGTCTGCATATGTATTCCTGTATTTTACAACATCAAGCCTGCTGTTCATGACACGGCCTTCCTTCAGGCCATTATTCACAAAATGATTCCACAGAGCTTCTTTATCATAGTTGAAGACAGCCTTCAGGTCAGGATTGTTGTCTGCATAATAATGCTCGTCAAAAATCCCCTTCAGCGCGCCGCCTACAGTTATCACAGTTGTAGGAGGTGTTGCCGGATCCGGTGTTGCAGGTACTGTAGGATCAACAGGTACTACCGGTGCGGGTGTCGCAGGCGCAGGGGTTGCAGGTGCTACAGGCGCAGGGCCGGTAGAAACACCAAAATTAGGGATGATCTGTGCCCAGGATTTCACACCGATAACAGGCAGGCAGACATCTGCAATCCACTGCTGATCTGCCGCGTTTCCGTTGCCGATCTTGGTGTATACTTCGTTTGCAAGAGGTGTCAGCGCTGCAGCCATGCCGTCGCCGTTCTCATCAAAGATAAGGAAGCTGTCCACCATATCGTTGTACAGACATGCATAGTATGTATAAGCAATACTTGCCGCCTGGATCTGCTCGCCCTGTGTGGATACAAAGCCCTGCTCCGTCATCATGATGCGGTGCTGAGCGCCGAAATTATTCTTGATGTAATCTGTCATGACGTTCAGGTTGGTCCCATCCACATAAAACGTATTGGCAGCGTTGGTAGCGAGCTTCAGACCGTTCCAGGGAGTCCAGATTGCAGGATGGTCAAGCCTTGCGGGCCAGATATGCATGGCAAGGCACCAATCCACAGGATTGCCGCTGTTGAGGGCAGTTACCTTTGTGTGGAAATTGTCCAGGAAGGTCTTTGTGGAGATCATCGCCCCGTTCTCGTTCCAGTTCCAGCTGTGGTCAAGGCAGACGCTGCATCTTGTAACACTGCTGTACTCCCTGACTGCCTGATACATGTCAAGGAAAGAAATTGCATACTTCTGTGTGCAGGTATTGGCATCCGTAGTTCCGAAATAGTTCCAGGTATTGGGTGCGTTTACCTCATTGCCCAGGATAATCTGGTCAATGTGATAACCCTTGTTGGCACACCACTGCATCAGCGCCCTCCAGAAAGCGCGGAATGCCTGCCTGCCTTCGCCGGCAACATCCAACGCATACATCTTATGGGATGCCACTGCCGGAGTGGGGTTCACAACCCTTGCATCCGGATCCACCAGGTACGCCTTATCAGGGCTTCCGTCCCACATAAGCATGAACTGTATGCTGCAGGTCATCAGCTGGCTGTTGCATATCTGGATAAACCCTTCGATTGATGAGAAGTCAAAATAATAGGTCTTGCCTTCAAAATCAAACGCTTCCCCACCATTCGGTGTCAGGGAGATCATCTGATCAAGATACGCATTTGTAAAGCTGTGAGACACACCTGCATACTTGCTGCTGTCCAGTGTCCCATGCACGCCCTTAAATGCCGCATCCCCGCCCATTGCCTTGACATGCGCGAACATGTCCACCGCAGGATATTCCGCAGCAGAAGCTGTCGTCGCCGGCACCACCCCAAAGGAAAGCGCTGCCGCCATGCCGAAGCAAAGGACTTTTTTGAATAGATTTTTCAGTTTCATATTGTCCTCCTGTCTTTTTTATTTATTTATGAACCGTCTGGCAAAACGGACATAAATCCTCCGTAAATAAAAATTTTCTAAAAGCGGAATATTTAAGAACACTTTTCATACCCCGCTTTCCAGAACAGTATAACATTTTTATTTACGTAAATCAACCCTTTACCTGCCCAAAAAAATCTAAGTCCGCCTGGAATTTTTTGACAATCCGGGCAGACTGACGCTCCTTACCTGTTCACCATCAGCTTAATCATAGCCTGGTTCAAACCGTCCACCGTCAGCGAGCTGACGCGCCCTACTTATTCACCATCAGCTTGATCATAGCCTGGTTCAAACCGTCCACCGTCAGCTTATACATGGGAAAAAGCTCCTTCACCGCCGTCTCCGCCTCCCGCCAGGGCGCGCGCCCCGGCGCCATCTTGGGGTTGAGCCATACCACCTTTTTGTAATTCCGCTTCACAAGCTTCAGCCACTCATAGCCGGACAGGCCGCCGTTTGGCCCTCTGTAATTGCCGGTGTCCGAATACAGCTCCTCGGGAGCCATGGCAGCATCGCCCACAATGATCACCTTATAATCACTGTCCACATTACGGAACATCCACTCCGTGTCGATCCAGTCCCCGTTCTCGCACTCCGGGGTCTTGTAGAGCTTGCTGTAGATGCAGTTGTGGAAATAATAGGTCTTCACATCCTTGTAATGGTTGGATTTATGCACCGCCTGGAACAGGTCATTTAACAGGCTGCTGAACGGTATCATGGTCCCGCCGGAGTCCATGAGAAGCAGGAGTTTCACCGCATTTTTCCGGGGCTTCTGCATGACGATCTGCAGACAGCCGCCATTGTTACAGGTCTTGTTGACCGTGCCGTCGATGTCAAGCTCCGTCTCCGGAATATCCAGCCTGCTGGAAAACTGCCGCAGCTTGCGGAAGGCAAGCTGGAACTGCCTGTTGTCCAGGACCCTGTCGTCCCTGAAATCCCTGTATTTTCTCGCCCCAACCACGGAGAAGGCGGACTGATAGCCGGTCTGGCCCCCTACGCGGACGCCTCCTACATTGCCCCCCATGTTGCCAAAGGAGGTCTTGCCCATGGTACCGATCCAGAAGCTCCCGCCGTTGTGTTCCTCGTTCTGGTCCCGCAGGCGCTGCTTGAAAGTCTCCTCCACCTGCTCCTTGTCCACCTGGATATCCTCCACCTGGTTCAAGTGGGCGCGCGCCTCCTCATGGGCAAGCTCCAGCATGTCGGACTTGTCCAGCCAGCGCAGCATCTCCTTTCCCACCTCGGTTTCTTTCCGGGCAGGCTTAAAGCACTCCTCAAACGCCATGTCAAATTTGTCAAAATCCGTCTCACTCTTTACCAGGATCATCCGCGCCACATAATAAAACTGTGTCAGGGAACTGCCGCACAGCCCCTTGTCCAGCGCCTCCTGGAGGGTCAGGAATTCGCCCAGGGTGACATGGAGCCCCTTTTCCCGCAGATTTTCAAAAAAATTTGTAAACATCACATATTTCCCTTTTCCTTCCGCACCAGCTCCAGATCCTCGTCCTTTTTCACCACGACTCCCACAAAGGGCAGCTTCGCCCTGATGGTATCTGCAGAGATCCCGCCCACCTGCAGCGCGTTGATCCAGTCGATCAGCTCCGATGTGCTGGGCTTCTTGCGGATATCCCGAAGGCTGCGGATGTTGTAGAATACCTCCATGGCGTTCTGTAGCAGGTTTTCCTCCACATTGGGGAAATGCACTCTGACGATCTCCTCCATCAGCTCCTTATCGGGGAAGTCGATATAATGGAAAATACAGCGGCGCAGGAAGGCATCCGGCAGTTCCTTCTCCGCATTGGAAGTAATGATCACAATGGGGCGCTGCTTTGCCCTGACCGTACGCTTTGTCTCATTGATATAAAATTCCATCTGGTCCAGCTCCCACAGAAGGTCGTTGGGGAACTCCAGATCCGCCTTGTCGATCTCGTCGATCAGAAGCACCACCTGCTCCTCGCTGTCAAAGGCCTCGCCCAGCTTACCCAGCTTGATATAACGGGAGATATCGTCCACTCCCTCCTCGCCGAACTGTCCGTCATAAAGGCGCTGGATGGTATCATAGACGTACAGCCCTTCCTGAGCCTTGGTGGTGGATTTGATGTTCCATATGATCAGCTTCTTACCCAGGGACTTGGCTACAGCCTCCGCCAGCATGGTCTTGCCCGTCCCGGGCTCTCCCTTTATCAAAAGAGGCTTCTTTAACGCGATGGCAATATTCACGCTCGCCATCAGCTCCTCGCCCGCCACATATTCCCCTGTTCCCTGAAATGCCTGTTGTTCCATATCTTACACACCTTTCCCTTGAAATTCGTTTACATTCATGTTACGATATTCCTGTTGTAAAATCAAGCAAAAACTATAACAATCCGGTACAAACGTATCCGTTGCCACTGTTCGCTCCATTCACGGCAATTTGGTTCAGCCCTACGGCTCCGGGAAGTCAAAATTGTATTCCTGTATAATTTTGCAAAATTTGCATGTACCACACTAATTAAGAAAAAGAGGATCAAAAAATGCTGCAGAACATATTTGAAAAAAAACGAACCATCTCCTTTGAAGTATTTCCTCCCAAAAAGGACGGAGAATTTGAAGCTGCCTTTGAGGTGCTGGACGCCTTAGGCAAACTGAAGCCCGATTTTATCAGCGTCACCTACGGCGCCGGGGGCAGCCGTTCCTTCAAGACCGTGGAGATCGCGTCCTACATCCAGAATAAGCTTGGCATCGACGCCATGGCGCACATGACCTGCGTGGGCAGCAAGCGGGAAGACCTGCTCCAGGTTGCCCGCGCCTTAAGTGAGAACCATGTACAGCATGTGCTGGCCCTACGGGGTGACCGTCCGAAAGACATGACCGACGAACAGTTCCACGCAAGGGATTTTGAACATGCCAGCGATATGATGGCTTTCCTGAAAGAAAACACCGGCCTGCACATCTCAGGCGCCTGCTATCCCGAAAAACATTATGAGGCGTTCAGCATGGAGGCTGACCTGAAAAACCTGAAATTAAAGCAGGACGCCGGAGCGGAATTTTTTATCAGCCAGCTGTTTTTTGACAACGATTATTATTATACTTTCCTGGAAAAGGCTGCGAAGAAAGGGATCACAGTCCCTGTCTGCGCCGGGATCATGCCCATCACCACCGCCAAGCAGATCGGCACCACCGTCTCCCTGTCCGGCTCCAGTGTCCCCAAGGCGCTCTCCGACCTGTTCGCGCTCTACGCCGACAGCCCGGAGGATATGCGCAGGGCAGGCATTGACTACGCCATCCGCCAGATCCGGGACCTGCAGGAGAACGGTGTTGACGACATACATATCTACACTATGAACAAGCCCAAAATGGCGGCGGAAATCATGGATGCCATCTACAGGTAGTTTTGGAGGAGCTGACAATGAGCAAAGAGCCGGTTATAGAAACGGATAGGTTAATTTTGCGTCCTATTACCCTGAATGATGCAAAAGATTGTTTTGGCTGGGCAAGTGATGAAAGGGTAAATCAGTTCATGCCAAATCCCATAATGACGGATATCCGTCAAACCATCCAATGGATTCAATCGACACTAACAGACGAAACAGAATGGCATTGGGCGTTTGTCCTGAAGGAAACGAACCAGGTAATTGGGTCAGGGAGCATAGGTCCCCATGCACAGATGAAAGGTTATTGGAATATAGGCTATAACCTGCATTATGATTACTGGCACAAGGGGTATTGTACCGAAGCAATGAAGGCGATTATGGACTTTGCGCATAAAAAGCTGGGTATAAAAAAATTTTGTGCAGATCATGCGGTAGATAATCCGCGTTCAGGAAAAGTTTTGGAGAAATGCGGACTAAAATTTGACCACTACGGCGAATACTCAAAATTTGATGGAAGCCAAATCTTTCAGGCTAAATATTATAAAATGGAATTGGAGTAATTTTTTTGGAAAAGGAACAATCGAAAGCTGCGGGGCTATTTTACATAACCCCGCAGTTTTTTCTTACTTATCTTCCTGCTCCTCCGCCCACGGAAATGCCGGCACTTCGATCTTCTTGTCCCGCAGCATCAGCTCCTTCACTGCCTGCGCCGCGCTCTTTCCCTCAAAAAGGATATGGTTTACCTGCTCAATAATGGGCAGCTGCACATCATATTTTACAGCAAGCTCCATTGCCGCCTTTGCGGAATGCACTCCCTCCACCACCATCTTCACCTCAGCCATTGCTTCCTCACAGGTCTTGCCCTGGCCGATCAGGATACCCGCGCGGCGGTTCCTGGAATGCATGCTGGCACAGGTGACAATCAGGTCGCCGATCCCTGTCAGCCCGCAGAAGGTTTCAAACCTGCCGCCCATGGCTGTCCCCAGTCTGGCGATCTCCGTGATGCCCCTGGTGATCAGCGCCGCCTTGGTATTGTCCCCGTAGCCAAGCCCGTCCGCAATGCCCGCCGCCAGCGCCACCACGTTTTTCAATGCGCCTCCCAGCTCTATGC
This sequence comes from uncultured Lachnospiraceae bacterium, assembly GCA_948470905.1. Lineage (GTDB taxonomy): Bacteria > Bacillota > Clostridia > Lachnospirales > Lachnospiraceae > Acetatifactor. Next base: position 17,088 of record CAOKQK010000050.1, on the reverse strand, counting down.
CCAACACATCCGGGCTGATGTAGACCCGGAATGCCTCATTCATAAACAGATTCTGGATATATTCAGCCGTAGCCCTGGTCTTCGCCCCTACCACGATGGTCGTGGGAATCCCCCGTCCAACCTCCTCCGCATGGGAAGGCCCCGACATGACCGCCACGTCCCCCTGGGGAATCTCCTGCTCAATGATCTCGGACAGAGTCATCATGGTATGCTCCTCAATCCCCTTCGCCACATTCAGCATCTTCTGGCCGGACGCCACGAAACGGCTCATCCGGTGGGCTGTCTCCCGGGTGTAGGAACTTGCCACCGCCATCACCAGCAGATCCTTCCCTTCCACAGCCTCCCTCTCGTCCGTGGTAAAGACCGCATTCTCAGGCAGCTTCACACCAGGCAGCTGCTCTGTCTCATGCCTCTCCTGAAGCATCCGGATCTTCGCTTCATGCGCCGACCACACAGTGATCTCATGCCCGTTCTTATGCAGCAGGGACGCCAGGGCAATCCCCCAGCTTCCCCCGCCGATAACGCACACTTTAGCCATTATCACGCCTCTTTTCCGCAGCCCGCGCTGCTGTCATTTTTATTCTCTTTCCTTCTTTCCCGAGAATCGCCGCCACACCTTCCCACAACTCTCTCCCGCAGATTTCCCCTGTGTTCCCACGCTCTCTCCTGCAGATTTCCCTGTGTTCTCACACACTCTCCTGCAAATTCCCCTGTATTCTCACACGTCTTTCCGGGAATCACCGCCTTTTTCCCCGCCTGCTTTCCCGTCCGCATCCAGCTTATTTTTCTTGAAAAGGTATGTCTTCCGCTCGTTTCCATGCAGCAGGCGGACAATGTTCTGCCTGTGCTTCCAGAAAGCCAGCGCCGTCAGGGCGCCAAAGAGCACATACATCTCAATGAGCTGCCCCTGGGTCATCTCCGCGAAAAGCCCCGCCTGCCCGCTGATGACAAGCTGGATCATAAGCCCCGCATACACCAGCAGGGAACCCAGCGAGACAAAATGCGTGGTAAAAAAGGTCCCGAAGAACAAAAGTACGCCTGTGACGATAAAATAGGGGTGAAAGGACAGAACCATGCCCGCCGTGGCAGCTATTCCCTTGCCGCCCTTAAAACCCATGTAAAAAGGATAATTATGCCCCAGAATCGCCCCCGCGCCGGTGTAAAGGCAGAGCAGATAGATGATAGTATGATACTCACGCCCAAATATCAGCCGCACCAGCCAGACCGCCGCCATACATTTCAGGCAGTCCCCGGCAAAGACAATCAGACCTGCCTTGGTGCCAAGTACCCGCAGCGCGTTGGTAGTCCCCGAGTTGCCGCTCCCATACTGCCTGATGTCGATCCCATGTGCCTTTCCATAAAAATATGCGGTCTGAAACAGCCCGAAACAATAGCCAATCAGTAAACAGATCACCCTAATCATAAAGTCTGCCACTCCTTTTATCATGATGCCTTGGCTTCCTGGAATGCACTTCTTCCATGGAATGCCCTCCTTCCATAGGAATGCCTCAGCTCATTTATTCTTTGGTACTGCCTTTCTCACTGCGCTCCCTGATGATAAATTTCAGGGGCGTCCCCTTAAAGCCAAAGGTTTCCCGTATCTGATTCTCAATATATCTGGTATAAGAGAAATGCATCAGCTTCTTGTCATTGACAAAAATGACAAAAGTCGGCGGCTTCACGGACACCTGTGTGATATAGTACAGCCGCAGGCGCTTGCCCTTGTCAGCAGGCGGCTGGTGCATCGCCACAGCCTCCGCCATGATCTCATTCAGCACGCCTGTAGCCACTCTCATGGCGTGATTCTCGCTGACAACCTCGATAATCTCAAAGAGCTTGTTTAACCTCTGCCCTGTCTGTGCGGAGATAAACAGGATTTCTGCATAAGGCATGTAGGAGAGCGTGTTCCTGATCTTATCCGTCACCTTGTAAATGGTCTTGTCATCCTTTTCCACCGCGTCCCACTTGTTGACCGCGATAATCACCGCCTTGCCTCGGTCATGGGCAATGCCCGCTATCTTGGCATCCTGCTCGGTGACGCCCTCCACCGCGTCGATCACCAGCACCACCACCTCAGCCCTCTCCACAGCGCTGACGGTGCGCACGATCATATACCGCTCCAGATTTTCCTTCACCTTATTCTTACGGCGCAGACCTGCAGTGTCTATGAACACATATTCCTTGTCCTTATAAGTGATCTCCGTATCCACGGCGTCCCTTGTGGTGCCGGCGATATCGGACACGATCAGGCGGTTCTCGCCCAACAGCTTATTGATCAGGGATGATTTGCCCACGTTTGGCTTGCCCACAATGGCAACCCTCGTCCTGTCGTCCTCTTCCTCCCCCTCCGGGCAGTCCGGGAAGCGGGATGTAACCTCTTCCAGCATATCCCCAAGCCCCATCTTATTGGCAGCAGATATGGGATGCGGATCCCCTATGCCCAGATTATAAAATTCATAGACATCCGCCATATATTTCTCAAAGCTGTCAACCTTGTTGACCACCAGCACCACCGGCTTGCGGGAACGCCGCAGCATGTCCGCCACCTTGGAATCCGCATCCGTCAGGCCCTGCTTCACATCCGCAAGGAATATGATGACATCCGCCGTGTCTATCGCTATCTGCGCCTGCTCCCGCATCTGTGACAGGATAATGTCGCTGCTGTCCGGCTCAATGCCTCCTGTGTCTATAAGCGTAAAGGTCTTGTCCAGCCATGTGACATCCGCATAGATCCTGTCCCTGGTAATGCCCGGAGTGTCTTCCACAATTGATATCCTCTCGCCTGCCAGCGCGTTGAACAGGGTCGACTTTCCAACATTGGGCCTTCCCACCACGGCAACTACAGGCCTGATTGATTTCTTCGCCATACTCATTCTCCATAATAAGTTCCGCCTCTGCACTTCAGACCCCCTTTGGGGGGAGAATTTTCAGCTGCATACGGCGCATCTGAAAATCCTCCCGGGGGTCTTTCCGTTCCGAGGCTGTCATAAGTCCCGCCTTCCGGCTATGCCAGAACCGCCTCCACAAAGTCATATCCGCTTGATTTTACTATATTAATCGGAACTTGTAAAGCCCTTTCCAGCTCTGACACATGAAAGTCGTCCAAAAAGACATCCTCGCCGCTGCGCAGGATATTCTCCGGCAGAAGCACTCTGCTTCCCAGGGGCTTCCCTTTAAGCTGCTCCATCAGATCCTGTCCCGTGATCAGTCCGGATACGGTGATCTGCTCCCCAAAGAAGTAATTTGTTATGGGGTACACATGGATGAGCAGGTTGGGAAATGCCTCCATCATCCGCTCCGCCATCTTTTTGATATAGGGACAGGCAAGGCGCCCTGTGGCGATTGCCATCTCGCCCTCCGGTTCCCGGTCCGGAAAGGACCGCTCCCTCCTTTTTATTCTCATGGCATCTTCAAATTCATTCAGCAGCAGCCGCAGCATGCCCACGCCGTTTTCCAGCTGGAGATAGCCGTCATAACGCTCCTCCTCCGGCACCTCCCTGTCCGCCAGGATGTACCACTCATCACTGGCATGTATGAAATGAATGCCGTATCGGTCATAACACCTTTTCTGGAAGCTTTCAATTAAGTCGATGACTTCCCCGGCGTCCTCCCTCTGAAAGCTTTCCAGGGAACAGAGCCCTTCCCGGTATCTGGTCAGCCCCACCGGCACCACGGACACGCTCTCCAGCACAGGAATGTATTTCATGAGCTGTTCTATGCTGAATTCCAGCTCATGACCGTCATTTACGCCCTTACAGAGCACAATCTGCCCATTCATGTGAATATCCGCCTCATATAATACCTCCACCTTTTTCAGGGCTTCTCCCGCGAACCGGTTGTTCAGCATCTTGCAGCGCAGTTCGGGGTTCATTGTGTGAAAGGAAATGTTGATGGGGGACAGCCGGTAACGGCATATCCTGTCAATGTCATGGTCGGACATATTGGTCAGGGTGACATAATTCCCCTGCAGGAAAGAAAGCCTGGAGTCATCGTCCTTGAAATACAGCGTATCCCTCATGCCCGGCGGCATCTGGTCGATAAAGCAGAATATGCACTTATTGCAGCAATGCCTGTATTCGTCCATGAGCCCGTTCTCAAATTCCAGCCCCAGGTCCTCGTCAAACTCCTTGTCCACCTTAAGAAGCCACTGTTCGCCGTCAGGTTTCTGGATCAGCACCTCAATATACGTATCCTGGATCAGAAACTGATAGTCAAAAATATCTTCAATCTCCGTGCCGTCTATGGCAAGGAGCCTGTCCCCCGGTTCTATCTCCATTTCCTCCGCAATGCTCCCCGGAAGGACCCGGGCCAAAATATGCCCCTTATATTGTGAAGTTCTGTCATCCTGCATCTTTCTTCCCTCCTGCTTTCCTGTTCCTTTTGATTTGTTACCGTCCACTCCATTCCGCGTAACCGACCGGACAGCAGCTTTGATTCCCGCGGGCAATGAGTCACAAGCCCAAGAAAGTAGACTTTCCGAGAGTCTGCTTCTCCGGGCTCCCGGCCAATGCCGCGAGGGGCAAAAGCCCTGCAGCCTGTCCCGGGGTTTTTGATTTTACAAGAATCCCCTTGACGTGTCACTACCATAAATGTTATAAAATAACTGTATACTTGACTGCAGCAGTCCGGCTGCCTTGTCTGGACTGTTATATATGATCTGCATTTTTGACCATTGGAGGTAATCATGCCTAATTTACGCGAACTTGAAAATGCCATGCCAGTGGCGCCCCTGAAAATTGCCGCACTGCCTTCCGCCGAAAATATGGGACACAGGATCAACGACTATCTTGTGGAATTCAGAAAGAACGTCCACAATGAAAGGGTAAAGAAGGATCCAGCCTTCCACGGCTACATCGAGAACAATTATCTGGTCAATTTCAGCACTCCCCGCTTCGGGACCGGAGAGGCGAAGGCGGCATTCGGCGAAAGCATCCGCGGCAAGGATCTTTTCCTGCTGGTGGATGTCTGCAACCACAGCATCACCTATCAGATGAACGGCTACACCAACCACATGTCCCCTGATGACCATTACCAGGACTTAAAACGCGTCATCGCGGCCTGCAACGGCAAGGCTCGCCGCATCAACGTCATCATGCCCTTCCTCTACGAGGGCAGGCAGCACAAGCGCAACGGCAGGGAGTCCCTGGACTGTGCCTATGCCTTAAAGGAACTGCGGGACATGGGCGTCAGCAATTTCATCACCTTTGACGCACATGACCCCAGAGTGCAGAACTCCACACCCTTAAGCGGCTTTGACAACTTTACGCCGCCCTATCAGTTCATCAAGGCGCTCTTAAACTCAGAGGATGACCTGCTGGTGGACAAGGACCACCTGCTGGTGATCAGCCCTGACGAGGGCGCCCTGGACCGCGCCATCTATTTTGCCAGCGTCCTTGGCGTAGATACCGGCATGTTCTACAAGCGCAGGGATTACTCCACCATTGTAAACGGCAAAAACCCCATTGTGGCGCATGAATTCCTGGGAGACAATATCGACGGCAAAGACATTATCATCATAGATGACATGATCTCCTCCGGCGGGAGCATGCTGGACACGGCAAAACAGCTCAAGAAAATGAACGCAAGGCGTGTGTTCATCTGCTGCACCTTCGGGCTTTTCACCGACGGCCTGGAAGCGTTTGACCAGGCCTACGAAAAAAATTACTTCGACAAGGTCGTCACCACGGACCTGACCTACCTGCCCCCGGAGCTTTACAGCCGCCCTTACTTTATTGAGGCAGACATGAGCAAGTTTATCGCGTCTCTTATTGATTTTATGAACCATGATGTCTCCCTGTCAAACACCCTTGCCACCACGGAAAAGATTCACGGTATCCTGGAGGCGTACAACAACCGCACTCTTATGTTTGACAGCGAAATTGATTGACGCTGCAGCCCGGTGGAAAGCCGGGCCGCCGCCCTGTCACCCTCCCGCATATTCCGGGAAAGAGAGCTTCACCTTGAACAAATCCCCGTCGAGGCTGATCTCGAAGGTTCCGCCCTGGGCCTGCACAAGGCTCTGGGCGATAAAGAGCCCCAGCCCGCTTCCCTCGGTGCTTCTGGACGAATCCCCCCTGATAAAGCGCTCCGTCAGCTCCTCCGGACGAACGCTCATCTTCTGCTTGGATATATTTTTCACAGTGGCGCTGACACGCCCTCCCTCATTGGAAATGTCAATATAGACTCTGGTGCCCTCCATGGCATATTTCCCGATATTGTTAAACAGATTCTCCATCACACGCCACATCCTGCGGCTGTCCGCAAAGATCATGGCGGGGATTTCGCATGTCTCAAACACCAGGGAGAGATTCCTTTCGTCCAGCTTCTCGGAAAATTCTCCTATGCTCTGGTTGACCAGCTCTGTCAGGTTCAGCTTTTCCTGATTTAACTCAATATTGCCGGAAGAAATCTTGGACGCCTCCACCAGGTCGTCTGTGAGCTGTTTCAGACGCTGAGCCTTTCCGTCTAAGATATCAATGTAACCCTTTGCCGGTTCCTCCTCTATTTTCAGACGTTTTAACAGATCCACATAATTTATGATGGAGGTAAGGGGAGTCTTGATATCGTGTGACACGTTTGTAATTAAGTCCGTCTTCATCCTTTCATCCTGCATACTGGTCTTTACCGCCTTGCGGATTCCCTCTCCGATATGGTTTACCGCGTCCGCCAGCTCACGGCTGGAACCGTGAAGATGCTCCAGATCCAGCTGGGTATCCGCCTCACCGTCGCGGATCCTGGTGATGCCCTCCACGATTTCGGTCTGCTCCGCATTCCGCCGGAACAGGATCACACCTACAGCTCCGTCCAGCATCACCAAGCCTGCCACGATCAGCAGCGCCAGAGAAATATACTCCTCCAACAGCCTGTACACTGCCACGATCCCCACCAAATTCACAAAAAGGAATATATTGTAGGGAAGCAGCATGCTGACGACCGTATTCCTGTGCCGCAGCACCATCTTCAGGAATTCACCCAGCTCCCTGCATACCCGGCGCAGAATGCTGTTTTCCCAGAGATTTCCCGCCCTGATGCGCCGCACCAGGCTGTACCAGAACAGCCCGACGCTGAAACTCACGTACATACCATACAATGCATACACGCCGTAACGGTAAAACATTGTGGCCTGTATGCCGGACGCATCCATAAGTGCTTCCCCTGTGGTAGCCGCCATGTCCATTAATATCTGATACCCAAAGACAATCCCGTACACAAAGAGCGCCAGAAGCCCCAGAAACGCTTCTGTCCAGATGCGGTCAAAGGCATTCACATACCACACCTTTTTCCCGTTCTCATCCAGCGCCATACCCGCTGTCACAGTCAGGTAGCCGCCGAGGACCAGCCATATGGCAGCCAGAAATACGATCGCTGCATAGAAATTGTTCACGTTGGGGATGATCTTCTGATAGGCCGCATTTGCCTCATAAAAGATATCGCCTTCCACCGCATAGTCGGTGTCCACCGCCAGCCAAATGTGGATGGTATCCGCATGGATATAGCTGTTCCCCCTGATCAGCTCGTCAATCTCCGCCTCTCTCAGGACAGTGTTGCCCTCATACACAAGCTTGTCCGGATAATAAACCAGGTATCTTCTGTACTCCGAAAAAAAGTCCGTGACTACATAATCCTCCACATCCCGCATTTCCGGCACATTTGTACACGTATAGCCAGACGCCCCCTGGCCAGTCATCATGCGCACCACATACTTCACGTTGCTTGCCTCCTGATAGGCGTCATTATAGACCTGGTACTGCTGGTAATTATCGGCAAGCATCTCGATCGTAGCAGCCAGGTTATTCTGCAGGTAAATATAATCTACCCAGTTGTCCACATAGCTCGTGAGGTGCTTTCTCCCGTCCACAGCCGCGTACCTGGCCATCAGCATGGGGACTGCCACCATCAACACGCCGTCATCTTCCCTGGACAGGGCGATATCGTTGAGATTTTCCTCCATAATATACGAAAATACCATATCCTCCAGCTGTCCCTGGGTGTATTTCTCCATTTCATCCGACAACTTCTGCAATTCATCTATGCTTTTGCCGCTGCCGGTCTCTATCAGCTGGTCAGGAATATCTTCTCCATCCTCGCCGTTGCCTTCTTTGTCCTCATCGGGCGCCTCCTCACCGCTTTCCCCTCCCACCCGGTAAAAGGCGTCAAAGGTAAGCTGCCCATATTCATCCAGGGTAAAATTTTCAGGGTACAGGCAGCTGCCGAAATAATTGACAAACTCCTGCAGGCTCATCACACGGGTGGTATAGTCCACGCCGCTTTTTCCCCATTTGATGATATCGTCCAGCTCGTACTCAACAGTGACCGCACATCCCTTGTCCGCCCCTATCTGCCGCGCATAAGCCGTCACATCTATCTTTTTGGTAAAATTCAGCTCGCCTTCCGTCTCCAGGTTCTCCTTGATGACTGCCAGCTGCAGGATATCGGAAACAGCGTTTAAAAACAAATCGTGATACAGCGTTGACTCTTCAAATTCCAGCCCCGTAGCCGCCGGAAATATCTTATAGGTCTTAGGACCCTCCAGAGTCTCCGCAGTAAAATAAGAATTCAGCAAAAGCCCTGCAACAATGAGCAGGGCTGCCGCGGCGATAATATGCTGGATCAGGTTCAGGCAAAGCCTTTTCAAGGTTGGTCTTTTCATATTTATACCTACGCTATTGCTTGTCAATCTTATATCCCACGCCCCATACGACCTTCAGATACCTGGGTTCCTTGGGATTGATCTCAATCTTTTCCCGGATATGACGGATATGGACCGCCACCGTATTGTCAGCGCCTATGGCATCCTCATTCCAGATATTCTCGTAAATCTGGTCAATAGAAAATACCCTGCCCTGGTTCTTCATCAGAAGCAGCAGGATGTTGTACTCAATGGGGGTCATTTTCACCGGCTCGTCATCCACTGTCACCTGCTTGGTGTCGTCGTTGATCACCAGCCCTCCCACCTGATAGATTGCCTTATTTTCCTTGTTCAGGCTCCCCAGGGAGGTGTACCGGCGCAGGTTGGACTTCACTCTTGCCGCCAGCTCCAGGGGGTTAAAGGGCTTGGTGATATAATCATCCGCGCCGATATTCAGCCCCAGGATCTTGTCTGTGTCCTCGGACTTTGCAGACAGGATAATGATGGGGATGCTGCTGTACTCCCGAATCTTCAAAGTAGCCCGTATGCCGTCCAGCCTGGGCATCATCACATCTATGATCAGCAGCTGGATATCTTCTCTTTTCATGATCTCCATCGCCTGCTCACCATCGTATGCCTTTATGATCCGGTATCCATCCTGGCTCAGATAGATCTCGATCGCGTCCACAATTTCCTTATCATCATCACAGACCAGTATATTTGCCATTTCAACACCCCCGTGCCCGTCTTTGGACAGTCACTTATTTTAAGTATTTCCAGTTTCCGGATTTCCAGACTTTTCCTCCCAAAAGCATTTCATCCCGGCTCGCCTATGCCAGCCTCGGGAAAGCCCCCATGATACCCGTTTCCCTGCCGGGCTTTCCGCCTACGCCAGACCCAGGAAAGCCCCCATGGTCCCCCGTTTCCCTTTGCTGGCACGGTGGGAAAACAGATAAGCACTGTTGTGGCAGGTGCAGATATCCGGCAGCGAGATATGCTCCCGGCATACTCCTGCCCTCTCCAGCACCAGCCTGTTGGCAAGCCACAGGTCCAGCTGGTACTTTCCCGGCTGTACACCTCTTGTCACCACAGATCCAAAAGACAGCGCCTGCTCCGTATTTTCCCCATGCCGCAAAACTTCCTTATCCCGCAGAACCGCATCACACTGTAAAGCCTCTTTACCCCGCATAACCGCGTCACACTGTAAAGCCTCTTTGCCCCGCAAAACCGCATCACACTGTAAAGCCTCTTTGCCACGCATAACTGCATCATGCTGTAAAGCCTCATTATGCCCCAGACCCCGGTCAAATTCGGACGCCACGTCCTCTCCTACCTCATAGCAGTCCCGGCAGATGGACGGCCCGATTGCCACGCGAAGGTCCTCCGGCAGCGTCCCATAGCTCTCCCTCATGGCATCCACCATGCACTGCCCCATCCCGGCAGCCGTCCCCCTCCAGCCGGAGTGCGCCAGACCTACCGCCCTGTTTCTCACATCCACAAAAAACAAAGGGACACAGTCCGCGTAATAGGTAACAAGGACCAGCCCTCTCTCGTTGGTCATCAGCCCGTCCACGTTCTCATAATCCCTGGGACAGACAATCCCCTTGCCCCTGTCTGCAGACGTCACCTTCCGGATATTTGTGGTGTGGGTCTGATGGGAAGCCACCATATCACTCACGCTGCATCCCAGCACACCTGCGATCCGCTCATAGTTAGACGCCACATTGCCCTCGCTGTCCCCTCTGTCAACACTGAAATTCATGGTGGCAAATTCCTGCCCGCTGACGCCGCCGAGCCTGGTGGTAAAGAGGTGCCTCACCAGCCCTGTCTCCTCCAGGATCGGAAAGGTCAGATATTCCAGCTCCTCCCCGCCAGGCAGAAGCACTGTATTCTGCCGGATCCTTTGATGGTCTGCGTTGTGGCTTTTCGTACGGATTATATGAAACATATCTGCTTTGTCTCCTTTAAGTATAGATATGTGGGAAAGCGTTTTGTATCCACTGTATCTCGCCGCCCTGGATTGCAACCACATCGTAGCGCACCCCCACTCCGGCGCCCGTCTTATGCCTGTATCTGTAATAATCCGCAACCCTGCAGATCTGCCGCTGCTTGTGTATGCCCACCGCTGCGGCGGCATAGCCCTTTTCCGCCGTACTGCGGTATTTCACCTCCACAAAGACCAGATAATCCTGATGATAGCCTATGATATCCACCTCGCCCTGTCTGCAGCGGAAATTCTTCTCCGCTATCCGCATCCCCTGCGCCTGCAGGTAATCTGCCGCTGCCGCCTCCCACTGTGCCCCTGTCTTTCTCGTATTCAAGCCTTACCTCTTACCTTGTTTTTCAGCTTATCCATGGAATCCACGAATACCAGGATCTCCGCCACAACCTCATACAGCTCCGGCGGTATCATTTCACCGATATCCAGCCTTGAGAGTGTATTAGCCAGCTTATCATCCCTGTGGACAGGCACATCATGCTCCTGGGCCTTCTCTATGATCTTTTCCGCCAGAATGCCGCGCCCGCTGGCAATAACTCTTGGCGCGTCCTCATCAGGATTATATTCCAGCGCGATCGCCTGTTTGACCTTGGAATGCTTTTCTTCCATGGAATGCTTTTCTTCCATATTCTCGCCTTTTTGTTTATTTAACCTTTGGTTCTGACCACGACTATGTTCCATCTTATATCTTACACCTTTTTATATCCGAAAAAATATATCCGAAAACACTGCTCCCAAATGCCCGCACCCAAAAGGGAACGGTGAAAATTATGTCTATGTGCGCACATCAAAGGCATACTGTGCCAACGCGATCCCTTTCTCCTGCTGAAGGATTGGCGCTATGCCGCTCTCTGCCGCTCCACTGTCCAGCTCGCCCTTTGTGGTCATGGAATAGCTGCAGTCGTAGCCCCTTTTCTTCAGGCGCTCCGTCAGCAGGTCCATGTGCCTGGAAAGAAATTCCAGCATCTCGTCATCCCTGACCCGGAAGCTGGTACTCACTTTATTATTCTGCAGGGTGACATATATGTCTACCGGTCCCAGGTTTTCCATATCCAGATGCAGAAGGGCGCTGACCTTGCCGTCCCCCCGGGCCAGATGCTTTTTGTTCGTATAGACATAGAGATCTCCGTGTGCCTCCCCCTGCTGCAGACGCAGGGGCAGCTGTACATAGGCGTACATCTGATTGATCTGCTGCAGGAAATCCACATTCTGCGACAGGTTGGACGCCGCCCTGGACGCTGCGGAATCTGCCTGTCCGGCATGTTCCAGCGCATTGGACAGGCTTTTGAGCTGTCTGTCCAGCCGACGGTACAGCTCCTCAATCTTTCCCGGCTCCGCCACCTCCCTCGGGCTCACCGTCCACATCTTTTTCAGCTGCCCGTTCAGAAGCTTCTGAAAAGCTGGCTTTGAGAACATTTTTGCCAATATCCCCATGGCTTTGTCACGGTCTTCCGTAACAAGCATTGCGCCCCTGTCCGTCATCCCGCTGTTCTGCAGCAATCCCCCATTCCGGAAGGCATCCTGATTTTCCAAAGCCCCCCTGCCCTGGGGGACGCCGGAATTTCCAGAAGCATCCATACCCTGGAGGACATTTGGATTTCCGGACGCCCCCATATCCTGCACAGCATCCGGACTCCCGAAAGCTGCCCCATTCTGCGGCATCCCGTTCTGTGGATTCTCCACATTCTCCACAAGGCGAGCCATCGCCCGAAGAAACTGTGATGCATCCGTCTCTCCCGCGGCGAACTGCTCTGCCTGCCTGACAGCCTCCGCCATCTGTCCCTCCGTAAGAGGAAGGTTCTTCACCATGGAAAGCACTTCCTCCGACACGGCGGCACGCAGGCTCTCCGAAATCTCCGCTCCCTCCACCTGCTGCATCCCATCCTCTACGGCAGGCGCTTCCGGGGAGCCCAGGGACTGTCCCCCCAGGGCATCGCTCCCCGCCAGTGCGGGATTTCCTGGCCCTGCAGCATTTTCCTGCCCTGCCGTTATCTCCTGTCCTGCCTGCGCTGCGCCATCCTGCAGCACTCCTGCTTCCCCCTGCAGCGCTTCCTGTCCTGCCCCCTCCGGCAGGGATGCCAGGGCATCAGAAAGCTCCTGCCCTTCTCCGCTGCCCTCCTGCAGCAGCATAAAAAGCTCCTGATACAGCTTCACAGCGCCGGCTGAATCGCCGGATTCCTGCATGGCTGCAAAGACCTCCGGCAGCGCGTCCGTCACAGCCTCCATCCCCTGGAGCAGCTGATGTGTCAGGCTGCGGTATGCCCCTATCTGATTCAGATTCGCCTCATTGACCGGCATCTGAAGCCGATGCAGGTCAACCACATCCGCAATCTGGGTCTGCGGGAAGCTGTTGATCTCACGATAAACCTGCAGCAGTGTATTCCGGTTCACCGGAAGCCCCGCCTCCATCAGCTTCTCCGTCATCTCCACCGATGCCTGGTTCACCGGAAGCCCTGCCATATCCAGAGCCTTCAGCACATTCACATCTGTGGACACATTGGTAAACAAAGGGCTCAACGTAAGCGCGCTCCCGTTGCTTTTGACCTCAAAGGTCATATTCTTCCCAATCTCTATGTTCAGATTACGATCCACCCTGGCATTCATCACCGTGTCATCAGCCAGCCTGATCTGCACCTCACTGCCGTTTTTGCCCACAATCTCCCCGCTGACCGTCTGTCCCGGCACCAGCGAACGGATCTGCCTGTTAATAGAAGCTGTATTCCTCACCGGCTGCTGAGCATGAATCTCCTCCCGGTGCAGCACCTCTCCTCCTGCCTGGGTCTGTCCCGTAAACATCTGCGATAGCTTCATTTCAATCCTCCTGAAATGCTCCGATACAATCTCATTCCTGCTCCGGCGGGATAATGCCCTTGATAAAGCTCTTTCGGTGAATGGGTGTCGCACCGTACTTTTTCAGAGCCTCCATGTGCCCGGCGCTCCCATAGCCCTTGTTTCCCCCAAAGCCATACTGCGGGTAAAGCCTGTCATAATCCTGCATCAGCCTGTCTCTTGTCACCTTGGCGATAATGCTCGCCGCGCCGATGGTGATGCTCTTGGCATCTCCCTTGATGATCGGCACCTGTTTAATAGAGACTTCCGGGATCGTCACCGCGTCATTCAACAGGATATCCGGCTGAGGCTTCAGCGCGGCGACAGCCTGCCGCATGGCCTCATAGGTTGCCTGCAGGATATTGATCTCATCAATCCGCTCCGGCGAAGCATAACCTACCCCGCAGCAGACTGCCTTCTCCATGATAATGTCATAGAGCTCCTCTCTTTTTTTTTCGGAGAGCTGCTTGGAATCATTAATATATAATATGCGGCAGTCCTTTGGCAGAATCACCGCCCCCGCCACAACCGGCCCCGCCAACGGGCCCCTGCCCGCCTCGTCAATCCCGCAGATACAGTCATATTCCCTGTAGTTTTCCTCATATACCCGCAGCCCTTCAATGCGCTTCTTCTCCTGCTCCAGCGCCTCCAGGCGCTTCTTCGCCGCCTCTACCAGCCTGCGGACCCCTGCCCGCCCGTCGGGCTCATAGGTTTCTATAAATGCAGGCAGCCCATCCTCACAAACCGCTGCCTGCATTGCTTCTTTTATCTCGCTTATAGTCTGCATTTCATGCTCCCCAGTATCCATACCGCTCCAATATCAAGGCACTCTCTTTTCCATACCTCTCCAATATCAAAGCACACTCTTTTCCATCCCGCCTCACGGTCCTGCACCCACACCGTCACTGATGCCGCAGGACTCCTATATTCTCAAAGGGCCATATGCGTATCCACGCCCTGCCCACAATTTCCGACCTCTTGACATTGCCCACACCCGGAAAACGGCTGTCCGTACTGTTATTGCGGTTGTCCCCCATGACAAAATACTCGTCCTTCCCCAGTACAACGGGTTCTGCCGCAATGCCCACATGGTCCGCCATGATAATTTCTTTTCCGTAATTTTCCTCCAAGATTTCACCATCTATATAAATATTTCCCGCTTCATCGATCTGAACGGTCTCCCCGGGCAGCCCGATGATCCGCTTGATATAAAATACATCCTCGTCATACCGGGGCGGAAACACGATGATGTCAAAGCGCTTCGGATCCCTGAAATGATAGGAAATCTTATCTACGATCAGGTTATCCCCATTGTAGAGGGTAGGCTCCATGGAGGCTCCGTCTACCATTGTCCTCTGCCCCACAAAAGTGATGACCAGCCAGGTCAAACACAGTACACCCAGCAGATACAACAGGGTGCTTATCATTTCTTTCATCACTTTGTTCATTGCATATTCTCCATTTCTGATTTTGTCTCACAAGCTGTCTTTTCTGCTTTCCGTTCACGGCACCCGCTCCAGGGTAATCCGCCCCAGCCTGCCGCTTCTGAAATCGTCTGCCAGTATATCAGCTGCCCTCTTTAAGTCAAGTACCTCGCCCTTCCGGATACAGCCTCTGCTGCGGGCAATCTCCCCCAGCATTTCCGCAGGCTCCTCCTGCCAGGTGACGCCATACCTGTCTGTCACGGCATCCGGATATAAATCCTTCAGCACCCGGAGCAGATCGCATGCCAGCTCCTCCATGATAATGATCTCATCATTGATGGAGCCGATAAAAGCAAGGCGCATACCGACTTCGTCGTCTTCAAATTTAGGCCACAAGATACCCGGGGTATCCAGAAGCTCCAGATTCTTATTCAGGCATATCCACTGCTTTCCCTTTGTGACGCCGGGCTTATTCCCCGTCTTTGCACAGGCTTTCCCCGCAAAGGAATTGATAAAGGTGGATTTCCCCACGTTAGGGATCCCTACGACCATGGCGCGCACCGGACGGTTTACAATACCTCTTTTGCGGTCCCTCTCTATCTTTTCCCGGCACGCCTCCTGTACCAGGGGACTTATCGCCCTGATGCCTGCGCCCGACCTGGAATCCACCTCCAGCACATGGGCCCCCTGCCCCTCAAACCAGCCCTTCCAGAGCTTATTCTGCGCCGGATCCGCAAGATCCGACTTATTCAGGAGCACGATCCTGGATTTTCCCGCCCCCAGCCCGTCGATATCCGGATTTCTGCTGCTTAAGGGGATCCTGGCGTCAACCAGCTCAATGATCAGGTCGATCAGTTTTATATTCTCCTGCATCATACGCTTTGCCTTCGTCATATGACCGGGATACCATTGATAATTCATATTCACTCCACAAATCCCATGCCCAGCTCATCGCAGGGGGCACGGAACCATACCTTTCCTATAATGTCTTTCTCATTCACCGGACCAATATTAGCCGACCGGCTGTCCTCGCTGCTGTCCGGATTGTCACCCACACAGAAATATTCATCACTTCCGAGGATAAAACGGCTGGCCGCGATCCCTGCATCGGCAAGCTTTTCTGTCACCCACTCGCTGGCCTCGTCGTTCACATAGAGCACGCCTTCCCGTATCTCCACGCTGTCTCCCGGAACCGCCGCCACACGCTTTACATAATAATGTGCATTTTCGTTGCCGTTTGGCAGGAATACCACCACATCCCCTCTTTTGGGGGTGGTCAGAAGATACACGAAACGGTTGATAAATACCTGCTGCCCGTTGCGCAGCCCTGGCTCCATGGACACCCCCACGACCCTTGTGGTCATGCCCAGAAATAAGTTGAGCACAACAGCGATAAAAATCGCCGTAAAAATACCGAAAATCCAGCTGAATAATTCCCGTACCAACGCCGGGCTTATTTTTTTCTTCCGTTTATAAAAAATCAGACCCTTATTCTTTGCCATATTGTATGCTTTAAATACGTCCTTAAGATGCTTTCTTCATTCCCGCGGGGTTGTTGACTATCCCTGACATTATAACATACTTTTCCAAAATAGAAAAGGACAACAACACAAGTTATTGTCCTTTGGAGTAACTATTCACGGGGGCTGTCTGAACTGAAACAACTGTTCAGACAGTTATTTCGCTTCCTTAACCTTTGCCTTCTTGCCCACGCGGTTCCTCAGATAATTCAGCTTTGCACGTCTTACCTTACCTCTCCTGACCACTTCCACCTTCTCCACGTTAGGGGAATGTACCGGCCATGTCTTCTCAACGCCGATACCGTTGGAAGTCTTTCTCACGGTAAAAGTCTCGCGGCTGCTCCCGCCCTGGCGCTTCAGCACAACGCCCTCAAATACCTGGATTCTCTCGCGGTTGCCTTCCTTGATCTTGCCGTATACCTTTACGGTATCGCCAACCTCAAACTGATCAACATTCTCCTTCAGCTGCGCAGCTTCAATTTCTCTGATAATATCACTCATAACGAGCCTCCTTCATAAAATGGATGTTCTTAATACGCTTCGTAACAGAGGACCATCTCGTTTACACAACAGTAAGATTCTACCACAATTGTCTGTGAGAAGCAAGCTTTTTTTACAGATCATTCCGCTTCTATAAGCCATTTATGATAATGTCTCAGTAGACCACAAATAAAAATGTCCCAAAGT
>CAOKQK010000049.1 GCA_948470905.1 uncultured Lachnospiraceae bacterium | reverse complement strand
GCTGACGCAAGCATCAAGCACTGATTACTTCAAGATTAACGCAACGATGTACTAGGGAAACGAAAAGCCTGCCGGAGCGGGCAGATGGGAGTTGGCATGAAAATCGGGGTTGATCTGCTTTGGGTCAGGCAGGGGATCTGCGGCGGGACAGAGTCCGTGATCCGCAATCTTCTGGACGGACTGAGCCGGTATGACACAAAGAACGAGTATATTTTGTTTGCTGCCAGGGATAATGCGGACAGCTTCTTAAAATATGGGGAGCAGGAAAACATAAGTATTTTCCGGTGTCCTGTGGATTCCGCAAACCGTGCCGGGAGGATCCTGTGGGAGAATCTCTGCCTGGACAGGGCAGCGCGGGGAAAGGTGGATGTGATGTTCATTCCGGTGTACAGCATGCCGCTTACATTCGGCAGCAGAATCCCTTATGTCAGTGTGATCCATGATCTGCAGGCGCTGCATTATCCGCAGTATTTTTCCCTGGTCAGGAGGCTGTTCCTGAAATACGAGTGGCGGCATACCTGCAGGGCAGCGGCCAGGATTGTCACAATTTCCGATTACTGCAGGGAGGACCTGATCGCACACTATCCCTATGCCAGGGATAAGGTGGAGACGATATACAACCCCGTCATAAGTGAGGAGTCGCGGCTGGATGCCTCTTATGTATCCAAATACGGGGTGGATCCGGGAGAATATTTTTATTGTGTCAGCTCCATGCTGCCCCATAAGAATCTGGAGACTCTTTTGAAGGCGGCAGCTGCCTGGGAGAAGGATGTGAAGCTTGTCTTAAGCGGCGTGGGGGGCAATGTGGCTGAGGTGAAGGAGTGCATGGAGAAATATGGCATAGAGGATAAGGTGGTTTTGACCGGTTTTGTATCCAATGAGGAAAGGGATTGCCTGTATGAGAACTGCAGGCTGTTTTTGTTCCCCAGTGTTTTTGAAGGGTTCGGCATGCCTCCCATCGAAGCGCTGAGGAAGGGAAAGAATGTTGTCATGACCGACAAAGCCTGCCTGAAAGAAGTGACGGAGGGGAAGGCTGTGTATGTGGAGGATCCCTATGACGCCGGGGAGTGGGTGAGGAAGATAGAATATGCACAGAAAAGGGATGTACAGCCTGTAAAATTTGAAAACTATAATCTGGAGAATGTGACGAAGCAGTATGTAAGGCTGTTTGAGAGCATGGGCGCTCTGGCAGGCGAAAAGGGAGAATGCTTATGAAAGTCTTATATTTGTCCAATATTCCCTCCCCTTACAGAGTAGACTATTTCAATGAGCTGGGAAAGTTCTGTGAACTGACTGTGCTGTTCGAGGCGGAAAGCTCCACAGAGCGTGATGAAGAATGGAAAAAGTACCGTTTCGAGAATTTCAAGGGCATTTTCCTGAAAGGGAAACGTATCAATACAGACACTGCCTTCTGTCCGGGAGTCGGGGCATATCTGAAGCGTGGAGTGTATGATTTTGTGGTAGTGACTGTGCTGGCATCACCGACGGCGCTGCTGGCGGTAAATACGCTCAAGCGCAGAAGGATCCCTTATTTTTATGAGGGAGACGGGGGCTTCGCGGGAAAGACCACCGGGCTTAAGGCCATGCTGAAGCGCTATATCATATCGGACGCCCGCAAATGCTTCAGCACGTCTGGGGAATTTGACCGTTATTGCACCGCATACGGTGCAAAGCAGGAAAATATTCTGCGATATCCTTTTACATCCGTAAGAAAAGAGGAGCTTCTGACCGCTCCTTTGACAAGGGAGCAAAAGCGGGAATGGAAGCGGGAGTTCGGCATTGAGGAGAATTGCGCGATAGTGTCCGTAGGGCAGTTTATTCACAGGAAAGGCTTTGACCTGCTTCTGGAGTGCTGCCGGGAACTTTCGGAGAGGATTGGAGTCTATATTGTGGGGGGGAAGCCCACGGAGGAGTATCTTGCGCTCCGGGAAAGGTATGGCCTGAAGCAGGTGCATTTCATGGAATTCATGCCCAGGGCACAGCTGATGCGCTTTTTTTGCGCGATGGATATCTTTGCATTGTTCACAAGAGAGGATATCTGGGGGCTGGTTATCAACGAGGCGATGGCAAGCGGGCTCCCCGTGATCAGCACGGACAGATGCATCGCCGCCCTGGAGCTGATCCGCCAGGGGGAGAACGGCTTCCTTGTGGAGACGGAGAATACGGCACAGATGAAGAAGGCGCTGCAGCGCCTGGCGGATTCTGAGGAGCTGAGAGAGCAGATGTCACAGGTAGCGATCCAATGTATGGAGCGCTACACCATAGAGAATATGGCGGCGGAGCATATGAAGGTTTTTGAAGGTGGGAGGGACCCGTCGTAAATGTCGGAAGGAAGACGAGGCAGGTACGAGAGGGATCTCCGGCGTAAATGTGGGAAGGAAGATGAAGCAGGTACGAGAGGGATCTCTGGCGTAAATGCCGGAAGGAAGACGAGGCAGATGCGAGAGGGATCCGGAGTAAATGCCGGAAGGAATTTGAAGCAGAGGTGAAAGGAAATTGACATGAAGCGGACCGGTAAGTCTTTTGTGAATGTGATCACTTCCGTGCTCACGAATGCAGTTATTCTGGTCACGGCATTTGTGGTCCAGAAAGTCCTGATAGAGACCATGGGCTCGGATTATAACGGGATAAACGGGCTGTTTGGAAGCATTATCTCCATGATGTCGCTGGCGGACTTAGGGTTAGGCACAGCGATCATCTATCACATGTACCGACCTGTGGCGGAGAAGGACTGGGGAAAGATCAACTCGCTGCTGCGCTTTTATAAAAGGTGCTACATCGGCATCTCTGGAGTGGTGCTTTTCATCGGAGCCGCGGTGGGCTTCTTTTTGCCGCTTCTGGTGGGAGATGTGGAGATTCCGGACAGCATTTATCTGATTTATGTGCTGTTTCTGGCGGACTGTCTCTGTTCATATTTTCTCGCCTATAAAAAGTCCTTGCTCTATGCGGATCTGATGAATTACATACCTGACGCCATTTACTTTGTGACTTACCTGGTACAGAATGCGCTGCAGATTTATGTGCTGATGGCGTTCCATAATTTTATATTATTTCTGGTGGTCAAGTCCCTGGGGAAATGTGTGTCAAATCTGTTCATATCGCTCTATATCAGCAGGAAATACCCCAGGACCAGGGACAGGCATGTGGAGCCGATGGAGCGGGAGGTAAGGGAAGACATTGTCACCAAGGTGAAAGGGCTGTTGTGCCATAAGATGGGCAAGATGCTGGTGACAGGCAGTGACAGCATTGTGCTGACAGGGGTGCTGGGAATAGGGGCCATGAGCCTTTATACCAATTACCATCTTATCATTGGCGGGATCACGGCGCTTCTGAACAGGATCTTTGAGACGCTGACCAACAGTGTGGGAAATTTTCTGTTGGACAGTGACAGAGAGCGGAGAGAGGATGTCTATCACAAGATCGACTTTATGAATTTCTGGTGCTTTGGCTGTGTGGCTGCGGGTATGTACGCGGTCCTGCAGCCACTGATTACGCTGTGGCTGGGGGAGGCGTTTCTCCTGGATAAGGCGGTAGTCTTTGTATTGGTAGTAAATTTTTACCTGGAGGGCATGAGGGCTTCTGTCAATACGTTCAAGGAGGCGGCGGGCATCTTCCATGAGGACCGGAGGATACCGGTGATAGAGGCGTTTTTAAATCTGGCGGTGTCTGTGGCGCTGGCAAAGCTTTTGGGGATCGCAGGGGTATTCCTGGGAACGATCATAAGCACTGCTGTGGTATATCTGTACAGTTACCCCAAATATGTGTGTAAGCCGCTCTTTGGCATGGCCTATGGGCAGTATGTGGGAATGACGGCGAGGCATCTGGCGGTTCTGCTTAGCATATTGGGGCTTACGGAGTGCTGCACGGCGGGTATGGAGGGCTGGAATCTGTGGGCACGCATGTTCTGCGGCGGGGCGGCTGCGGTAGCCATCTTTCACGGGGTCTTCCTGTTGTTGTACGGGAGGAGCAGGGAAATGAAATACTATGTGGATCTGCTGCAGCGCGTTCTGCTGCGAAGGGCGTAGGAGAGTAGAGGCGGTACAAGTTCCCGCAAGCGGGAACTTTAATCAGGAGGAAAAGAATTGCTCAAACTCAGAAAGAAATTAGGCGAATATCAGGAAATATATTTCATGGTCTTTATGCTGGCAATGACGGGAATGACCTCTGCGGGGCTGAATTCGGAGGACCGCATCTATATGATGATCTTCACGGCGGCGACAGTGATGCTGCTTCTGAAGATGGCCGTTACGGATTTTACCCTTGCTGAAGTCCTTGTGATGGCGTTGTTTACGGTCTTGCTGGGGATAATATTCTTAAGAAGCCGGGAGAAAACCCTGATTTTGACAGCGATGGGTATATTTGGCGCCAAAAACGTGTCTCTGGACAGAGCGCTTAAATATGCGCTGTGGCTGAAGACGGCGCTGACCGTCGTGACACTGACGCTGGCTGCGGTGGGAGTGATAGAGAATGTAGCTCAGGACCTGCCCAAAAATGATGAGGTACGCACAGTGTATTGTTTTGGATATTACAGCCCTAACATGGCATTTGCCAATATCTATGTGCTGCTCCTTCTGGCGGTCATTGTGTATGGGGACAGGCTGAAGTGGTATGCCTATGTGGCAGGGACGGGGATCATGCTGGCGGCGTATAAGGTCTTGGTGTGCCGCACCGGGATGGTGATCTGGGGTGTCACCTGTCTGATGGTTCTGGGGTACAGGCTGACGAGACGCCTGAAGTGGGAGAAGGTATATATGGCTCTGTTCACTGCCATACCTGCAGTGCTGGCGGCGCTGACGCTGGTTCTGCCCATATGGGCAAGGGAAAATGTGGAAGTGGATCGTACTCTGAATTTTTATCTGACGGGCAGGATAACGCATATCAGCCAGTATTTTGACGGGATCGGGCGTTTAGTGCTGGGGGCTGAGATAAGGGAACCGTTTGACAGTGTATATTTTCATCTGCTGTATAATTATGGATGGATTGTTTTTGTTCTCTATCTGCTTGCTTATTGTGTGGGGATGTGGTATTGTAATAGAAAGAGTAAGTTTTACGCAACGATAGGGCTGGGGGCGATGGCTGTGTATGGTTTTATGGAACATCTGCCCCTCAGCGTGTTGTGGAATCTGCCTTTGTTGTATTTATCTTGTGTCTTATTCAGGGAGAGAAAAGCGGCTCATGAACAGCTACAATAAAAAATACCAGATTATAGAAATGTACGGACTGCTGCTGTTGGATATTTTCTGCATCACGGTCTCTTATGCGATCGCTTATCTGATACGCTTTCAGGGAGCGGAAGGTACGCTTGGACGCAGGGAGATCATGCAGATATATCTTCCATTTCTGCTGATATGCATGTTAAATAATTTTTTTACCAATGAATATAAATGTTTTTTTCAGCGGGGAAATTACTATGAGTTTCTGCGTGTCTTGAGATATAACCTGGTCCTGTTTGTGGGGACAGGGTTCTATATTTATGCGTTCCGCCTGGAACTGGAATTTTCCAGGCTGCTGTTGGGCTATTTTGTGGTGATCAATGTGGCGCTTACTTATTTGATGCGCTTTGCTTTCAAAAAATACATGAACCGGCATTACAAGAACAGCAGAGGCAGCGATAAGATCATGGTTGTCACAACGAGCAGTGAGATAGACACTGTGATGAAGCATATTGAGCAGGATGCGGGCTGGAGCTATGAGATTATAGGCATGGCGGTCATGGACGCGGACCGGGAGGGTGAGACGATCAGGGATATCCCCGTCATAGCCAGCTGCGAAGATGTGATCGAGGTTGCCAGGCGCAGTGCTGTGGATGTGGTGTTCCTGCACTGTCCCCGGACGGAGAATTGTGATCTGGAAATCCTTGTGCAGTCCTTTTTGGCAATGGGCGTTATCTGCCATAACTGTGTGGAGCGTTTCAGCATTGACACGCCCTGCAGCAGTGTAGGGAAATTTGCGGGTTTCCCTGTCACGACCTATGCTGTGAATGTGATAGATTACAGACGGATGATGATCAAGAGGGTGATGGATATTGCAGGGGGGACTCTGGGGCTGCTCATTACGCTGATCCTGTTCCCTTTTGTTGCACTGGCGGTCAAGGTGGATTCCAGGGGCCCGGTGATCTTTTCACAGGTCAGGATCGGGAGGAATGGGAGACGTTTTAAAATGTATAAGTTCCGCTCTATGTATATAGATGCCGAGGAGCGGAAGAAAGAGCTCATGAAGCAGAATGAAGTGCAGGGGCTCATGTTCAAGATGGACAAGGATCCCCGTATTACGAGGGTGGGAAACTTTATCCGCAAGACGAGCATTGACGAGCTGCCGCAGTTTTGGAATGTGGTCCGCGGTGATATGAGCTTAGTGGGGACCAGGCCTCCCACAGAGGATGAGTTTGAGCAGTACAACATTTACTATCGCAGGCGGCTCAGCATCACGCCGGGGCTGACCGGCCTGTGGCAGGTCAGCGGGCGCAGCAACATCAAGGATTTTGAGGAGGTTGTGAAGCTGGATCTGAAATATATTGATGAATGGTCGCTGAAGCAGGATGTAAAGATACTGCTTCAAACGGTAGGCGTGGTATTGTTTCGCAGAGGGTCAAAGTAGGTGCCGGGGATTCAAATTCCCGGCACTTTTTAACTGTTACTGAACTGCTGAATTTTGAAACAAAAAATATTGCTTCTCCCTTGACATTTCACGTCAACAGATGTATTATCTCAATTAGTTTGAAACTCAAATAATTAGACAGTCAAACAAGTTGAGCGTCAAACTATATAAGGTAGTATAGAAAACCATGTAAAAGCAGGATAGGAAAAGGAGAAGAAAAATGTTTGAAAAGGTAAAGTCGGTAATTGAGGAGAAGTTGAACGCAGAGGGAGTGGAGATCACGGAGGCTACCAGCTTTAAGGATGACCTCAACGCAGATTCCCTGGATCTGTTTGAGCTGGTCATGGCTTTGGAGGATGAGTTTGAGACGGAGATCCCTTCTGAGGATCTGGAGAAGCTGGTCACTGTGGGCGATGTGCTGGATTACCTTAAGAGCAAGGGCATCGAGGACTGAGAGTTCGATACAAGGCGACAGCGCAAAAGGCATTAGCATAAAGGAACAGACAATCCATGAAAACAAAAATTACAGAGCTTTTAGGAATAGAATATCCCGTGATCCAGGGGGGCATGGCATGGGTGGCGGAGTGGCACCTGGTGTCTGCGGTCTCCGAGGCGGGAGGCATGGGGATCATCGGTGCAGGCGGCGCACCGGCGGACTTTGTGAGAGAGCAGATCCGCAAAGTGAAGGAAGCTACGGATAAGCCCTTTGGGGTGAACCTGATGCTGATGAATCCGGAGGCGGACGAGATTGCCAGAGTGCTGGTGGAAGAAGGTGTCAGGGTTGTCACCACCGGGGCAGGCAATCCGGCGAAATATATGGCCATGTGGAAGGAAGCGGACATCAAGGTCATCCCTGTGGTTGCCAG
Organism: uncultured Lachnospiraceae bacterium; assembly: GCA_948470905.1. GTDB lineage: Bacteria > Bacillota > Clostridia > Lachnospirales > Lachnospiraceae > Acetatifactor. The sequence goes on along the minus strand of CAOKQK010000049.1, from coordinate 19,346 downwards.
CGTGGCGATGGCGAAGCTGATGGAGCGCGGCGGCGCTGACGCGGTGGTTGCGGAAGGGACGGAGTCGGGCGGGCATATCGGTTCGGCAACGACCATGACGCTGGTGCCCCAGGTAGTGGATGCGGTGAATATTCCTGTCATTGCGGCAGGAGGCATTGCGGACGGCAGGGGCTTTGCGGCGGCAATGATGCTGGGCGCGGAGGCGGTGCAGGTCGGCACCAGGTTCTGCGTTGCCGCCGAGGCAATCACACATGACAATTACAAGGAAAAGATCATCAAGGCAAAGGATATTGATTCCGAGGTCACAGGCTTGAGCCACGGGCATCCCATCCGCCAGATCCGCAATAAGATGAGCAGGGAGTACCTGAAACTTGAGAAAGAAGGCGCTTCCATGGAGCAGCTGGAGCAGCTTACCCTGGGATCCCTGCGGAAGGCTGTTGTCGAGGGGGACGTGGTGAACGGGACCGTCATGGCGGGGCAGATTGCAGGCATGATAGACAGGGTGCAGCCCTGCGGTGAGATCATCCGGGAGATCATGGAGCAGGCGGAGGCGCTGCTGGGAAGATAAAATCCGGGCGGAACAGAACAGAAACCCCAGTGCGGCAGACGAAAGTGCGGCCAGGGCAGAAAGGCATTGCCAGGCTGCAAGATGACGGGCATGCGGGTTTACTGAAATGAGACATGGAGATTATGAAATTATAATGAGCAGGACAGCATTTATTTTTCCCGGACAGGGAGCCCAGTACTGCGGTATGGGCAAAGATTTTTATGAGAACTGTGAGACGGCAAGGAAAGTCTATGAGACAGCACGGGAAGCCACCGGGCTGGATGTGGCAAAGCTCTGCTTTGAAGAAAATGACAGGCTGAATGTCACGGAATACACCCAGATTGCCATGCTGGTCACGGAGGTGGCTATCCTGAAGGTGCTGGAGGAAAACGGTGTCAGGGCGGATGTATGCGCGGGCCTGAGCCTTGGGGAGTACGGCGCGCTTGCGGCGGCGGAGGTCATGGAGCTGCCGGATCTGTTCCGGCTGATCCGCAGCCGCGGGATTTTTATGCAGGAAGCATATCCAACAGGCGGCGCCATGACGGCGGTGCTGGGGCTGGACGCGGAGACAATCAGGGCTGTGTGCGAGAGTACAGAAGGCATTGTGTCCATTGCCAACGATAACTGCCCTGGGCAGATCGTTATCACCGGCGAAGAAGGCGCGGTGCTTGCCGCGTCACAGAAGCTGTCGGAGGCAGGCGCAAAGCGCTGCGTGCCCCTGAAGGTCAGCGGTCCTTTTCATTCCAGGCTTCTTGCAGGAGCCGGGGAGAAGCTGGCGGCGGAGCTTGCAGGCGTTACGGTCAGGGAGCCGAAGATACCCTATATCTGCAATGTGCAGGCGGATTATGTGAGGACGGCGGGGCCGGTGAAGGAGCTTTTGGCAAAGCAGGTGTCGGGTACTGTCAGATGGCGGGAGACTATGGAGCGTATGCTGGCGGACGGCGTGGATACCTTTATGGAGATCGGGCCAGGCAAGACCCTGGCGGGATTTCTGCGCAAGATGAGCCGTGAGGTGAGGGTGGTCAATATAGAGACGGTGGAAAACCTGAATGCTTTTCTTAAGACGCGGTAAGGAACTGTCCGAAAATAACTTGTGCAGATGACGAAGAATAAATCCGCGCAGGCAAGGCGGAAGAAGGAGGCGTAGCGAGCTACGCTGACTGATGGTGCTGTGTGCCAGTGGCACACGTCCAGCACGGACCGAAGCGGAGCGGAGACCAACGCAGACTGTGTGGATTTAGGCAAGTCAAATGCACAAGTTATTAATGGACAGTTCCTGAGCGCGCAGGACAGCAGGAATGAGGATTAGGTGAAAATGGAAGAAAACAGCAGCAAAAAAGAGCTCACCGGCAAGGTGGCTCTTGTCACAGGCGCCGGCAGGGGCATAGGCAGGGCGATCGCCCTTGCCCTGGCGGCGGAAGGCGCTACAGTCCTGGTAAATTACAATGGTTCCAGGGAGCGTGCGCTGGAAACGGTATCGGAGATTGAGAGAAACGGCGGCAGCGGGGAAGCGGCAGGCTGTGATGTCTCTGATTTTGAGGCGTGCGGCAAGATGGTTGGAGAGATCATAGGGAAGTATTCTCATCTGGATATCCTGGTGAACAATGCGGGCATCACCAGGGATAACCTGCTGATGCGCATGACGGAGAAGGAGTTTGACGAGGTGGTGGCTACTAATCTAAAGGGGGCGTTTAACACCATCCGTCATCTGTCCAGGTATTTTCTAAAGCAGAGGAGCGGCAAGGTCATCAACATTTCATCGGTGTCGGGAGTTGTGGGAAATGCGGGACAGGCGAACTATTCCGCATCCAAGGCAGGTATTATCGGATTGACCAAAAGCGTCGCCAGGGAGCTGGCCAGCCGGGGAATCTGCGTCAATGCAGTTGCGCCGGGATTTGTGGACACGGAGATGACTCAGGCGATGCCGGAAAAGACGAGAGAGGCGGCAGTTTCCATGATCCCACTGGGGAGAATGGGCAGTGTGGACGATATTGCCCGGACGGTGGTCTTTCTGGCGGGTCCCGGCGGAGATTATATTACCGGGCAGGTATTGTGTGTTGACGGAGGTATGGCAATATGAGCAGACGTGTGGTTGTGACCGGTATGGGGGCAGTGACCCCCATCGGTATCGGCGTGAAGGAATTCTGGGACGGGATCAGGGCGGGAAAAAAGGGTTTTGCGCCGATCACGTCTTTTGACGCCTCTGAATATAAATGTAAACTGGCGGCGGAAGTTAAGGGCTTTGAGGCGGAGAAGTACATGGACAGGAAGGCAGCAAGGCGGATGGAACCTTTCTGTCAGTATGCGGTGGCAGCGGCGAAAGAAGCGCTGGCTGACGCGGGGCTGGACATGGAAAAGGAGGATCCTTACCGGGTGGGCTGCTTTGTGGGCAGCGGCATTGGCAGCCTCCAGGCAATGGAGAGGGAATATGCAAGGCTGACGGAGAAAGGCCCCTCCAGGGTGGGCCCTTTGTTCGTACCGCTGATGATCTCCAATATGGCGGCGGGAAATGTGAGTATCCAGTACGGCTTAAAGGGCAAGAGCCTGAACGTGGTGACGGCCTGTGCCACAGGGACGAATTCCATCGGTGAGGCATTCCGCGCCATCCAGTACGGGGAGATCGACGCCTGTGTGGCGGGCGGTACAGAGGGGGCAGTCACGCCTATGGGGATAGCGGGCTTCACGGCGCTGACGGCTCTTTCTGACAGCCAGGATCCGGAGAGATGCTCCATTCCCTTTGACAAGGACAGGAGCGGCTTTGTCATGGGCGAGGGAGCAGGCATTGTGATCCTGGAGGAGCTGGAGCACGCCTTGAAAAGAGGCGCGCGTATCTACGCGGAGGTATTGGGATACGGCTGTTCTTCAGACGCGTACCACATTACTTCCCCGGCGGAGGACGGCTCAGGTGCTGCGAGAGCCATGACGAACGCCATGGAGGACGGTGGTGTGAAGCCGTCGGCTGTGACTTATATCAACGCCCACGGCACCGCTACCCATCACAACGACTTGTTCGAGACCAGGGCAATCAAGCTTGCCTTCGGAGAGCACGCAGGTGAGCTGAGGATCAATTCCACCAAGTCCATGATCGGGCATCTGCTGGGCGCGGCCGGAGCGGTAGAGTTTATCACCTGTGTGAAAGAGGTGCAGGAGGGCTTTATTCACAAAACGGAGGGCTTTGCGGAGTCTGAGGGCGAAATGGACCTGAATTACTGCCGGGAAAGCTATTCGGAGGAAGTACCTTATGCCCTGAGCAATTCCCTGGGCTTTGGCGGACACAATGCAAGCATTCTGATAGGAAGGTATAGATAAAAACAGGAGGGCGCAATGTCAGTATATACAGCAAAGGAAATTATGGATATCATTCCCCACAGGTATCCTTTTCTGATGATAGATACCATAGAGGAGCTGGAGCCTGGAGTCAGGGCGCTGGGCAGGAAGTGTGTCAGCGTGAACGAGCCGTATTTCCAGGGGCATTTTCCCGGAAATCCGGTGATGCCAGGCGTTCTGATCATAGAGGCGCTGGCACAGGTGGGGGCGGTGGCAATTCTGTCCCAGCCGGAATGGAAGGGGAAAACGGCGTATTTCGCAGGGATTGACAAGGCGCGTTTCCGCAGGAAGGTGATGCCGGGAGATGTGCTTATGTTGGAGATGACAATCATCAAGAGCAAGGGTTCGGTAGGCGTCGGCAAGGCGGTGGCAACTGTTGACGGGGAGAAGGCAGCGGAGGCGGAGCTTACCTTTGCAATCGGGTAAACGAGATGGAACTTGTTCCCGCAGGCGGGAACTGGAAAATCAGCCTCGGACCGGATACGCCCGGGAAGAAATTTACAGCTGCGTCCTTTGCAGATGAAAATTTCTTCCAGACAAGGGGGCGTAGGAGGGAGGAGGCGGAAAAGTTCCCGCAGGCGGGAACTGGAATAGGAGGGTAGCCGGATGAGCTTGTTAAAGGAAAAACGAGCTGAGTTTTTTGCTAAGAAGTTAAGCAAATTAAATAGTTCATACACGACTTTGTCCGGGAGCGAGAGGGCGTCGGATGCGACTGACGGCGGGAAGAACGGGATGCAGGGTCCGGACAGTGATATGACGGATGGAATGAAAAATCTGGAAGGCGCGGAAGGTGCCGGGACGGCGAATGCAGACAGCGCTCCGGCATCCGCCGAACCGGACAGGGAAGATAAAAATGCAGGAAATAAGGGTGCAGAAAATAAAAATACAGAAAAGCCTGCGGCAAAAGAGGTATATCTGATCAAATGCCCCAAGTGCGGTAAAATGGTTGACCGGGAAAGGGCAGTCAAGCATAAATATATCTGCTATGAGTGCGAGGGCTATTTCCGTGTGAGGGTAAACAACCGCATCCGTATGGTGGCGGATCCTCACACCTTTGAGCCTTGGTTTACGGATATGCCTGTCAGGAATCCTCTGGCCTTTGAGGGCTATGAGGAAAAGCTGGCGGAGGCAAGGGAGAAGACAGGGCTGGACGAGGCTGTCACCGTGGGCAGGTGCAAGGTGTTTGGCGAAGATATCATGCTTGGCATCTGTGACGCCAGGTTCATGATGGCGAGCATGGGGCATACCGTGGGAGAGAAGATCACGGCGGCGATCGAGCGCGCATGCAGTGAAAAGCTGCCGGTATTTCTGTTCTGCTGTTCCGGCGGCGCCAGGATGCAGGAGGGGATCATTTCCCTGATGCAGATGGCGAAGACTTCTGCTGCCATACAGAAGCTGGGGGAGGCAGGGCTTTTATACTGCACGATCCTGACGGATCCCACCACAGGCGGCGTGACTGCAAGCTTTGCCATGCTGGGGGATGTGATCATGGCGGAGCCGGGAGCGCTGGTAGGCTTTGCGGGCCCCCGCGTCATCAAGCAGACCATAGGGCAGGAGCTTCCCGAAGGCTTTCAGACAGCGGAATTCCTCCAGGAACACGGAATCATCGATGGGATCGTGAAGCGGGAAAACCTGAAGAAGACTATTTATTTCCTGATCAAGGCGCATCAGTGTAAGGAAAAGAAATATGCGGAGTTTACGCCGGGCAGTGAGTTCCACTTTGAATTAAATGAGATATTGAAAGAGCAGCAGTGGAAGGCAAAGCCAAAGAACGCCTGGGAGAAGGTAAAGGCAGTCCGAAAGGTGGAGAGGGCTTCTGCTACGGATTATATGGAGCATATTTTTGACTATTTCGTAGAGGCACACGGCGACAGGAGCTTCCGGGATGATCCGGCGATCATTGGCGGTATCGGCTTCCTGGACGGACAGCCTGTGACTGTCATTGCAGAGCACAAGGGCAAGGACATCAGAGAGTGTCAGGAGAGGAACTATGGCATGCCCATGCCGGAGGGATATCGCAAGGCGCTGCGCCTGATGAAGCAGGCAGAGAAGTTCAACCGCCCCATTGTAAGTTTTATTAACACTGCCGGTGCATTCTGCGGAATCGAGGCGGAGGAGCGCGGGCAGGGAGAGGCGATCGCACGGAATCTGCGGGAGATGTCTGCTTTGAAGGTGCCGGTCCTGTGCATTTTCATCGGAGAGGGAGGCAGCGGAGGCGCGCTTGCCACCGCTGTGGGCAATGAGGTGTGGATGCTGGAAAATGCCACCTACTCCATCCTCTCTCCGGAGGGCTTCGCCTCCATATTGTGGAAGGATTCTTCCCGGGCAAAGGAGGCCAGCGAGGTCATGCATATCACGGCGCAGGATTTAAAGCAGCTGCATGTAATAGAAAAGATCATCCCTGAATATGGGGGCGCGGACAGTAAGACAGCCGGGGCAATCGGAGGCTATTTGAAAGAACAGATTATAGATTTCCTGGAGCGTTACAGCGGTATGTCGGGAGAGGAAATCGCAGCCCAGAGGTATGAGAGGTTTCGGAGGTTTTAGACTATGTCAATTAGGATAATCGGGACAGGGAGCGCTCTGCCTGAAAAATGTGTGACAAACCATGATCTGGCGAAGTTTTTGGACACCTCCGACGAGTGGATCCGGGAGAGGACGGGCATCGGCAGCAGGTATCTGTCCACTGGGGAGACAGTGGCGTACCTGGCCGGGCAGGCATGTGAGCGTGCGCTGGCTGATGCCGGCAAAAAGGCGGAGGAGGTGGAGCTTTTGATGGCTGCCACCTGCTCCCCGGAGATGGCGCTGCCCTGTACGGCATGCCAGGTCCAGGCACAGATCGGCGCATCCAACGCGGCAGCCTTTGACCTGAACGCGGCGTGTGCCGGCTTTTTATTTGCATTGAATACTGCCTATGCCTACATTGAGGCGGGAATATACAAAAATGCGCTGATCGTGGGGGCGGAAGTGCTGTCCAAGCTGATGGACTGGACAGACAGGGGCACCTGTATCCTCTTTGGGGACGGCGCGGGGGCAGTTTTGGTGGAGAAGTGCGGTGAGGGCGGCGTGCCGTGCATGAGCAGCCCTGAGGATGTGGGTGACGTGCCGTGCATGAGCAGCCCTACGGATGGGAGTGGTGATTCGGACATGCGCAGTCCTGAGGATGGGAGCGGTGAACCGTGTATGATCAGCCCTGCGGACAGGAGCGGCGTTCTGGGCTTTGCACAGCACTCGGACGGCAGGCGGGGAGAAGTGCTGAAGTGTTCCTCCAGGGACCTACATAATCCATATTTCACAGGCGATCCTGAGAGCCGTTTCGTCCAGATGGACGGGCGGGATGTCTTTGCCTTTGCGGTGCGCCAGGTGCCGGCGGCAATCCTGGAGGCGCTTGAAAAAGCCGGTCTTAAACCGGAGGATGTGGATTTATATGTGTTGCATCAGGCAAATAAGAGGATCATTGAGGGCATTGCAAAGCGTCTTGGCGTCCCGCTGTCAAAATTCCCAATGAACCTGGACAGGGTGGGAAATACATCATCTGCGGCGATCCCCCTGTTGCTGGACGAGTTGAACAGGAGCGGCAGGCTGCGCAGGGGGATGACGGTGGCGCTCTCCGGTTTCGGGGCGGGGCTGACCTATGGGGCCTGTGTGCTGAGGTGGTAGTGAGGCAGCAGGGAGATGTGTCTGTCCTGGGGGTACTGCGTGGTGAGGCAGCAGGGAGATGTGTCTGTCCTGGGGTGATGTGTGGTGATGTGGCAGTGAGGCAGCAGAGTGGCGTGTCTGCCCCGCGGGGCAGGTGCAGTCAGGTGTCAGGGCGGAGCTGTGCTGCAATGTCTGCGTTTTGCGTCGGCAGGGGCATCGTCCGAAAGGCGGCGTAACTTTGGATGTCGGAGAACAGGGTGAAAAAAATAAAAAAACAGATTGACTTTTTAAGTGAAAATGGCGAAACTGGAAATAAATAGTTTCAGGCTGGTTGAATGAGAGGGAAGGGCAAAAGCGGCAAATGGCACAGAGCACAAAACGTTCCATAAATGAATTGTTGGTGAATCTGTTCAATCATGTGATGGATATGGAGGCGAAGGCTGTCATCACATCGGAATTCAGCGATATCAGCAACAATGACATGCACATTATAGAAGCGATCGGCGTGGACGAGCTCAAGAATATGTCTGTGATAGCCCGTAAGCTGTCTGTCACAGTCAGCACCCTGACCACCAACATGAACGGTTTGGAGAAAAAGGGATATATTGTAAGGGAGCGCAGTCTGACAGATAAGCGTGTAGTTTATGTGAAGCTTACGGACAAGGGCAGAAAGGCCTTTTTCCATCACAGGGATTTTCATAAGAAAATGATAAGGGCAATCGTGAAGGATCTGAGCGAGGAGGAGATGGAGGTACTCTATCGGTGTCTCATGAACCTGAGCAGCTTTTTGGAGTCGGCTACCTGAAGAATGTTATGAAATACCGAATAGATCCCCGCTTGTGCGGGAAGGGGGTATGGCTATGAGTATGGGAGAGATGAAAGGCGCAAAATTCGGCAAGATCAAAAGGGTCATCTACGGCAGGACCGTTATGATCCTGTTGGGATTTGTGGCGCAGCTGGCAGCCCTTGCGGTGGGCTATCTCCTGCTGCGCAATTACAACGGTTGGTTTTATGCCCTTTTTCTGGTTGTCAGTTCCTGTGCGGTGATCTATATTTACAATGCATCGGGAAATCCGGACATGAAGCTTGCCTGGATGTTTCCCATAGCGATATTTCCAATCTTTGGGGCGGTTTGTTATTGTACGATCATTATGGAACCCGGCACAAAGGCTCTGTACGGCAGGCTGCAGAAGCTTTCGGAATCCACAAGGAAATACGTGCAGCCCAGGCTGGAGAGTCAGAAAAGGCTGCGGGCACAGAGCCCTCATATGGGGCAGCTGGCGTATTATCTGCAGAGCCGTGACAACAGCCCTGTCTATGAGGATACACAGGTGAAGTATTATCAGCTGGGGGACCTGCAGTACACGGACATGCTGGAGGAGCTGAAAAAGGCCCAAAAGTATATTTTTATCGAATTTTTCATTGTCAGCTGGGGACAGATGCTGGAGTCTGTGCTGGAAATACTGAAGGAGAAAGTGAAGCAGGGTGTGGAGGTGCGGTTTATGTACGACGGCACCAATGTGCTCTGGAATCTGCCGAACTATTTTCCACAGCTCATGGAGGAGGAAGGCATCAAGTGCAAGATGTTTTCACCCATCAAGCCCATCTTTTCCACCCATTATAATAACCGCGATCACAGGAAGATCGTGGTCATAGACGGCAGGACGGCGTTTACCGGAGGGATTAATCTGGCAGATGAATATATTAATGCCAAAGTGCGATTCGGACACTGGAAAGACACCGGCATCATGATAAAAGGCGCGGCAGTGGAGAGGTTCATCTATATGTTTCTGGAAATGTGGGATGAGTCGGAGCCGGAACCGGAGGATTATGAGAGATATCGGCTTCCTGCGGATGCACTGCAGCCCAGGGACGGTTATGTGATCCCCTACAGTGTCTGCCCTCTGGGACCGGAACGGGTCGGGAAGCAGGTCTATCTGGACATTATCAATACAGCCCATACCTATGTGCATATTATGACGCCCTATCTGATCCTGGACTACCAGATGATCATGGCGCTGACCTATGCGGCAAAGCGGGGGGTGGAGGTCATTATCATCATGCCGCATGTGCCTGACAAAAAGTATGCCTTTGTGCTGGCGAAAACATATTATGACCAGCTGTTGGAGGCAGGCGTGCGGATTTTTGAGTATGAACCGGGATTTGTGCATGCCAAGGTTTTTGTCTCGGATTGGACAAAGGCGGTGGTAGGCACGGTGAACATGGATTACCGCAGCTTTTATCATCATTTTGAGTGCGGCCTGATCCTATATCAGAACACCCAGGTGGAGATCATAGAGAGGGATGTGCAGGATACTCTTGGAAAGTGTATTGAGATCAGGCAGGAGGACTACAAGAAGCAGAAGCTGGGCGACAGGATCCTGGGCAGGATCATGCGGATCGTGGCGCCGCTCATGTGAGGCAGGTTTTCCTGCCTTTTCGCAATATCAGGGAACTTTTCAGCATGGATTTCGTCAATATGTGTGAAGATGTAACAGTTCAGTGGCCTGTTGGAACTGTCCTGTGAAGACAAAGCCCAGGCGGGCTGTGGGAAGTAGCCGGCTGAAAATACCCGGAGGGGAAACTGTCGGGCGTTGCCTTCACAGATAGTAAGCAGGGCGAGAGGAGATTTTCGTGAGAGATACAGAGATACTTGATCTATACTGGGCAAGGGACGAGCAGGCGATCGCGGAGACGCAGGCCAGTTACGGGAAATACTGCTACAGTATCGCATGGCGGATCCTGAATGACAGGGAAGATTCTGACGAATGCGTCAATGATACATGGATGCGGGCATGGAATGCGATCCCGCCCAAGAGACCGGAGCGTCTGAATCTGTTCCTGGGAGCGATCACGAGAAATCTTGCCCTGGACAGGTGGAAAGGACAGAGGACCATGAAGCGTGGAGGCGGCGAGACAATGCTGGCGTTGGATGAATTGACGGACTGTGTGCCGGCGGCACACAGCACGGAGGATATTGTGGAGGCGGGAGAACTGCAGAGACTGATCAATGATTTCCTGCATACACTTCCCGAGAGGGAATGCAATGTCTTCCTGCGGCGATACTGGTATGTGGAGGAATATGAGGCGATAGCGAAGCGGTATGGCATGAAGCTCAATACGGTGAAGACCTCGCTTTTCCGCACCCGGGGCAGGCTGAGAGCGTTTCTGGAAAAGGAGGGAGTCGTGCTATGAAAAGGCAGAAGGAAGCGATGAGGATCATGGAAGCGCTGTCGGGTGTGGACGCAGAGCTTCTGGCGCGTTGTGAAGCGGCGGAGGCAGGGGGAAAGACTGCGGATACAGAGGGCGTTGTATGTGGAAAGAGCGGGAAGAACGCAGCCAGGTGGAGGTATTTAAGCCGCTGTGCGGCAGTGCTCGCCCTGCTGGTGGCGGGAGCTGTCAGCTGGAAGGGATTGGAGATGCTCAGAAGCACCCAAAACGATGGGGACGCTTCAGGCGGGGTTCCCGAGGCAGCAGCGATAGAGTATAAGTCAAACATGGATTTGGATAATGAGTGGATCGGCAATGGGGATAATGGAAGTCAATTTCCGGAAAGTATGATTTCGGAAGGCATGATCACCGGAGAGGGCGTTCAGAGAGGGGACGGACAAAAGCAGCCTGCGTCTGCTGCAACAGATACAAGTGTCAATGCAGCAGGCGGGACAGACCTTTTAGACAGTGTAAGCGCCCTGGGCGGAAAGGATGCTCCAGGCGTGACAGGCAGCCTGGATGGGACAGAAGGCTCGGGTGTGACAGGCAGCCTGGATGGGACAGAAGGCTCGGGTGTGACAGGCAGCCTGGATGGGACAAGGCTCGGGTGTGACAGACAGCCTGGACAAACAAGAAGTTTCAGGCGGCACAGACGGCGCCAGCCAAGGGGAAGATTTGAAAATGGAGGGCTGCTCCACGTGGCCTGCGAAGGTGCTGACGGCGGAGGAAGCCCTGCAGGTAGAGCCTCTGGGGGCGTATGTGCCCACAGCGCTGCCGGCGGATTATGTCTTTGAGACTGCCCGGTATGACGAGGAGAAGGGCAGGCTGACCGTCTGCTGGAGCAGGGGCATGGACAGTATCACGCTGAGTTTTGAACAGGTTGACAATGCTGCGGTGGAGACGGTAAACATTGGGCAGCCTGAAACTTATGACGAGAGGCTGTATGACCTTCCTTTTGGAGAGACGGTTCCGGAAGGCTACAGGCAGGCTTTTTTTGCGCCGGTATTTGCAAAAGATGATTTTAGCCTTGAAATAGTGTGTGCTCGTGTGATATCCTACAATGGGGACAGTGGAGATACCTCTACCCCCAGAGGAAATTTTTCCGTGTTATATGACGGTGTGTCAGTCCAGTTTGACGGTAGGGGCACACCGGATGAAATATGGGAGATGTTTGCCTCCATATCGGAGCCGGTATCTTTGCAGTAAGCAGCGGAGGACCGCAGGAAAAGGATTGATTTATAACCATGAGCACATTCAGGAAAAGAGAACACAATATGACACAGGGGAAGATCGTAACGCCCCTGATAGCCTTTACCATCCCACTGGTTCTGGGCAACCTGTTCCAGCTTACCTACAATGCGGCGGATTCCGTCATTGTAGGTAAGATTCTGGGGGAGGAGGCGCTGGCGGCAGTGGGAACCTCCACACCCATTATGAACATAGCCATTTTGCTCATAAGCGGTATGTGCATGGGCGCAAGCGTACTGATGAGTTCTCAGTACGGCGCGGAGGATTATGACACCTTGTCCAGGCAGATCAGCACCACCATGCTGGGGGGCTGTGCTTTTTCCGTGGTCTTTTCTCTGCTTATGATGTTCCTGGCGGTGCCGGTGCTGAAGCTGATCCATGTGCCTGCGGATGTGATACCGGACGCGGCTGTTTATCTGAGGGTCATTTTTCTGGGCCTGATCTTTACTTTTGTCTATAATTTTCTGGCGAACACCATGCGTGCCCTGGGTGACAGCAGGACGCCGCTTTATTTCCTGGTGGTCAGTTCCGTCTTTAATATTTTGCTGGATCTGCTTTTTGTGGCAGGCTTCAGGCTTGGGGTCATGGGAAGTGCCATAGCCACAGTGTTAAGCCAGGGGCTGTGCTGCCTGTTTTGCTTTTTTTACATAAAATGGCGTGTCCCCCTGCTGTGCCTTGGGAAAAAGTGGCTGGTGTTTGACAGGGGGCTTTTGAAGCGGACGGTCAGCTATGGCAGTACCAGTGCCATGCAGCAGGTGTGCCTGCAGATAGGCAAGGTGATCATCCAGTCGGTGGTAAATGGCCAGGGAGTTAGCATGATGGCTGCTTTTACGGCGGTGAACCGGGTGGACGATTTCGCTTATACGCCTCAGCAGAATATCGGGCATGCCATGACGACCTTTATTGCACAGAATAAGGGAGCGGGTCATCAGGAGCGCATCAAAGAGGGCTTTAAGTGCGGGCTGCTGATAGAGCTGTGCTATTCCCTGTTTTTGCTTGTGCTTATTTTCTTTGGGGCGCCGGTGATCATGGGGCTGTTTGCCAGGGAGGACGGCGCGCAGGCGGTCAGCCTGGGGACGGATTACCTGCGGCTGATCTCTTTTATGTATATCCTGCCGGGCTTTACGAATGGGATTCAGGGATTCTTTCGCGGGATGGGAGACATGAAAGTGACCCTGTACAGTACTTTTATGAATATGCTGGGCAGGGTCGTGGCTGTAGTACTTATGGTAAGAGTACTGGAGCTGGGATTTGCAAGTCTTGCATGGGCGAATATGATAGGCTGGATCGTCATGCTTTTGTTTGAAGTCCCATTGTTGCTCAGAAGTGTGAAGCGGCTTTAGAGTGAGCAGACCTTTTAGAGAGAGTTGGCGTTTTCGTTTTCAAGCATACGGTAGCCGACGCCGACTTTTGTGTATATGTATTCCGGTTTTGCCGGGTCTTTCTCAATCTTGCGGCGGATGTTCGACATATTGACGCGCAGTATCTGGTTATTGCTATCTTTGTAGGGCCCCCATATGGCATTCATGATTTCGCTGTATTTGAGCACCCTGCCGGAGTTTTCCGCCAGGAGCGTCAGAAGCTGATACTCGATGTGGGTCAGATGGATTTCTTTTCCGGCGAGCCGGACCAGGCTTTTGTCAAAGTTGATCTCCAGCTCCCGGGCCTTGTAGATCCTGTCCGGGACAAGGGGACGCTGGCGGCGCAGGGCGGTCCGGATGCGGGCAAGCAGTTCCTCCGAGCCAAAGGGCTTTGTGATATAGTCATCTGCGCCGGAATCCAGAGCCATCACCTTCTCAGCTTCCTTACAGTGAGTGGATATGATGATGATTGGGACGTTAGTCCAGCTGCGCAGCTGCTGCAGGACCTTGTAGCCATTCATGTCAGGCAGTCCCAGGTTCAGAAGTATGGCATCAGGACACAGGGATGCGGCCAGGCTTAAGCCTTCGTTTCCGGTGAGGGCTGCAGTGACTTTGTAGCCGCTGTTTCCCAGTAAGCCTGTGATAGAAGACACATCACTTTTATCATCTTCTATCAATAAAATTTTTCTTTTTGAGTACATAGCGATTCCTCTTTTCGTTTGTGGTTGGTTAATGGGGCATAGCAATATTGGAACAAAGAAAAAGCGTGTCGGCGAAATGCTACATGCATGTATTATATAGTCTTTGTCGAAAAGAAGCAAGGAAGCATAATTAAAATACAGGTGAAAAATGAAAATCATGTCCAAAGATGCCTGTGGACGATGAAATATGAACGGAGATCATATGCGGGAGAGGGAAGGCTTTTTAGATAAATTGAGAGTGGCAGCCACATGCGCCGTTGTGCTGCTGCACACGATAACCGGGGTGATGGACATCACGGACATGAGCCCGTTCCCCTTTGAAAATAGGTTCTTTCTTGTGGTGCTTGACCTAATCTGCTGGTGTGTGCCTGTATTTGTAATGATCTCCGGATATCTGTTCCTGGCTCCTGCCAGGAAGGTATCCATGCGGGATATGCTGACAAGGTACTGCAGGCGGATCCTGCTGGCACTTTTTATATTTGGGGTGCCTTATGCCTGCCTGGAACAGATTGCCCTGGAACATACCTTTAAGCTCGGGATGCTTGGTAAGGGCTTTTTCATGGTGCTGACAGGGAAGAGCTGGTCGCATATGTGGTATCTCTACCTGATACTGGTCCTGTACCTGATAACTCCTGCGCTGAAATGGCTGCTGGAGCGCACGCCGGAGGTTGTGGTGTGGATGTTCCTGGGGGAGCTTGCCGCGGTCAGCAGTATTCTGCCCTGTCTCGCAGGCATTTTGGGGTGGGAATATCCCACTGCGCTGCTGGGCAGCCTGGTCTATCTCTTTTATTATCTGTGCGGATATCTGTTTGCCGTCCGCAGAGACAGGGAAAGGCGGGCAAGGGGGAGCGGCCCGGATGGGGGAAGGCGCAGGACGGGGGAGAGGAGACGCAGGAGAGCCGTCTGCGCGAGGGTATTGCTGGAGATGGCGGCTGTGGCGGCGCTTGGCGCAGTTGTCTGCAGGCTGATCGGCGTATCCGCGGTGCGGACCGCCTATAATGCGCCCCTGGCAGTGATGCTGGCGCTGCTTTTATTTGGCAGGGAGTTCCTGTGGAGGGGGCGCAGGCGGACAAAAAATGTCAGCCTTTGGAGGCAGGGGATGAAACAGGCAGCTGCGCTTACGTTCACGGTATATCTGGTCCATCCGGTATTTTTGAATTTCTTTTACAAATTCCTGCATATAACGCCCTTGAGTTTCAGCGTCTGGGTTTCACTGCCGCTGTTCTTCCTGGGGACGCTTATTTTTTCCGTTGTATCGGCGTGGGTGCTGCGCCGGATACCGCTGTTTGAAAAATATGTGCTGTGAGGTGCAGGCTTATCAGGCAGCTGTCCGCCTACTCTGCAGACCATCTCCCTGATGCGCCGCAGGGCAGTACAAGCCTGCCGGGAGCTGCGTGCTGTCTGTCTGAAACCACGGGAAGACCGATCTCCCCGGCATGGACCTGCCCGCCGAAATCCCTGGCAATGGCGGCGTTCAGCATATACGAAAGCACCGCAGGCTGCAGCCCGGTAGTGTAGGAATTAATCAGGAAGAACAGGGCTTTGTCAGAGAGGAGCCGGGATGCCAGCTTGATAAAAGACCAGATGTTTTCCTCCAGCTTCCAGACCTCGCCCTTGGGACCGCGTCCGTAAGAGGGCGGGTCCATGATGATGCCGTCGTAGTGGTTTCCCCTGCGGATCTCCCGTTCCACAAACTTGACGCAGTCGTCAACCAGCCATCGTATGGGGGCTTCGCCCAGGCCGGAGGAGACGGCGTTTTCTTTTGCCCAGCCTATCATGCCCTTGGAGGCGTCCACATGCGTGACGCCCGCGCCTGCGGCGGCAGCGGCAAGGGTGGCTCCGCCGGTGTAGGCGAAAAGGTTCAGTACCCTGACGGGCCTGCCGGCTCCCCGGATCAGTCCATAGATCCATTCCCAGTTCACCGCCTGCTCCGGGAACAGCCCGGTGTGCTTGAAGCTGAAAGGCTTCAGGTTGAAGGTCAGCGAGGCAAGGGGATAGGTAATGCTCCACTCGTCAGGCAGGTCAAAAATTTCCCACTCGCCGCCGCCCCGAGAGCTGCGGTGGTAGTGCCCGTTTCTGGCGCTCCAGCCTCTGTGTGCCCGGGGAGTATCCCAGATGACCTGGGGGTCAGGCCGTACCAGGATATATTTCCCCCAACGCTCCAGTTTTTCCCCTCCGGAAGCGTCCAGAACTTCGTAATCCTTCCAATTATCTGCAATCCACATATTTTGTCCTCTTTTCCCGGTTTATTCCTGTAGGTAATGAGCCGCAAGCCCAGGGGAGTTTACTTCCAAGAAGTTTATTTCTCTGAGGCTTTGGCAAATGCTGTGTGGGCATTTGACTTTCTGTTTCAGGTTTTCAGTGTTTACCCCAATTATATCATTTTATCAAATCTATTTAGATTATACCGGATTTTATGTTCAGAGTAAAGTGTTTGACGGTTATTGCGGAAGATGGTTTTGTAACAGGAAGCAGTAACGGTTCAGACAGAGCACTGAACTGTTGCCAGTAAGTAACGTTTTAATGAAAATAATAATTGAAAAATATAATACTGTATGGTAGTATAGAATATACAGTTGAGGAGTCCGTTCAAAATGAAAGCTGTCACGGGCAGTATGCGTGTCAAAGCACGCCAGGGGGGTTACATATGAGTTACGAAGAAATTACTTTAAGCGGTTTTATGAAAGAGATGCAGGAGGTTTCCAGCGGACCGCATCCAAGGAAATTTTGTTTTGTGCTTGGGGCAGGAGCTTCAAAATCGTCAGGCATAAAGTCAGGGCAGGAAATGGTCAATATATGGGAGGGGGATCTGTTGGAAAGAAACAGGGAAGCTCACCTGGAATGGAAACGACAGTTAGGGATAAACGATAAGAATAAATATGAATTTTACAGTCAATATTATGAAAGACGCTTTAAAAAAGCAATTGACGGCTATAATTATCTGGAAAAGTTAATGGAGTCAGCGAAGCCAAGTATCGGATACGTCATGCTATCTTATATATTGACCCATACAAGGCACAACGTAGTGATAACAACTAATTTTGACCATTTGCTGGAGGATGCAGTGAATTATTATGAAAATATCATTCCCCTGGTGATCGGTCATGAAAGTCTGGCCCATTACATAACCAAGCAGATCAACAGACCGACGATAATTAAAATACATCGGGATCTTCTCTTGGATCCCAAGAACACAGCTTCCGAGCTGAACGTATTGCATGAAAACTGGAAAAAAGCTTTGGATGTCGTGTTCTCGGAATATTATCCGATTTTTATTGGTTATGCAGGAAATGACCATAGCCTTATGGATTATCTGACTCAGAACAGAGACGTGTTTTCTGATGAAAAAGGGGTATTCCCCTATTGGATGATCTATAAGACGGATAAAATGAGTGAAATGGTAGGGGAATTTCTTGACAGGTCGGGGGGATATCTCATTAAACACAGTGGGTTTGATGAGGTGCTGTGTCTGCTGGGAGATAGATTTGGCTATAAATTACCTTCTAAAGAAGACTTTATCAGTGATGCGGAAAAACGTTACAGAATGCTGTCCGATTCTATGGATGCTTTTACAGAGGCTGCGTCCTCCAATAAAGAGATTGATCAGGAGGAAAATGATACTGCAGACGGTAAGGCGACTGAGAAATCGGAAGTTGAAATGGCAGTTCAGAGCATTACAAGTCAGACAGAAATGCAGAGTATGTTTAAGAAGGCAGTAAAGTTAGTTGATGAAAAAAAATATCAGGACGCAGTGGGAATTTTTGGAAAACTGATAGAGAAAGACTCTCATAATGCACGTTATTATTCGTGGCTGGGAGTAACACTGCAAAAACTGGGCCGCTACGAGGAAGCCCTGAAGGAAAAACAGAAAGCCCAGGAGCTGGAGCCAGGAAATGCAGGATATCATTACAGCCTTGGAGTAATACTGCATGAACTGGGTCGCTATGAGGAAGATCTGAAGGAAACACAAAAAGCCCTGGAGCTTGATCCAGAAAATGCAGCATATCATTACAGTCTGGGAGTAACACTGCAAAAACTGGGTCGCTATGAGGAAGCCTTGCAGGAAAAACAGAGAGCTCTGGAGTTGGAGCCAGAAAATGCAGGATATCATTACAGCCTTGGAGTAACGCTGCAAAAACTGGGCGGCTATGAGGAAGCCCTGGAGGAAATACAGAAAGCCCTGGAGCTGGAACCGGAAAATGCAGCATATCATGACAGCTTGGGAGTGAAACTGCATGAACTGGGTCGCTATGAGGAAGCTCTGAAGAAAAAACAGAAAGCCCTGGAGCTGGAGCCGGAAAATGCAGCATATCATGACAGCTTGGGAGTGACATTGCATGAAATGGGTCGCTATGAGGAAGCCTTGAAGGAAATGCGGAAGTCCCTGGAGCTGGATTCAGAAAATGCGAAATATCATAACAACTTGGGAGTAACGCTGCATAAACTGGGTCGTTGTGAGGAAGCCTTGGAAGAAATACAGAAAGCCTTGGAACTGGAGCCGGAAAATGCAGAATACCATGCATGGCTTGGAGTAACACTGAATAAACTGGGCCGCTACGAGGAAGCCTTGGAGGAAATACAAAAAGCCCTGGAACTGGAGCCAGGAAATGCAGAATATCATAAAATCCTTGGAGCAATGCTGGATAAACTGGGCCGCTACGAGGAAGCCCAGAAGGAAAAACAGAGGGCATCAAAGCTCGCAGGCGGTTGATGCCCG
This sequence comes from uncultured Lachnospiraceae bacterium, assembly GCA_948470905.1. Classification (GTDB taxonomy): domain Bacteria; phylum Bacillota; class Clostridia; order Lachnospirales; family Lachnospiraceae; genus Acetatifactor. Next base: position 596 of record CAOKQK010000049.1, on the reverse strand, counting down.
GCGACACAGTCCGGGAAGCGGCTTTATTGTGCCGTAACCCGGGCGTGAGGCTAGTACTGTGTTGCGCAATTAACAGTGAATTCAGCACCGCCTATTTGCACCAATGCTGCGTTGTCATCAGTCAGCGATGGAGTCACATCGCTTCCTTCTTCTGCCTTGCCTTGGCACAAATATCCAGTGCTGATATTCACTGTTATATGCGCAACGCAGTACTAGAATTGTCAGGATTGTATTGAAAAAAGAACAAAAAAAATAAAAAAGTTCTTGCAAAGTAAGGAATTACCATGTATACTACATATTGCTGTGGCATGATAGCTGTGAAACGCGAGGTTGCTGATCGTCAGCAATGAAGATCAGGTTTTTCCGTGGAGCGAATGTCAAGTTAAAAACTGACGACAAGTCACTGTACCAATTGAATGTCTACTTATTTTTTGTAGAAACGACGTGTGAAGGGTTTGAATTTGAGAGGTTGCGCAAAAATCAGGACACACACGGGAGAGTGTACAGTCACCGCTTGTCGTACTAAAAATGAAAATGAAAATTTTCATTTCGTTAAAAGTGCGAAAAGGAGGCGACTTTTTTTATGGCAAGTCAAG
>CAOKQK010000048.1 GCA_948470905.1 uncultured Lachnospiraceae bacterium | reverse complement strand
AGAAAGGCATTCCATGGAAGAAAGGCATTCCATGGAAGAAAGGCATTCCATGGAAAAAGAACCTTCCAGGGAAGGAGGAGCGGACATGATACATAATTCTTTTTTTCAGGCCATCTGCAGAGTGGGTATTTTTATGATATGTGCGCAGGCAATCGTTCATTTCAGGGCAAATGAATCATATGAAAAATATCTGAAGCTGCTGATGAGCATCATGGTGCTGATGCAGCTGTTCCTGCCCATTGGGAACTTCTTTTTTGGCAGGGGGGGCATGAAGGCGGCGGAGCTTATGGAACAGTTCGAGAAGGAGCTGGCGGACAGTATGGGGGAGATGGAGAAAAGCGCGCTGGAGGCAGACAGGCTGCTGGAGAAGATGACCTTGGAGGAGGTGCGCCGCCGGGCGCAGGAGGCGGCTGATGCCGCAGCGCAGGAGACGGGGAATTCAGGCGCGGCGGGGACGGCAGGATCTTCGGGCGCGGCAGGGGCTTCAGGTATGGCGGGGACGGCAGGATCTTCGGGCGTGGCGGGATCTTCAGGCGCGGTGGGCGCGGCAGGGTCAGACAATACGAAGGAGCGGGAGAAAATCCTTATCGAACTGGATGGCATTGATCCGATCAAGATCGGGCAGGAGGAGTAGGCGTGGGCAGAGACTGGAAGCAGTGGGTGAAGGATAAAGGGCTGGAAAAATGGTTTCGGAGAGACAATTTCATAGTGCTGGTGCTTGCGGGAATCCTGCTGTTTATCGTTGCGCTTCCCGTAAAGGATAAGGATGAGGGGGCTATGGAAGAAAAGCTTTCCAATGAAGAAAAGGCCGCGGAGCAGACTCTGCTGTCGTATGAGGCGCTAAATGACGCGGAGCAAAGCGGTGTGGCGGGTCAGATGTCAAAAATGAGCGGGACGGACGAGGACTATGTGGCATATCTGGAGAAGCGTCTCACCGACTCGCTGTCCCAGATGGCAGATGTGGGTAAGGTGAAGGTGATGATTACATTAAAGGAGTCCGGTGAGCTGGTGCTGGAGAAGGATTCCGTGACCACCCGCTCCGACACGGAGGAAAATGACGGTCAGGGCGGGAGCCGTACCATAAGCGAGGCGACGTTTGAGGAGAACACGATCTACAGCACGGAGGGCGCTTACAGCGAGCCTTATGTGGTGAAGGTCTATGCACCGAAGATAGAAGGGGTGCTGGTGGTGGCGCAGGGGGCGGGCAGCGGCACGGTGAACCGCACCATAGTGACGATCGTACAGGCGCTCTTTGGCGTGGAGGCCCATAAGGTAATGGTGGTAAAGATGGATTGAAAACTTGCATATATCATTCCGAGGGCTCATACAATGAATTAGCAAAGCATGAAGGAAGGAAGCAAAGTGAAAAGTTTATTTAAAAAAAACCAGCTTATGATAACGGCGTTGGCGATCATGATCGCTATCGCAGGCTACCTGCAGTTTGCGGGCACTGACCTGCAAGAGGAGTACTTGACGGTAAATGACAACAACGTGTATAATGGTGACACGGACAGTGTTGATTCCCATGGTGTCATTACAGAGAATTACACGTTGGACGGACTTCTGGATCTGTCGGAGGAGGACTTGATGGGGCTTCAGGAGATTGAAAGCCTGGATTCCGACGTGGACATCATAGTGGATAACTATCTCAATACCGGCATGGATGTTGCTCAGGGAGAGACAGGGACAAATGCGGGGACGGCTGCAAAGCCCGACGACAATGAGATACCCGGTGAGGCAGTGTTTACTTCCAACACGGCAGGCGTGGCAGTCCTCTCGGAGGCTAAGCTCTTAAAGGAACAGACCAGGGCCAAGAATAAAGAGACACTTCTGGAGATCATCAACAGCGAAGGGCTGACGGATGCGCAGAAGCAGGAAGCGGTGGACACCATGGTGCAGATGACCGCGATCGCGGAGAAAGAAGCGGCAGCGGAGATACTTCTGGAGGCGAAAGGCTTTACAGACGTGGTGGTCAGCATCAATGACAATGCGGTGGATGTGGTGGTCAACGCGGCTGTGCTGGATGACGCCATGAGGGCACAGATCGAGGATATCGTAAAGCGCAAGACGGAGATACCGGCGTCAAACATTATCATAAGCACCATAGCGCAGTAAACAGTCTGATGGTATTAAACAGGATGGAATGAGGTATATTTTACATATCACATATGATATACTGTAACGGTTCAGCAATTTGATTGACCTGTTATGATATACTTAATCCATGGAAAGGACAGAAGATATCATGAAAAGAATATTCTTGATCGTTTTAGACAGCTTTGGAATCGGGGAGATGGAGGATGCGGCGTCTTATGGGGACGTCGGCGTCAATACCATAAAAGCCGCGGCTTCCAGCCCTCATTTCCATATGCCCAACATGGGGAAGCTCGGCCTCTTTGACATAGAAGGCGTGACCGTGGGCAGCAGTACAGAATGCCAGGGCGCGGAAGGCAGCAGTACAGAGAGCCAGGATACAGTAAGCCACAAAGCGACGGTGGCGCGTATGACGGAGGCGTCAAAGGGCAAGGATACCACCATCGGGCACTGGGAGATTGCGGGAGTCTGTTCCCCCAGGCCGCTTCCGGTGTATCCAAAGGGTTTCCCGAAGGAAGTGCTGGACGCCTTTCAGGCAGAGACAGGCAGGGGCGTTCTCTGCAACCTGCCCTATTCCGGCACGAAAGTCATTCAGGATTACGGGGATGAGCACATGCGGACAGGGGACCTGATCGTCTATACCTCCGCGGACAGCGTGTTCCAGATCGCAGCCCATGAGAGCATTGTGCCGCCTGAGCAGTTGTATCAGTACTGCCGCATGGCGAGAGAGATCCTGCGGGGGGAACACGGTGTGGGACGTGTCATTGCCCGTCCTTTTGAGGGACCTGCGGGCGGGCCTTATACCAGGACGCCCCGCCGGCATGACTTTTCCATTGAGCCGCCTGCGGCTACCATTCTGGATCAGCTGAAAAGCGAGGGTAAGGCGGTGATCGCGGTGGGCAAGATTAAGGACATCTTTGCCGGACAGGGCATTACGGAAGCTGTCTATACCGGCGGTAATGAGGAGGGAATCCGCCGGACTCTGGAGTACATGGACAAAGAGTTCGAGGGATTATGCTTTGTGAACCTGGTGGATTTTGACATGCTTTACGGACACCGCAGAGACATCGACGGATATGCCAAGGCTTTGGCGGCATTTGATGAAAGCCTCCCGGAGATCCTGGGCAAAATGAAGGGTGACGATATACTGATGATTACAGCGGATCACGGTTGTGATCCTGCCTATACAGCCACTACGGACCACACAAGAGAGTATACGCCTTTCCTTATGTATGGGCAGAAAGTGCCTCCTCAAAATCTTGGAACGCGGAAAACCTTTGCAGATATAGGGGCAACTGTGTTACAATATTTTGGAATCACGCCCGGCTTTGAAGGGCAGGGGATGCTGCCCTGCTGAATACGCCGCGGGGAAAATGGAGAGAAAGCTTTCCATGAAAAAATTCCATTTGTGCGGTTGCTGATCCAACGCCCGCCTGCATTGCCATAAATGGCATGCAGGCAGGTCATTGGATTGCAGCCGCACAGGTGAAAAAATTCGCGGGGCATGCCCTGAAAATACGATTATCAGGAGGCTTATTTTATGAGTGACTATACAATGGAGGAAAAGCATTCCATGGAGGAAAAGCAATCCATGGAAGAAAAGCATTCCAGGGAAATTAACCGGAGGCGCACCTTTGCCATTATTTCGCACCCCGACGCGGGCAAGACCACTCTTACAGAGAAATTCCTGCTATACGGCGGCGCCATCAACCTGGCGGGGAGCGTCAAGGGAAAGGCGACGGCCAGGCATGCTGTTTCCGACTGGATGGAAATAGAGAAGGAAAGGGGAATTTCCGTCACATCTTCCGTGCTGCAGTTCGAGTATGGCGGCTACTGTATCAATATCCTGGACACGCCGGGACATCAGGACTTCTCGGAGGATACCTACCGCACGCTGATGGCGGCGGATTCCGCCGTGATGGTGATAGACGCGTCCAAGGGCGTGGAGGCGCAGACGAGAAAGCTTTTCAAGGTCTGCGGCATGAGGGGGATCCCTATCTTTACCTTTATAAACAAGCTGGACAGGGACGCCAATGACACCTTTGACCTGTTGGACGAGATAGAGAAGGAGCTGGGCATAGCGACCTGCCCTCTCAACTGGCCCATCGGTTCAGGCAAGGAGTTCAGGGGAGTCTATGACAGGGAGAAGAAATGTGTGATCTCCTATTCCGATACAGAGAAGGGGACGAAGGAAGGAACAGCCACGGAGATTCCCATTCAGGAGGAGGCACAGCTGAAGGAGCTGATCGGAGAAGAAGCGGCGGACAAGCTCCTGGGGGAGATAGAGCTTCTGGACGGAGCCAGCGCGGAGTTTGACCTGGAGGCGGTGCGTGCCGGGAAGCTGACGCCGGTGTGCTTTGGCTCTGCCCTGACTAATTTCGGTGTGGAGATCTTTTTGCAGCATTTCCTGAACATGACCACGCCGCCCCTGCCCAGGGTGGCGGATACCGGGGTGGTCGAGCCTGCAGGGAGGGAGTTCAGTGCTTTTGTCTTCAAAATACAGGCAAATATGAACAAGGCTCATAGGGACCGTATCGCTTTCATGCGCATCTGTTCCGGCAGGTTCGACGCAGGGATGGAGGTGCGCCATGTGCAGGGAAACAGGGTGATGCGGCTTTCTCAGCCGCAGACGATCATGGCGGACGAGCGCAGGATCTTAAGCGAGGCTTATGCGGGGGATATCATCGGCGTGTTCGACCCCGGCATCTTTTCCATCGGAGATACAATCTGCATGCCCAGGGAAAATTTCAGATATGAGGGCATACCCACTTTCGCGCCGGAGCATTTTGCCAGGGTGCGCCAGATGGACACTATGAAGCGCAAGCAGTTTGTGAAGGGTGTGGAGCAGATCGCTCAGGAGGGCGCCATCCAGATTTTCCAGGAGTTCAACACGGGACTGGAGGAGATCATTGTAGGCGTGGTGGGCGTGTTGCAGTTTGACGTGCTGAAATACCGGCTGGAAAATGAGTACAATGTGGAGATCCGTCTGGAGAATCTGCCCTATGAGCATATCAGGTGGATTGAGAATAAGGAAGAAGTGGATATCGCCAAGCTGACCGGGACCTCAGACATGAAAAAGGTTAAGGATATGAAGGGCAATCCCCTGCTGTTATTTGTCAATCCCTGGAGCATCGGCATGACCCTGGACCGTAACAAGGGGCTTGTCCTCTCGGAGTTTGGCAGGAATTGATAGCTGTTTAGCAGCATTGATGCTGATTTATTCCCGCGGGCAATGAGTCATAAGTCCATGGAAGTAAACTTCCTTAAAGTTTACTTCTCTGGGACCTTGACGAATGCCGTGAGGGTCAAATACCGCAGCTTGCTGCGCATCAAGCTTGATACCCCCGTCAGCTTGCTGCGGGGTTTTTGATTTCGGATATATGTTAGCATCAGCAGAATATAGCATTAAATAAAAAAGTTACCGTGAATGGAGTGAACGGTAACAGGAAAAGGGAGCGTATTGATGAGAAAAAGCGCCAGGTTTATGAAAGCGGCAGGATGCCTGCTGCTTTGGTTTTCGCTTGCAGGATGTGCTTACAGTGATATTTTGAATGAGATCCCCAGGGACTTTGCGTTTCCTGCCCAGACCTCGCCTGCTTCGGCGGAGCCGCAGGGTTCCGCCCCGGGACAGCAGTTCTTGGCGGAGCAGCCGCCGCAGGGTTCCGCCCCAGAGGCGCAGTCCTCGTCAGAGCCGCCGACTCAGGATTCCGCATCTGTGTCACAGACCTCGCAGGCACTGTCCCGGGGATCTGTCCAGGGCGGCGCAGTCCTGCAGAAGAAGGCGTCTTTGGGGGAGTCTTTTCTGGCGGAGGAGGCAGATGATTTCGCCTGCCGCTCCTTAAGTGAGGCGGAGAAGGTCTGGTATCACGAAATGGAAGCCGTACTGGGGAGCTTTGGCGAAAAGGTCTATCTCAGTAAAAGCGGCCTGCAGGCGGGACTTGGCGAAAAGGATATCGACAGGATCTTCCAGTGTGTCCTGAATGACCATCCGGAGCTTTTTTATGTGGAAGGGTATTCTTATGTAAAATACAGCAGGGAAGGGGTGCTGACGGCGGTAACGTTTTCCGGTACTTACAGTATGGACAGGGAGACGGCGCTTCTGCGTAGGGAGGAGATCGAGAGCGCGGCGGCGGAAATCCTGGCGGGGATTCCGGCGGAGGCATCCGATTACGATAAGGTAAAATATGTGTATGAGACGCTGATCACCTCCACAGACTATGAACTGCAGGCGCCGGACAATCAGAATATCTACTCTGTGCTGGTGAACCGCAGATCCGTGTGCCAGGGCTACGCCAAGGCAACCCAGTATCTGTTGAACCGCCTTGGCGTGGAATGCACGCTGGTGCTGGGGACGGTGGAGAACGGAGAGGGGCATGCGTGGAACCTGGTAAATATAGACGGCAGCTATTATTATATGGATACCACCTGGGGCGATGCCTCTTATCAGCTGGGCGATGCGGGCGATGGGGCTGGCAGCGCTATGCCCGCGATCAATTACGATTACCTGAACATCACCACACAGGAGCTGGCGCGCACCCACACCGTTGGAGGGGTTGTGCCCATGCCGTCCTGTACCGCCAATGAGGCGAACTATTATGTGCGGGAGGGGGCATGGTTTGAGTCCTGCGACAGCGGGCAGCTGAGCCGGCTTTTTGAGCAGGCGGCAGCTGAGTCCAGGATGGATGTGGCAGTCAAATGCGCTGACGCCGCCTGCTATGGGGAGGTGGTCGATTTTTTGATCCACAAACAGAAAATATTTGATTTATGGAAGGCGGCGGGCACCCATATCGCCTATGCACAGAATGAAGATCAATTGTCTCTGACATTTTGGATGACAAATGATTAAGTTATGTGGTATACTAATCTAAAATATGAGAAAAATTTTTTCAGGAGGGTTTTCAAATGGAAAAAGAGATAGATAACAGCACGGTTGTTTTAAAGGATGAGGAGAACGTGGGCGTGGTACAGATTGCCGATGACGTAGTCGCGATGATCGCTTCCCTGGCGGCTACGGAGGTGGACGGTGTCAGCGCCATGGCGGGCAACATCACCAACTCGCTCATGAGCAAGGTGGGCGTGAAGAAGCTTACCAAGGGCGTGAGAGTCACCCTTGAGGACGGAGTGGTAAAGGTGGACCTGGCTGTCACCATGGAGTACGGATACAATATCCCCGCAACCTGCGGGCAGGTGCAGGCGAAGGTAAAGGCGGCCATAGAGAATATGACAGGGCTTACCTGCAGTAACGTCAATATCCGCATTGCCGGAGTGAAGGTGAAATAAAAGCGTAAGCAGAAAAGGATGTACACAATGGGACGACATGAGCAGAGAGAACAGGTTTTCCTGTTATTGTTTCAGGTGGAGTTTCACGAGCCGGAGAGCATGCCCAGGCAGATGAGGCTCTTTTTGGAGGGTAATGAGGAGATCAGTTCACAGAAGGACTCGGATTACATTGAAGCCCGCTGCCAGGCAGTGCGGGAAAAGATACCTGAGATAGACAAGCTGATCGATGACAACACCGAAGGGTGGGATACCGGGCGTATGGGCAAGGTTGAGCTTGGCGTCCTGCGCCTTGCCGTGTATGAGATGCTTTATGACGAGGACATCCCGGCAGGCGTTGCCATCGACGAGGCTGTGGAAATCGCGAAAAAATACGGTCAGGACAATTCCGGTGGTTTTGTGAATGCCATCCTGGCAAAAATTTTAAAGTTGGGTGATCAAAATTCGTAACGTTTATACGGTAGGACAGCTGAATTCCTATGTGAAAAATATGTTCACACAGGATTATCTGCTGCAGAGGCTTTTTGTAAAGGGAGAGGTCAGCAATTGTAAATATCACCCCTCCGGACATATTTATTTTACCCTCAAGGATTCCAAAGGGACCATAGGCTGCGTGATGTTTGCAGGCAGCCGGGCGGGTCTCTCTTTTCGTTTGTCCGAAGGACAGCAGGTCATTGTGGGGGGCTCCGTGGATGTCTATGAGCGCGACGGGAAATACCAGCTTTATGCCAGGCAGATCGAGCTGGCGGGAAGCGGCAGGCTCTATGAGAAATTTGAGCAGCTGAAGCGGGAGCTGGAGGAATCCGGCATGTTCGCTCCCGAATACAGGCAGCCAATCCCCAGGTTTATCAGGACGCTGGGGGTTGTCACCGCGGATACGGGGGCGGCGGTCCGGGATATCATGCAGATTGCAGGCAGGCGCAATCCCTATGTACAGATCATCCTTTATCCTGCCATTGTGCAGGGGGATGCGGCTGTGCCCAGCATCGTAAACGGTATCCGTGCCCTGGAAGATTTGGGCGTGGATGTGATGATCGTAGGGCGCGGCGGCGGTTCTATCGAGGATTTGTGGGCGTTTAACGAGAGGGCGGTGGCAGAGGCGGTGTTCAACTGTTCCGTGCCCGTGATCTCGGCGGTGGGACATGAGACGGATACCACCATCATCGACTTTGTGGCGGATCTGAGGGCGCCCACCCCTTCTGCGGCGGCGGAGCTTGCAGTGGCGGACATTAAAGATATCCTGGGAATGATATCCGGGTATGAGCAGGGGTTAAAACGTCTGATGCGGCAGAAGACGGAGGAGAATCGTATGCGCCTGCGGAATGTGGAGCTGCAGATGAAGGCGCTCAGTCCGGCGGGCAGGCTGCGGGAGAAGAAGATGACGGCGCTCTCCATGGAGGAACGCCTACAGGAGAGGATGAAGTCTGTCCTTACGCGCAGGCGTCATGCCATGCAGTTGTATATCGAGCGGATGAGAGGGCTTTCTCCCCTGGAGAAATTGAGCAGCGGCTACTCTTACATGGAGGATGAGGACGGCAGGAATATCCGGTCCATAGAGCAGGTAAACGTGGGTGACTGCATTGCCGTCCGACTGAAAGACGGCAGGATCAGGGCGCAGGTGACGGAGAAGTGTGTAAAGATATAGCTGCCTTCTTGATGCTTGTGCCGTTGAAGCGGCATGTCTGGAAGTGTGTAAGAGGGTTCCCGTGTACAGGTTGAGGCATATAGCCGGGAATATTGAAAGCAGTGCCTGCATAAGGCGGGCGCGGGGGTGGTGAGACAATGAGCGAAGACAGGGAACTGAGCCTGGAGGAGAATTTTTCCCGGCTGGAAGATCTGGTTGTATTTTTGGAGAATGAGGATATTTCGCTGGAGGATGCTTTTAAGGCATACAGCCAGGGGATGGAATTGATAAAGCGGTGCAATGACCAGATAGACAGGGTGGAGAAGCAGGTGCTGAAGCTTGGCGGCGACGGACAGCTGGAGGAATTTGAATATGGAAGTACAGGAATTTGAGAAGGAGTTAAGGAAAAAGACAGAGCAGGTAGAGGATGTGCTGAAAAAGTACCAGCCCGAAGAAACAGGGCTGCAGCATACCGTCATAGAGGCGATGAATTACAGCCTGCTGGCAGGAGGAAAGCGTCTGCGGCCCATTCTGATGCAGGAGACTTTTGAAATGTGCGGCGGGAAAGGCGAGATCGTGGAGCCTTTTCTGGCGGCGATAGAGATGATACACACCTATTCCCTGGTCCATGACGATCTGCCGGCGATGGACAATGACGAGTACCGCCGGGGCAGGCATACCACCTGGTATGTCTATGGAGATGCCATGGGCATTCTGGCTGGGGACGGGCTTTTAAACTATGCCTTTGAGACGGCGTTAAGGGCATTTGGCATGTGCAGCGGCGATGGGGAGTTAATGCAGAGGGTGGCGCTGGCGCTGTTTACGCTTGCCAGGAAGGCGGGCATCCATGGCATGATCGGCGGGCAGGCCGCGGATATCCAGGCGGAAGGGCAGGAAGATCCTGTGACCGAAGAACAGCTTTTGTTCATCCATGAGAACAAGACGGCAGCGCTGATCCAGGCGTCCATGATGATCGGGGCGATCCTTGCCGGGGCCTCGGAGGCAGAGGTGAGGCAGATAGAAAAATGTGCTTATAATATAGGGGTGGCTTTCCAGATCCAGGACGATATTCTGGATGTGGTGGGCGACAGCAGGGAATTGGGAAAGCCTGTGGGCAGCGATGCGCAGAATCACAAGCAGACTTATGTGACAATCAAGGGATTGGACACAGCCAGGGAGGCTGTGGAGAGCCTTTCCGGGGAGGCTGTGGAGATCCTGGAAGGGTTTGACGGCAGGCATGCATTTTTGGAACAGCTGGTCTTGATGCTGATCAACAGACAAAAATAAAAGTACATGACTGCGGAAAGGCATGGTTGGGAAGATGTTGCTGGAGACCATAGAACGGGCAAATGATATCAAGAAAATAGACAAGAAGGACTGGGAGCTCCTGGCGCAGGAAATCCGTGATTTCCTGATCAAAAAGATCAGCGTGACAGGGGGGCATCTGGGGTCCAACCTGGGGGCGGTGGAGCTGACCATGGCGCTCCACCTTGCCCTGAACCTGCCGGAGGACAAGATCATATGGGATGTGGGGCACCAGTCCTATACGCACAAAATCCTGACGGGGCGGAGGGACGGCTTTGAATCCCTGCGCCAGTACAAGGGCATGAGCGGTTTCCCCAAGAGGAAGGAGAGCGAGTGTGACGTATTTGACACGGGGCACAGCTCCACTTCCATTTCGGCGGGGCTGGGACTGGTCAAGGCCAGAGAGCTCTGCGGCGGGAAGAATACGGTGATATCTGTGATCGGAGACGGCTCCCTCACCGGGGGCATGGCTTACGAGGCGCTGAATAATGCGGCAAAGCTGGAGTCTAATTTCATTGTCATTTTAAATGACAACAACATGTCCATCTCAGAGAATGTAGGCGGCATGTCCAAATATCTGAACAATATCCGCACGGCTACAGGGTATCTGGATCTGAAGGCGGATATTTATAAAGCGCTTCTGGGCACTAAGCGCGGCGACAGCATCATCACCAGGATTCGCCGCGCCAAGAGCAGCTTTAAGTCACTGGTGATCCCGGGAATGTTTTTTGAGGATATGGGCATTACCTATCTGGGACCTTTGGACGGGCATGATATAGGCGCCATGGTGAAGGTGATCGGGGAGGCGAAGCGCGTAAAGGGGCCGGTACTGATCCATGTGCTGACACAGAAGGGAAAAGGTTATGTGCCTGCGGAGCGTCATCCCGCAAGGTTCCACGGGGCGGAGCCTTTTAATATCGAGACAGGTCTTCCTTCCCATCCGCGGACTGTGCCCAACTATACGGATATATTTTCTACGGTTATGTGCAAGCTGGGACAGCGGGACGAGAAGATCGTGGCGATCACGGCGGCCATGCCGGACGGCACGGGGCTGAAACGCTTTCACAATATGTACCCGGACCGTTTCTTCGACGTGGGCATCGCGGAGGAGCACGCTGTGACATTTGCCGCAGGGCTTGCCGCAGGGGGCTTAAAGCCCATTGTGGCTGTCTATTCCTCCTTCCTGCAGAGGGCATATGACCAGATACTACACGATGTCTGCCTCCAGAACCTGCCGGTGGTATTTGCCATTGACAGGGCGGGGCTGGTGGGCAGTGACGGGGAGACACATCAGGGCATCTTTGACCTTACATATCTTTCCGGAATACCCAATATGCATGTCTGTGCTCCCAAGAACAAGTGGGAGCTGTCGGACATGATCAAGTTTGCGGTGAGCCTGGGCGCCCCCATTGCGGTGCGCTATCCGCGCGGCGCCGCCTATGACGGCCTGGAGGGACACAGGGCGCCCATAGAGCTGGGGCGTGGGGAGTGGATATACAGAGAGAGTGAGATTGCCCTTTTTGCTTTGGGCAGCATGGTGAAGACAGCCGAGCGTGTCAGGGAGTGCTTAAAGGAAAAGGGCTATTGCGTCAGCCTTGTCAATGCCCGCTTTGTGAAGCCCATCGACGAGGAGGCTGTCAGGGAGGCATGTGCTTGCCACAGGCTGATCGTCACCCTGGAGGAAAACGTTGCCTGCGGGGGCTATGGGGAAAAGGTTCTGGACTATATGAGCAGGAGCGGGCTGGAGGGCAGGCACCTGAACATCAGCATTCCGGATGCCTATGTGGAGCATGGTAACGTGGAGCTTTTGAAACAGGAGATCGGGCTGGATGTGGATACGATCGTGAGCAGGATCTGTGAGGCTTTGGGGGGCGGTACGGTTTGAAGGAGCGGTTGGATGTCATTTTGGTGAATCAGGGCTATGCGGCTTCCAGGGAGAAGGCGAAGGCGATCATCATGTCAGGAGTCGTGTATGTGGACGGGCAGAAGGAAGACAAGGCGGGAACCTTTTTTGACGAGAGCAAAATAAGGCTGGAGGTCAGGGGGAGCACCCTGAAATATGTGAGCCGCGGCGGCTTGAAGCTGGAGAAGGCAGTGGACATATGGCAGCTGGACTTTACGGGACAGGTGTGCATGGACATCGGAGCCTCCACAGGAGGCTTTACGGACTGTATGCTGCAAAACGGCGCGGCAAAAGTATACGCCGTGGATGTGGGCCATGGCCAGCTGGCGTGGAAGCTCAGAAACGATGAGCGCGTGGTCTGTATGGAGCAGACCAATTTCCGCTATGTGACGGCAGCTGATATCCGGGAGGAGCTGGACTTTGCCAGCGTGGATGTGTCCTTTATCTCCCTTACCAAGATCCTGATCCCGGCGAGAAATTTATTAAAGTGCGGCGGTCAGATGGTCTGCCTGATCAAGCCTCAGTTTGAGGCCGGGAAGGGGAAGGTGGGCAAGAACGGCGTGGTCAGGGAGCCGGAGATCCACCGGGAGGTCATCTCCAGGATTGTGGATTATGTGGGCTGTATCGGCTTTTTGGCGCTGCATCTGGACTATTCCCCCATTAAGGGACCGGAGGGCAATATAGAGTATCTGCTGCACCTGGAGAAAGAGAAGGAGCCGGGGGAGGCCGTGCGGGCTCTCTCTGAGAGGGAGGCGGAAAATCTGGCGGAAGGGATGGCAGAGACGGGTGCGGGGCTGTCCCACACAGAGGAGTGGAAGAGGCTGATCGGGGAGACGGTGGAAAGGTCGCACAAGGGGGTATAATTTCGGAAGCAAACTTCTAAATACTGATGGATATGGGCGCCAGGCATGCAAGGGGGTATAGGCATGAAGCATTTTCTGATCTATGCAAACAAAATCAAGGATAAAAACCTGCAGACCGCCAGTCGGATCTGCGATTTTCTGAGGCTTAAGGGCCAGCGCGCCACCCTGCGGGTGGACCAGGGGGACTGGAAGGAGAGAATGGCAGCGGACACGGATGATATTCCGGAGGACATCCCGAAGGATGCGGACTGTATAATCGTGCTTGGCGGGGACGGCACCGTACTGCAGGCGGCCAGGGAGACTAAGAGGCTCCACATCCCCATTATCGGCGTGAACCTGGGCAGCCTGGGCTATATGACGGAAATTGAGCCTGCAAACCTGGAGGAATCGTTGGAGAGGCTGATCGCCGGGGACTATGAACAGGAGAGCCGCATGATGTTAAACGGCAAGGCGCAGCTGGAGGGCGGCAGGATAGACGAGGGGTGGGCGCTGAATGACATTGTCATCTCCAGAAGCGGCTCCCTCCAGATTATCAAGTTCAGCATTTATGTCAACGGACAGTTCCTGAACCAGTATAATGCGGATGGCATGATCGTCACCACCCCTACCGGTTCCACGGGATATAATCTGTCCGCGGGAGGCCCCCTGATTGAGCCCAGGGCAAAGCTGATCATGCTGACACCTATCTGTCCCCATTCCCTGAACCAGAGGAGCATTATCCTGTCCTCGGAGGATGTGATAGAGATAGAGATCCCGCTGGGAAGGGGAGGCAGGCAGCAGACCGTGGAGGCGAACTTTGACGGTTGCCATGTGATTCCGCTGAAGACCGGGGAGCGTATCCGCATCGTCCGGTCGGAGAAGATTACGGAGTTTATCAAGCTTAATCAGGTCAGCTTTCTGGAAGTATTACATAAAAAGATGCAGGAATAGAGTATGAAGAAGACAAGGCATGCAAAGATTATTGAGATCATACAGAAATATGACGTGGGCACCCAGGATGAGCTTGCGGACAGGCTGAAAAAAGCAGGATTTTCCGTGGCGCAGGCAACCGTGTCCAGGGATATCAGGGAGCTGAAGCTGTCCAAGGTGACAACGGCGGGAGGAAGCCAGAGGTATGCCGTCCTGAAGCAGGAGGACAGGCAGATGGGCGACAAGTATATCCGTGTGCTGCAGGATGCTTTTTCGGATGTGGCGCTGGCCCAGAACCTTCTGGTAGTCAGGACCGTGTCCGGTATGGCGATGGCGGTGGCGGCTGCCCTGGACGCCATGAAATTTCCGGAGATTGTGGGCAGTATTGCGGGCGACGACACGATCTTCATTGCCGCACGGACCGTGGACGAGGCCAGGGGGCTGATGGAAAAGATCAATTCTTTGTTATAAGTAATTGTTAGGATCTGTCAGGAAATAACTTTTTGAAAGATTATTTATTGACAGATCATTAATAAGCGGGCGATATGTCGGAGAAGGGCGATATAGAAGCAAAAGCTTCGGGAGAGAAAGATGCTGCAAAGTTTACATGTGAAAAATCTTGCTTTGATCAAGGAGACGGAGGTGGAGTTTGGAGAGGGTTTGAACATCCTCACCGGGGAGACCGGTGCGGGGAAATCCCTTCTGATCGGAAGCGTCACTTTGGCGCTGGGCGGAAAATTTGAGAAGGATATGCTGCGCAAGGGGGCGGAGAGCGCCCTTGTGGAGCTGGTGTTTTCTGATACCGGAGAAAAGGTAGCGGCGAAACTGGCCGAGCTGGAGCTGGAGAGCGAGGAAGATGGCACAGTGATTATCAGCCGCAAAATGCAGGTGGGAAAAAGCGTCTTCCGGGTCAATGGGGAAACTGTCACTGCCAGGCAGGTGAAGGAGCTGGCTGAGCTTCTGATCGACATTCATGGGCAGCATGAGCATCAGTCTCTTCTGCATAAGAAGAAGCACATGGAGATCCTGGACGACTACTGCGGAAAGAAATTCCTGGAAGAGGCGCAGCGGGTGGAGGAAGCCTATAAGGAGTGCAGGGAGCTTAAGCGCCGTCTGGAAGAAGAATCCATGGATGAGGAGGCAAAGGAAAAGGAACGGGCGCTGGCGGAGTTTGAGTGGCAGGAGATAGAGCAGGCGCATCTGGTGCCCGGCGAGGATGTCTCCCTGGAACAGCGTTACCGGCTGATGGTGAATTCCAAAAAGATCGCGGAGAACCTGGCGGAGAGTTATCAGTATACCGGCGGAGATTTTGAGAACGGCGCCGCAAACGCCATGAGCAGGGCGCTTCGGGCATTGAGGAGTGTTGCCATGTATGATGACCGCCTGCAGGAGCTGGAGGGGCAGCTCTCTGAGATTGATGACCTGCTGGCAGACTACAACAGGGACCTGGCGGAATATATGGGGAGCTGTGAATTTGACGGGGAGGATTTTGCGGCTGTGGAGGAGCGCCTGAATACCCTGAACCGTCTGAAGGAAAAATATGGAAATACGAAATATGCAAATGCCGCCAACACTGCCAT
The DNA here is from genome assembly GCA_948470905.1 of uncultured Lachnospiraceae bacterium. GTDB lineage: Bacteria > Bacillota > Clostridia > Lachnospirales > Lachnospiraceae > Acetatifactor. Next base: position 11,627 of record CAOKQK010000048.1, on the reverse strand, counting down.
AGAAGCGGTGATTGCCTACGGAGAGGAGAGGCAGAGGCTTCTGGAGAAGCTGGAGGATTATGACACTTATATGCAGAATCTGCAGGAGGAGCTTGCTCTATCGGAGAAGCGTCTTGCGGATGCCTGTGGGAAGCTTTCTGCTGTCAGGCAGAAAAATGCGCTCACCCTGGGCAAAAAAATCAAAGACGCCCTGGTGAATTTGAATTTTCAGACGGTAGAGTTTGCCGTCGAGGTGCGCCCGGGGCAGGCTGTCACCGCCCGGGGCAGTGATGATGTGGAGTTCATGATCTCCACCAACCCCGGGGAAGGCTTAAAGCCTCTGGGACAGGTGGCAAGCGGCGGAGAACTCTCCCGCGTCATGCTGGTGATCAAGACGCTCTTAGCCGGGCAGGAGACCATAGGCACGCTGATCTTTGACGAGATAGACGCGGGTATCAGCGGCAGGACTGCCTGGAAGGTATCTGAACAGCTGGACACGGTGGCATATTCCACCCAGGTGCTCTGCATCACCCATCTGCCCCAGATTGCCGCAATGGCGGACAGGCATTTTGTGATTGAAAAGAGCAGTACGGAGGACAATACGATCACGGACATTAAGCGCCTTTCCGAGGAGGAGGGTCTGGGAGAGCTGGCAAGGCTTCTGGGAAGCGACGTCCTGACGGAGGCGGCGTTGACGAATGCCAGGGAGATGCGTGCCCAGGCGGCCGCACACAAAAAGGAGCCCAAGGGCAAAAAGAGATAAAGCCCGGGGAGTAAAAAAATTTTTAGAATGAAAAAATAAAAATCTCACATACTATGATAAGACATATATTATAAAAAAGGCTCAGTTTGAGTCTTTTTTGTTTGCAGACAGCTTTGAAATATAGGAAAGACTGGCAGCAGGGCTGATGGAGAGTATGCGGGATGAGACAGGAACAGGAGAAGTTTGGAAGGAAACGTCTAAATTTTGGATCAAGGTCCGCCGGTGCGGACAGAAAATTTAAAATGGAAGAATATGATTCCATGGATGAAAACCTTTTCATAGAAGATAATCTTTCCAATGATATTATAAAAAGACAGGCGGGAAAGACCATAGTCATCCTGCTGGAGAACTGGAAAAAAAAGATGTGGCGTTACAGGCTGTACCGCGCCTTCCTCATGGGGGTGCTGGCGGTCAGCATCGCGTCGCTGACGGGGGTCCTGTACTATTATGTAGACAGCAGCATCCCGTCTGTTATCAATGTGCGCGCCAACCAGGAGGAATCCTTTTTTCTGGGGATTCCCGCAAAGGCGGAGATTGTCAGCGTAAGCGAAAACGGGAGCAGCAATATCCCTGCGGGGGCGGTGGAGATCAACCTGAACAGGCCTGTTACGCTGAAGGCGGCATTGGAATCCAGCTACCAGATGCGGGTGAAGCTTTTTGGCTTCCTGTCCTTTAAAGACGTCAAGATCCAGGTGATCGAAGACCAGGAGCTGATCCCGGTGGGGAAGCCCATAGGGATCTATGTGAAGACCAACGGCGTTTTGGTAGTGGGGACAGGGGAGTTCCAGGGGGCTGATGGCATGAGCTATTCTCCCGGAAAATATATCCTCAAATCAGGCGATTACATCTGCAAAGTGGGCGAGGATGAGGTAAGTGAGAAGGAGGATTTTATCAGGCGGGTGGAGGAGAGCCGGGGCAGGGAGATGGAGCTGACCGTGGAGCGGGACGGCAAGCCCATGAAGGTCAGTATCCAGCCTGTACTGGACAGCAACGGGGTCTATAAGATCGGAGTGTGGGTGAGGGATAATGCTCAGGGCATCGGCACTATGACCTACATTGACAGTCGGGGAAATTTTGGCGCTCTGGGGCATGGCATCACGGATGTGGATACCAGCACGCTGATGCACATGGCGGACGGCACCCTTTATCAGACGGATATCGTGGATGTCAGGAGAGGCACGGCGGGAGAGCCCGGAGAGATGACAGGGATGATCGTCTATTCCGACGACAGGATCCTGGGCAGCATAACCCACAACAGCACGCAGGGGATTTTTGGTGTCTGCAACAATAAGGCGCTTGCCATGGGCGTGGGCAAACCGCTGCCTATCGGGCTGAAACAGGAGATCATGGAAGGGGCGGCGCAGATCCTGTGTACTATAGACGATGAGGCGGAATACTATGATGTACAGATTACGGCCCTGCACCTGGATCATGACAATGTGAACCGAGGCATTGAACTGACGATCACAGACCCGGACCTACTGGAGGCAACCGGCGGCATCGTGCAGGGCATGTCAGGCAGCCCCATCATCCAGAACGGCAAGATCATAGGCGCAGTAACCCACGTCCTGGTCCAGGACTCCGCCAAAGGCTACGGGATTTTTATTGAAAATATGCTCGAGCATTGAGGAATAAGGGAGCTTTAAAATGCAAAAAATTTCCACCTGTGCGGTTGGACGTTCCAAGGAGCATCCAACCTGACTCTCACATTCGCAAAATCCGCACTTACGCGCTCCTGCGTCTGCTTGCGCATCTGCGCTTTGCTTATTTGGAAGTGGATTGCAACCGCACAGGTGGAAATATGTCAAAATTTATGTTATGCTATATAAGTACATTTTATTCCCGCGGGCAATGAGTCAAAGTCCGAAGGACCTTGACGAATGCCGCGAGGGTCAAAAATCCCGCAGCTTGCTGCGGGGTTTTTGATTGGACAGTTTAAGGAGTATTCTGTTAATGGCTGTCTAAAAAAGAGGAATAAACCTAAAAAATATCCTTGACCAGGGGTACGGTTTATAAAGAGGGGATGGGAACATGCAGGAGAATCATTTGTTTATTGCGCATAAAGATGTTTATGACAATGTTCAGACAATTAAGGAGCATTTACTTGGCACAGCGCACATGGCGGAAATGTTTGCGTCAGAATTTGATTGTGGGGAGGCAGGTTATTTATGCGGTCTGTTACACGACATCGGAAAATATTCAGAGGCATTTCAGAGCAGAATACGGAATCCTTTGCCGTCTAACCGGGTGGATCATTCTACAGCAGGAGCCGTGGAACTGCAAAAGCTTAGTAAAGATTATATTGCATTAGGGATGGCGGTGGCAGGGCATCACAGTGGTCTTTTGGACGGGGGAAACAAAATGGCGGCAAGTGCGGAGGATGGTACTTATTGGGGGCGGCAAAAGAAGACACTGGAGGATTACAGCCGCTGGAAAGAGGAGTTATCAACAGAGCTTTCTGAGAGCGGTCAGGTGGTATTTCCAAGGTTTTGCACCGAAAGCGGATTCAGTTTGTCCTTTTTTATGCGTATGATTTTCTCCTGTCTGGTGGATGCCGATTATTTGGACACAGAAGCTTTTATGGAGAAAGGTCAGGTGGAAAGAGGCGGTTATGATTCGCTGGAGACATTACAGTGCCGCTTTGAAAAATACATATCTCCCTGGCTGGAGACAAAAATCGCAGAAGCGGATGCAAATGCCAGGTTAGGAAAATACCGTAACAGCATATTGGGGGAATGTATGGAAAAGGGGGAGAACTATCCCAGAGGGCTTTATACTTTGACAGTACCCACAGGAGGCGGAAAGACAACGGCCTCCATGGGCTTTGCCCTGAAACATGCCTGCAGGCATGGGTTAAAGAGAATTATTTATGTGATACCGTATACATCTGTTATTGACCAGAATGCAGTAGTGTTTGAAAAAATCTTTGGGCAGGAAAATGTATTAGAGCATCACTCTGGTATTTGGTATGATATAGAAGAAAATCAGGAGAAAGAAGCAAATTACAGGAAAGCGCTGGCTACGGAAAACTGGGATGCTCCGATCATTGTGACGACTGCGGTGCAGTTTTTTGAGTCTTTGTTTGGAAACAGAAGCGCAAAGTGTCGTAAGCTACATAATATTGCAAACAGCGTCATTATTTTTGATGAGGCGCAGACCCTGCCGATACCTTATCTGGAACCCTGTGTGGCGGCAATGTCACAGCTGGCCAAAAACTATCGTTCTACAGTTATACTGTGTACAGCAACACAGCCTGCATTGGAAGAAAAGTTTCAGGCATATATGCCAAATGCTGAAATTCGGGAAATATGCAGTGGCACGGAAGGCATGTTTGATCTTTTTAAGAGAAACCGGATTGAAAATCTGGCTTTATTATCGGCAGAAGAATTGGAAGAACGGCTGTGCAGCCAGAAACAGATGCTTTGCATCGTCAACAGAAGAAAAACAGCACAGGATTTGTATGGGAATCTGGAAGGAGAAGGCACTTTTTGCCTGACAACGCTGCTGTGTCCTTTGGATAGAAAGGCTAAATTTGCCGAGATAAAGAGTCGTCTGGAAAAGGGAGAAAGCTGTAGGGTGATAGCGACATCGCTGATGGAGGCCGGGGTGGATCTGGATTTTCCACAGGTATACAGGCAGGAAGCAGGACTTGACTCTCTGATTCAGGCGGCGGGCAGATGTAATCGGGAAGGAAAGCGGCCGAAGGAAGAACAGTTTGTGTATTCTTTTCGATTGGAAGGAGAGGAAAGCAAATTCATGACGCAAAATATTGCCGCCCTTCAGGAAACGTGGCGTAGATATGAGACGATAGATGAGCCTGAAGCAACCTCGTTTTACTTTCGGTATTTTAGAGATCTTTTGGGAAAAGAAAATTTGGATCAGAAGGAAATTATGCAGGCATGGGAAAGAGGAATTGGGGGAAACAGATTTCCGTTTGCAACCATCAGTCAGAAATTTCATTTGATTGAGAATGCAATGCGGTCCGTATACATACCGCTGGAAGGGGCAGAGGAATTGCTGGAGGAAGTGAGAGACGGAAGGGCAGGCAGGAATATCTATCGGAAGCTGGGCCAGTACAGTGTGAATGTTTATGAAAATCACTTCAGGAGTTTGTGGGAGGCAGGATGTTTAGAAGAAATCAGCAGCGACGTCTTTGTACTTCGGGATGAAAACCAATACAGCAGGGATACAGGACTTAAAATGGATGTGGAAACGGGGTACGGAATTATGATATGAGCGGCGTAGTATAAGTCAATAACTCCATTGCAAGCAATGTGGTATTGACCCTCGCGGCATTCGCCAACTGCCCGTGCAAGCACAGCCGTTTGGATCTTTGCTCGTGGGAATAAAGCAGGACAACACCGGAAGGACAGGGAGAACAGTTAAGGCGGCAGATTGCCCTTGCCGCCTTAAACAGTATTACAGTGTAACCTATTATTTCAATCCCCATCTATGTGATGACAAAAATATTTTAAATGATTTATGAAAAAAAAGCAAGTAAAGTATTGACAATAATACGGATTTGTATTACTCTTATATAGAAGTTATATTACATTATAAACTATTGAAAAAGAAAGGAGGTATGAAAATTATTATGTCTGTTATGGTGGAGGTATGGGGAGAGTTTGCATGTTTTTCCAGGCCGGAAATGAAGACGGAAAGGGTGACGTTTGATGTTATCACCCCTTCTGCAGCCAGGGGGCTTTTGGAGGCGATTTACTGGCATCCTGGGCTGAACTGGTCGGTAGATAGAATTTATGTTATGGCTCCGATGAGGCAGGAAGCTCGGACAACGGAAAAGGCAGACGAAAATAAGGATGGTATGGATGGGACAGATATTAAAATGACAAGTATCAAGAGAAATGAAGTAAATTCAGTTCTTTCGGCAAACACTGCAAGGAGTGTAATGACTACGGGAAAAGGCGATTTATATTTGAACACGGCGGCGGAAAGGAATCAGCGTTCTTCTCTGATACTGCAGGATGTACATTATGTGCTGGAAGCTCATTTTGATATGACCATAAATGCAGGTCCCGGGGATAATCCGGGAAAATTTCAGGATATTATGAAGCGGCGGCTGAAAAAGGGGCAGTGCTACCATCAGCCATATTTTGGATGTCGGGAGTTTCCTGCGCACTTCCGGGAATGGAAAGGCGGCGTGATACCGACGATTCCGCTGACCAAAGATTTGGGGTACATGCTTCATAGTATGGATTACAGCAATCCTGCAGACATCCGTCCCAGATTTTTTCGGGCGCAAATGAAGGACGGAGTGTTGGATCTGAGAGATTGTGAGGTGGTTATGTGATATTACAGGCTTTGGTAAAGCATTATGAAGACTTGTTGGAAAAAGGGGAAATTCCCAGGCCGGGGTGGGGAATGGCGCGGGTTTCCTATGGGTTGAACCTGGATTGGGAGGGAAATATCATTGACCTGATTTCCCTGAAGGTACAAAAGGAGAAGGGGAAAAAGATTGTCCTCGCCCCCCGGAATATGACAGTTCCGCAGCCGGCGAAACGCTCTGTAGACATTACGCCGAATTTCCTATGTGACAATGCCACTTATGTTTTGGGTGTGGATGAAAAGGGAAAGCCGGACAGGACAAGGAAGTGTTTTGAGGCGTTTGTTAAGCTGCACAGGGAATTAATGTGTAATCTGGATTCTGCATCGGCAAAGGCTGTCCTGCGGTTCCTGCAGGGCTGGGAACCGGAAAAGGCGCGGGAGTATCCTTGCGTAGAAGCGTCCTGGAAGGATTTGATGTCGGGAGGGAATATTCTGTTTTACTATGAAGGAGAGCCGGTAACAAGTGATGAAATGGTAAGGGAATGCTGGCAGCAATATTATGACAATGGGGACGCCGAAGAAAACGGGATCTGTATGGTTACGGGAAAACGGACGCGGATCGCAAATTTACATCCGGTGATTAAAGGGGTGTATGGCGCGCAGGCAATGGGGACTTCAATGGTGTCTTTTAACGCGCCATCCTTTTGCTCCTATGGTAAGAAGCAGGGAAGAAATGCTTCGGTTGGAGAGTATGCGGCAGCAGCCTACGGCGCGGCGCTAAACAGTTTATTGAACGACAGGGAGCATGTAAAGTGGATGGGGGATACTACAATCGTCTGCTGGGCGGAAGGAGCGGAAGAAGAATATCAGGATGTGGGGATTGCAGCAATGTTTGGACTTGAGGACGATGGGAAGATTACAGATGAGAACCTTAGCGCAATTTTGGACGCCGCCCTTGCAGGAAGGCCGATAATATTGGAAAATAAAGAGCTGGATTTGGACAGGCACTTTTACATACTGGGAGTGGCGCCCAATGTGGCAAGGCTGTCTGTGAGGTTTTTCTGGCAGGATTCTTTTGGAAACATACTCAAAAATATTGGCAGGCATTATGACAGGCTTGAGATTGTCAAACCTGCATTTGAAAAAAAGGATCATCTTTCGTACCGGAGGTTGTTGCAGGAGACAGTCAATCAAAACACCGAAGAGAAAGCACCGTCTCCGCAAATGGCGGCGGATGTGATGAAAGCGATTTTAACAGGAAGTACCTATCCGACTTCCCTGTTAAACGGGGTAATGCTGCGTATTCGGGCAGAGCATAAGGTGGATTGGGGCAAGGCTGCAATTATCAAAGCTTATTATTTGAGAAATAGAAATTCGCAGTGTTCGAAGGAGGTATTGCAGATGGCTTTAAACGAAGAAAGTGAGAACAAGTACTATAATTTAGGAAGATTATTTGCCGTACTGGAACATATTCAGCAGGAAGCCAACCCGGGAATTAATTCAACCATCAAGGATAAGTATTTTAATTCCGCGGCTTCTGCACCGGCAAATACGTTCCCAATGCTGGTGAATCTGGCGCAGAAGCATTTGCGAAAGTTAAAGGACGAAGGAATCAGAATATCTTTCCAGAAACAGATTCAGGGAATCACCGACAAACTTGGAGAGGAATATCCGGTGCGCATGACAATGCCCCAGCAGGGTTCTTTTCATCTCGGTTATTATCATCAAACACAGAAACGATATGAAAAAAAGGAGGATAAGTCAGTATGAGCGAGGCAATTAAAAACAAGTATGATTTTGTGATATTATTTGATGTGGAAAACGGAAATCCCAACGGGGATCCTGATGCAGGCAACATGCCCAGAGTTGATCCGGAAAGTGGGTACGGTCTTGTGACAGATGTCTGCTTAAAGCGGAAAATCCGCAATTATGTGGAAATGATTAAGGAAGACCAGGCGGGGTACCGGATTTATATTAAAGAAAATGTACCCTTGAATCGCAGTGATAAGGAAGCCTATGATTACGTTGGGGTTGATAGCGGTAGTATGAAACAGATGAAGAAGGATGATCCCGACCTGGACCGGAAGATACGTGATTTTATGTGTAACAATTTTTATGATATTAGAACCTTTGGTGCAGTGATGACAACCTTTGTAAAGGATAAGCTCAACTGTGGGCAGGTGCGGGGACCGGTTCAGTTGAGCTTTGCCAGATCGGTGGAGCCCATTCTGCCCCAGGAGGTTACGATTACCAGAGTGGCGATTACTACAGAAAGTGACGCGGAAAATAAAGGTACAGAAATGGGAAGAAAATATATCGTACCTTATGCGCTGTATCGTGCGGAGGGCTATATTTCCGCGAATCTTGCCCGGAAGGTCACAGGATTTTCAGATGAGGATCTGAATCTTTTATGGCAGGCAATCTTAAACATGTTCGAGAATGACCATTCTGCAGCAAGAGGCAAGATGGCGGTTCGTAAGCTGATTATATTTATGCATGACAGTGAGCTCGGATGCGCACCGTCACATAAGCTGTTTGAAAGCGTAAAGATTCAGCGCAGGAATGGTGTGGAAATTGCCAGAGAATATGAGGATTATGTGGTGGAAGTGGGGACTCAGCTGCCGGAAGGCGTAACCTGCATTTGTAAGGAATAAGTGATATGGAGTACGAAGAAGAGGATTTTCTATTGCTGTCCGGCATACAACATTTTGCGTTTTGCAGAAGACAGTGGGCATTGATACACATTGAGCAGCAGTGGGAAGAAAATGTTAGGACCTTTGAGGGAAGAAGTATGCATGAAAATGCACATAACCCGTTTTTGAAAGAAAAGCGGGGCGGGATAATAACAGTTCGCGCAATGAAGGTTTTTTCAAAAAGAATGGGAGTCAGCGGTGAGTGTGATTTGGTGGAATTTCATGCTGACCCTCAGGGAATTCTACTGAATGGCCGAAACGGACTGTATAGGGTAGTGCCTGTAGAATACAAGCGTGGAGCGCCTAAAAGCCATGATGCGGACGAATTGCAGCTAACGGCTCAAGCAATGTGCCTTGAGGAAATGCTGCAAACGGAAATTGAGCGGGGATACCTTTATTATGGGGAAACGAAGCATAGAAAAGAGGTTGAGTTTTCTGAAACGCTCCGCGAGAAGGTCAGGGACTCTTTACAGGAAATGCACCAGTACTATGAACGGAACTATACACCCAAAGTAAAGCCAGAGGCAAAGTGTAAGCAGTGTTCTTTACATAACATATGTGTGCCAGACATGGGTAGAAATGCTAAAGTCAAGGACTATATTGAAGATGCACTGAGGGAGAAATGAGATGAAGAAGTTACTGAATACACTTTATGTGACTTCGCCTGATGCTTATTTGAGTCTTGATGGAGAAAATATAGTGGTCAGGAAGGATGACGAGGTTGCCATGCGCCTTCCTATCCATAACTTAGAAGCAGTTGTCGCATTTAATTATACTGGTGCAAGTCCAGCACTGATAAAGAAGTGTACAGAAAATAATGTATCAATAAGCTTTTTTTCAGGGAATCAATATTGTGGGAGATTTGTGGGAAGAGAGAATGGAAATGTTGTTTTGCGTAAAACACAATACGGATTTTCGGAGGATATGCAGAAGTGTCTGGAAATTGCCAGGAATATGATCTTAGGCAAGGTTTTTAATGAACGGTATGTAGTTAATCGAGCCCTGAGGGATCATGAAATGCGGGTTAACACAGAAAAGCTTCGTAAAGCGTCAGAACTGTTACAAAAAGCGATTATGAATATTAAAAGCTGCCAGAGTCTTGGTGAACTGAGGGGGTATGAAGGAGAGGCTGCAACGGTATATTTTCGTGTGTTTGATGAACTGATTCTGCAAAATAAAGAGCATTTTCAGTTTAAGGGAAGAAATAAGCGTCCTCCCCTTGATAATGTGAATGCACTTCTTTCATTTGTTTATTCTCTTTTGGCCAATGAATGTGCAGGAGCCGCGTATTCTGTAGGGTTGGATCCATATGTAGGATTTATGCACCGCGACAGGCCGGGACGAAAGTCTCTGGCGCTGGACTTAATGGAGGAGTTGAGAAGTCCGGTGGCAGACAGATTTGTGCTGACACTTATAAACAAGCGTCTGGTTACTGCAAATGACTTTCAGGAAATGGAAGATCATGCGGTTATTATGAAAGATGAAGGACGAAGGATAGTGATTCAAAGGTGGCAGGAAACAAAGAAGGAGATAATACAACATCCTTTTTTGAAGGAGAAAATACAAATAGGATTGCTGCCATATGTTCAGGCGCTGATGCTTGCAAGATACTTACGGGGAGATTTGGATGCGTATCCGCCGTTTTTCAAGAGGTAAAAAATGCTGGTATTGATTACATATGATGTTAATACGACAACAAAACAAGGAGTAAGGCGCTTAGCGAAAGTTGCCAAAGTATGCACAAATTATGGGCAGCGCGTACAGAATTCGGTATTTGAATGCCTGGTTGATAATATGCAGCTTGCCATGGTCAAAAAGCAGATACGGGATATTATTGATGTAGAGAAAGATAGTGTCAGGTATTATGTTTTAGGTGAACAATATAAGAATCGGATAGAGCATATAGGAAAGGAGCAGGGAGTAGATTTGTCAGGAACGTTGATCTGTTGATGTGCGAATGGTAAGCACCCATTGATGGGTGATGATATTCGCGCAATTTTTGGGGACAGAGGAAGATGTAATTAGAGAAAAATATTCTATGTATGCGGAATAGCAGCATTGTTTTGTACAATGTGCATAATATTTTTGGAAAATGAAATATGAAATTATATGTTTTTGGTGTCGCTCCCTACGTGGGGGCGTGGATTGAAATTCGGTGACTGTTTGATCGGGTTCTGGCGGCTCTGGGTCGCTCCCTACGTGGGGGCGTGGATTGAAATTTGGTGCCATCATGTTTGAGATTGATCGATCTTGGTCGCTCCCTACGTGGGGGCGTGGATTGAAATGCAAACTGCCGCTTTTTTAGATGATGTAAAGGAGGTCGCTCCCTACGTGGGGGCGTGGATTGAAATGATTTTGTGTGCTATGTAATTACTATCATTGGCGTCGCTCCCTACGTGGGGGCGTGGATTGAAATAGAGTGATGACCTTGGTCTGTCTATGGTATTTTTGTCGCTCCCTACGTGGGGGCGTGGATTGAAATGCATTGCACCTATCGAGGGTTTGCAGTTTGTCCCTGTCGCTCCCTACGTGGGGGCGTGGATTGAAATTTTTAATCACTACTGTCGCGAAATACTCCATGAACGTCGCTCCCTACGTGGGGGCGTGGATTGAAATGGGCTAACATCCTTGGCGCAACCGCCATGGTCGCTTGTCGCTCCCTACGTGGGGGCGTGGATTGAAATCTAGGGTAGACCTTGCAGGTGATAATACTGATCGTCGCTCCCTACGTGGGGGCGTGGATTGAAATACTGGAGAGAGAGGGGAGAACAGGAGCATCAAAGGTCGCTCCCTACGTGGGGGCGTGGATTGAAATCTTCGAATAATGCCTTAGAACCTTACTGTGACTTGTCGCTCCCTACGTGGGGGCGTGGAGTGTAATATTATACCACCATAGTTGTACTTTGTTC
>CAOKQK010000047.1 GCA_948470905.1 uncultured Lachnospiraceae bacterium | reverse complement strand
GGGATTTGCTATAATAAATGCGTGGCAACATTTTGGCAACAGAAAATCAGCAAGTCATAATAAATGAGGTAATTAAAGTAAAAACGGGTGTGTATTTGCATAAGACTTAAACAAATATAGTTAGTAATAACAAAGAACACGCCGAATTTGAGTAGTGTAAGAATATATGGATTATTATATATGGCAGGTAGTCTATGGATTATCTGCCATTAGCTGTATTTTTTAGCACAGTTTCTTTAATAAGTAGGAGAGGAAAGAAATTAAAAGCAGCAAAGGGTACGCTGAGTCCGAGTGAACTGCGTATTAAACTTGGATTTACTATTTAGCGGGAGGAATAGGTGATGTCAATAGTCGGAAGATTTGGAGTATGCCAAAAGAGTAAATATAATGAGCTGGATAGGGTGCTCAAAAGTAATGCTTCTAATGCTTCCGCTGAGGCGGAAAATTTAATGAAAGTAATTTATAGTGAAATAGAAGCTTCTGCGGAAAGCTTTGAAAATGACAAATGTTCAGGGGAAGTATTTATTGCAGTATATGAATATCTTAAAACGTCGAAAAGGATAGATGTTAGGTGTAATCTGGAAAAGTTCGGGCAAAAATGGCGTGAAGTAACTGGTGACTTTGATGTTATTGTTTTTGATGAAAAGGATCGGCTCATATCGCTGGGTGATAGTATTAACGATGACGAAATTTCCCAGTTTCTCAATAGCTTTTTTCAAATGGATTTTGGAAATGCGGGACAAATTGCTTGTGAAACCTTATTTAATAACTTAAAAAGCGTAAAGGAAGATGAAGTTTTAATTTGGCATTTATTCCCGCGGGCAATGAGTCAAAGTCCGAAGGACCTTGACGAATGCCGCGAGGGTCAAATACCCCGCAGCTTGCTGCGCATCAAGCTTGATACCCCGTCAGCTTGCTGCGGGGTTTTTGATTTTAGTTTGTGAAGATCAATGGTATACTTGAAAATCAGGAACTGTTGTAAAATCTGCCGCAGATTTCCGTGGAGCAAATGGGAGCGATCGGACAAGGGCAAGGCTGTCCGGTCGTGCGGCTGGGAGGATGGCGGCTGGAATGATTTTGCAAGCAGGGTTTTGAAAAGCAGAGGAAAATATAATACAGCACGGAAGGGAAGCTTTGATGAAATTTGAGATATTAAATAAGAATAATTTAGAAGACTACATTGCTTATCTGAAAATTGCAATGAAAGAAGAACCGGATAAGATGACGGCTGAGAAAGTAGATGAAGATGGTATAAAAAGCCGGGTTTTGGATCCTTTTTTTAACAGGACGGCGTCGATACTTGCAAAAGATAATGGCAGGGTGGTCGGAAGGATAGAGTATCATTTTTATGGCTGTATGCAGGATGGCGCTAAGATGGCATATGTAGACTGGGTTTACGTTTTAAAATCACACAGGCATAGAGGGATTGCCCAGATGCTCTTTAGGGAATTTGAAAGGGACTGCGAGCGGAACGGGATTGACCAATATTATTTAATTCAGGCAACAAATGAGGAGGCCAGCCGGTTTTATGGAAGCTTTGAAAATGCCAGCCGGAGTGAGGTCCCTCTGTTAAGAAAGCATTTGAAAAATTAGGCGTTGTTTTGGAATAAATGGGAAAGGATAGGAAATGTTTACGAATCAGGAAATCATGCAGATTGCAAGGAGGCAGTCGGCAGCAGACATAAATGCGAAGGAAACGGACTTTTTGGAGAAGGAGAATGTTGTCGTGAGGTCGGGGGTCGGGCCTCTGGCAAGGAAATACTATAAAGAGCCAATCGCCTGCAATCTGGTTTCTTATGGCAGCAATATTGTTGCCTCGGTAAGGGATGAATACAGGGAATTGGTTGAGGAATATATTCGGAAATTTGAATTTTACCATTGTTTTGAGACGCCTAATATGCACTGGCTTGATGAGCGCATGGGCAGGATGGGGCAAAGAGTATGTTTTATGGCTGAATACTTTCTGCCTGATATGGGCAGGCTTACCCGTCTGCCATGTGTTTATGAATTGAAGGTGTTGGAACAAAAGGATTTCAGTGAGCTGTATCTGCCGGAGTGGAGTAATGCGCTGTGCGAGGCCCGCAGGGAGCTGGACGTCCTTGGTGTGGGAGCTTATGAAAACGGCAGGCTCATTGGTCTGGCTGCATGTTCTGCTGACTGCGACAGTATGTGGCAGATCGGAGTGGATGTGCTGCCCGAATTCCGCAGAAAAGGGATTGCATCTTCTCTGACAAGCAATCTGGCAGTGGAGATATTGGAGAAGGGCAGGGTTCCCTTTTACTGCTGTGCCTGGTCAAATATAGGGTCGGCGAGAAATGCGGTAAAAAGCGGATTCCTGCCGGCCTGGGCTGAGATGACGGTCAAACCGGCGGAGATTGTAAACAAAATGAACGGTTAGTCATGGCCTGCTCACTGGATACGCGATAGACGGCGGACAGTGACAATGGTTATGGACCTATAGAGGGCCGGAAATTTTTTGCTTGACAAACCTGCCCTTCTGGTCTATATTGTCAATATGACAGATCCGGCGGAGCAGGTCATAGGCGGAGCCGGAGGCATAAAACAAAAAAGGCTGTGACGATGAGGAGTAGGCATTACCTCTTAAAAGAGAGGGCGGCTGTCCGCCGGAAGGCGGGCGCTGAAAGGCTGTCTTAAGAAAAGGGGTGCCGAAGGTAGCTTCTAAGCCGGGAACCTGAAAAGCAGGAATATATGTCAGAGCAGATTGTCTGGAAATGTATGTCAGGGCAGTTTTGTTGGGACATTTATTCGGGACAAATGTTTGGGACAATCGTCCCTGGCAGTGTAAAGCGCCAGGCGGCGTGCAAGCCAGAGTAGGGTTTCACGATTTATCCCCGTTACCGGATAGGACTTTGCAGGAAGTCTCATGAGGCAGCAGGCACGCGCGGCGTGTGGCTGTGAACAAAGGTGGTACAGCGTTGAGGACGCCCTTTGCGGATCGTATGGATCCCGGAGGGGCGTTTTTTTGTGCAGAGGTATGTCATCGGAAATTGCAGGATCAGAGAGCATGTGATTGGATTGCAGAGGTATGTCACAGGAAATTGAAGGTTTAGAAAACATGTGGTCGGAAGGCGCGTCATAAGAGGCGCCCAGACCTGAGAAAGGACGAGGAAAATGAGCAGAGAATTGGCAAAAACCTATGACCCCAGGGGCATAGAGGACAGGATCTATGAGAGATGGATGGAAAGGAAATATTTTCACGCGGAGGTAGATCACAGCAGAAAGCCCTTTACGATCGTGATCCCGCCCCCAAACATCACGGGGCAGCTCCATCTGGGGCATGCGCTGGACGAGACTATGCAGGACATCCTGATCCGCTTTAAGAGGATGCAGGGCTATAACGCTCTGTGGCAGCCGGGCACAGATCATGCATCCATCGCCACAGAGGTGAAGATCATCCAGAAGCTGAAAGAGGAAGGCATTGACAAGCACGATCTGGGCCGGGAGAAATTCCTGGAGCGCGCCTGGGACTGGAAGAAGGAGTACGGCGGGCGTATTGTCTCTCAGCTTAAGAAGCTGGGCTCCTCCTGCGACTGGGACAGGGAGCGCTTCACCATGGATGAGGGCTGCAACAAGGCTGTTACCGAGGTGTTTGTGAAAATGCACCAGAAGGGTTATATCTACAAGGGAGCGCGTATTATCAACTGGTGTCCTGTGTGCAATACCTCCATTTCCGACGCGGAGGTGGAATATCAGGAACAGGCGGGGCATTTCTGGCATATCAAGTATCCGCTGATGAATGAGGACGGCACGCCCAGCAATACGGAATTTCTGACCTTTGCCACCACCCGTCCGGAGACCATGCTGGGCGATACTGCCGTGGCGATCCATCCGGAGGATGAGCGGTATCAGCATTTGATCGGCAGAAGTGTGATGCTGCCCATTGTGAACCGGGTGATCCCCGTGGTGACGGACACCTATGTGGACCGGGAGTTCGGCACGGGCGTGGTGAAGATCACCCCCGGCCATGACCCCAACGACTTTGAGGTGGGGAAGCGCCATGACCTGCCCATCATCAATGTGATGAACGATGACGCAACCATCAATGAAAACGGCGGAAAGTACGCGGGGATGGACCGCTATGAGGCCAGGAAAGCCATTGTGGAGGAGCTTGACAGGCAGGGGCTGCTTGTGAAGATCGAGGATCATGCCCACAATGTGGGAACTCATGACCGCTGTAAGACCACCATCGAGCCTCTCGTGAAGGAGCAGTGGTTTGTGAAGATGGATGAGCTGATAGGGCCTGCCAGGGAGGCAGTGGAAAAAGGGGAGATCAGGCTGATCCCCCAGCGTATGGAGAAGAATTATTTCAACTGGATCGACAATATCCGCGACTGGTGCATCAGCCGTCAGCTCTGGTGGGGTCACAGGATCCCTGCCTATTACTGTGACCAGTGTGGCGAGGTCACTGTGGCGAAAGAGATGCCAAAGGTATGTCCCAAGTGCGGCTGTGAGCATCTGACCCAGGATCCCGATACCCTGGACACCTGGTTTTCCTCCGCGCTGTGGCCGTTTGAGACTCTTGGCTGGCCCGAGGATACGGAGGAATTAAGATATTTTTATCCTACGGATGTCCTTGTCACAGGTTATGATATTATTTTCTTCTGGGTCATCCGCATGATTTTCTCCGGCTATGAGCACATGGGGGATAAGCCCTTTAAAACCGTGCTGTTCCACGGGCTTGTGCGGGATGAGCAGGGGCGCAAGTTCTCCAAATCCCTGGGTAACGGAGTGGATCCCCTGGAGATCATCGACAAATACGGCGCGGACGCTTTGAGGCTGACCCTGATCACAGGCAATGCCCCCGGCAACGATATGCGTTTCTATTATGAGAGGGTGGAGAACAGCCGCAACTTTGCAAACAAGGTGTGGAACGCTTCCAGGTTCATAATGATGAACATGGACGGCAAGCAGGTAAAAGAGCCTGGCCAGGAGGCGCTGGAGCCTGTTGACAAATGGATCCTGTCCAAACTGAACACTCTCGTCAGGGATGTCACCGACAATATGGAGAGCTTTGAGCTGGGCATTGCCGTTCAGAAAGTCTATGATTTTATCTGGGATGAGTTCTGTGACTGGTACATCGAGATGGTAAAGCCCAGACTTTATGATACCGACGATGCAGAGAGCCAGAACGCGGCGCTTTGGACCCTGAGAACGGTGCTGACCTGCGCACTGAAGCTGCTGCACCCCTATATGCCCTTTATCACGGAGGAAATTTTCTGCTCGCTGCAGAGCGAAGAAGAGTCCATTATGATCAGCCGCTGGCCGGAATATACAGAGGCGAGATGCTTTGCCAGGGAGGAAAAGGATATAGAAACCATCAAAGAGGCAGTGCGCGGCATCAGGGGCATCCGCACCGAGATGAACGTGGCGCCCAGCCGGAAGGCAAGCGTGTTCGTAGTCAGCGATAAGGAGGATATCCTTGCCACCTTTGCCGAGGGCAGGCTGTTCTTTGCCTCCCTTGCCAATGCCAGTGAGGTCACGATGCAGCGGGATAAGGCGGGGATTTCGGAGGATGCGGTCTCCGTGGTGATTCCGGGGGCAACCCTTTATATTCCTTTCGCCGAGCTGGTGGATATCGCCCAGGAGGTTGAACGTCTGAAGAAAGAGCAGAAGCGTCTGGAGGGCGAGCTTGCAAGGGTAAACGGCATGCTTTCCAATGAGAGGTTCCTCTCCAAGGCCCCGGAGGCAAAGATTGCGGAGGAGAAAGAGAAGCTTGCCAGGTACACCCAGATGATGGAGCAGGTGCAGGAGAGACTGGGTCAGCTTTCGTAGTGTTTTTGAATGCATAGATCCGCGCAGGGAATATCTGCTTTTGCAGCGTGCGGACGGCGCAATATGTCAGGAGACGGCAGAGACCGTTTCCAATGTCAAGAGGTAAAAATCATGCAGAAGCCGGTCATAAACACATTTGAGGAGGCGGTGGACTACATTGAGTCCACCCCTCGTTTTACGAAAAAAAGTACAATGGAACAGACAAAAGCCTTTCTGCATCGTCTGGGAGATCCGGACAGGGAGCTGCGCATTATCCATGTGGCAGGCACCAACGGCAAGGGCTCTGTCTGTGCTTATATGAGCAGTATATTGAGAGCGGCGGGATTTAAGACAGCTCTCTTTACCTCTCCCCATCTGGTGGATATCAGGGAACGTTTTGCCGTGGATGGGGAGATGATTTCCAGGGAGCGCTTCCTGAGAGTTTTCTTACGGATTCTGGACCTGGTGTTCACGCCGGAGGGGGCGGAGCAGGCTGATGTCAGCCGGTCGGGCGCAGAGCTGCCGGCGGCGGAGCAGTCCACCTCAGGACAGTTATACCATCCCACCTATTTTGAATTCCTCTTTTTTATTGCAATGCTTTTCTTTGAGGAGGAGAAGCCGGACTACTGTATCCTGGAGACTGGGCTGGGCGGCAGGCTGGATGCAACGAATTCGGTGTCTAAGAAGGAGATTGCCGTTATCACCCACATCAGCCTTGACCATGTGGAGTATCTTGGGGACACAGTGGGGAAGATTGCGGGGGAGAAGGCGGGGATCATGCAGGCGGGCGCGCCTGCGGTCTACTGGGACACCTGTCCTGAAACGACGGCGGTTTTTGAGAGAAGGGCGGCGGAACTTGGGATATCCGCCGTTTCCGTGTCAAAAAATGACGTAAGCTTCCAAAATTTTAATAGAAAAAAGATTGATTTTTCTTTTCACAGTAGTTATTATAATAATGTTAGTCTTACACTGAACACCATTGCAGCATACCAGATGGAAAATGCCGCGCTTGCCGTCCGGGCGGCGGAGCTTTTGGATACGGGGGCTTTGAATGGTGGGAAGGGTATTACCGAAGAAAATATCAAAAGAGGTGTATCGGGCTGTTTCTGGGCAGGGCGCATGGAGGAGGTACTTCCCGGGGTCTATGTGGACGGCGCCCACAATGAGGACGGGATCAGGGCATTCCTGGAGACGGCTGCCATGGACGGGCATGAGGGCGCAAGGACGCTGTTGTTTGCCGTGGTGAGAGATAAAGACTATGAGTGTATGGCAGAGATGATAGTCCGGTCAGGGCTTTTTAGGAAAATTGCGGTCACAGGCATGAACACCTGGCGCGATGTGGGTATGAATGCCCTGGCAGAGTTGTTTGGAAAATTTTCGGGCTGTAGTCTGGAATGCTATGAGAACGTGGCTTCGGCGCTTGAAATGCTGCTGCGGGAACGCAGCGCAGGGGAGCGTATTTATGCGGCGGGCAGCCTGTATCTGGCAGGCGAGATAAAGGAGCTTATAGAAGATGATAAATTTCGAGGAAGAATTAAAGAAATTCCACCCAAGCCTTGAGGTCGAGGATGCCGAGGAAGCAATCTACAATCAGGATATGACCGACATGGCTGATATACTTGTAAAAATGATCAAAGAAACCGAAGTAAAGACGAAAAAAGAAAAGAAACCAGACGAGGTGCAATAATGTTTTGTTATAACTGCGGATGCCATTTATCTGAAAAAGATTTTTGCACCGGCTGCGGGGCGGACGTTTCCCTGTACAAAAGGATCATGCATGTCTCCAACATGTATTATAATGAAGGGTTGGAGAAGGCACATGTGAGGGACTTGAGCGGCGCGCTGGTCAGCCTGCGTCAGAGCCTGAAATTTAACAAAAATAACATAGAGGCGCGAAATCTGCTTGGGCTCGTCTATTTTGAGATGGGAGAAGTGGTAGCGGCACTGAGCGAGTGGGTCATCAGCAAGAATTTAAGCCCGGACAAAAATATCGCGGACGATTATATAGGAAAGGTGCAGTCCAATGCTTCCAGGCTGGAATCCGTGAACCAGACCATAAAAAAATTTAATCAGGCGCTTGTGTATTGTATGCAGGACAGCAAGGATCTTGCGATGATACAGCTGAAGAAGGTGCTGTCCTTAAACCCTAAGTTTGTACAGGCACATCAGCTTCTCTCACTCCTTTATATGGACAAGGAGGACTGGGAACGGGCGGAGAGGGAGCTGAAAAAATGTATTGATATTGACAGGAATAATATACAGACCCTGCGCTACATGAAGGAAGTAGAGCGTATGCTCATGCCGGATGAGGCGGTCAGGCAGCCTGCCAGGCGCCGGAAGGAAGAAGCTGTTCGCTATCAGAGCGACAATGAGATGATTATCCAGCCACTGAGCGTGAAGGAGCCAAAGCGCTCCGGTATCGCCACGCTGCTGAACATAGCTATCGGGATAGCTATTGGCTTTGGGGCAGTGTATTTTCTGGCGGTACCCTCCGCGCAGTCCGAGATCAGGAACCAGATGCAGCAGGATATCATAAAGATCAGCAATGAGTCCGATGGGAAGACAGTGCGCATTCAGGAGCTGGAGGGCAATATTGCAGAATTAAATAACAGGATCACAGGGCTTAATCAGGAAATCGAAGGCTTTGCAGGTGAGAATGGTATCCTTAAAATGATGGAAAACCTGCAGAATACGGCGGCGGCCTATCTGGAGTCAGGGGACGAGCAGGCGGCTGCAGACGGTTTGGAGCTCATTTCACAGAATGTTGTGGTGGAGGAAATGTCAGAGGGCTTTCAGAGCCTGTACAGGGGACTGTTTGGCAGCATAGGTCCCAATCTGTCCGCCACGTATTACACGGAGGGATCCGATAAGTACAAGACAGGAGATTTTGCAGAGGCTGTAGAGCTTTTTAACCGGGCTATTTATTACGATGGGGGAAATGTGGAGGCACTGTATTCTCTCGGCAGGACGTATGAAAAAATGGAAGATGCAGAGAACGCCATTGCTGCTTATGACAGGCTGTTGGAGCAGTTCCCGGATTCTCAGAGGGCAAGGACCGCCAAGCGCTACAGGGATGCCCTTGCGACAGGACAGTAGATGCCTGTGTGATACAAATGAAAATAAGGTACAAAAGGAAAAGAATCTATAAGTGATTATAGGTTCTTTTATTGTTGTTATTTTCCGGCACTTTATTTTTCAAAGAAAGGATATGGACAAAATGGAACAGATTACTGCAGAGGATTTTCAGGTTATTGACAATTGCCTGATGATAAGGCTTCCGGAGGAGATCGACCACTATGGGGCGGGCTTCATCTGTGAAAGTGCGGACCGATATCTGTTGCGGGAGGATGTCCAAAATGTGGTTTTTGACTTTGAGAACACGCAGTTCATGGATTCTTCCGGAATCGGCATCATCATGGGGCGCTACCGCAAGATCGCCTGTTTCGGAGGGCGTGTGTACGCCATTCATGTGGGCAAACAGATCGAGAGGATACTGAAGCTGTCAGGTTTAAATAAAATCGTGGAGGTACTGGAATCATGAAAAATGAAATGGAGCTTATTTTTGATGCGATATCGGCAAATGAGGGCTTTGCCAGAGTGGCGGTTGCCGCATTTATCTCTCATCTGAATCCCACGCTGGAGGAGCTGGATGATATCAAGACTGCCGTGTCGGAGGCAGTGACTAATTCCATTATACATGGCTATGAAAATTATGGGGGTTACTGCTGCCGGGGGTTCATGCAGCAGAAAGTGCAGTCCGGGCAGTACAGCGGACAGCCTGGGATGGCAGGCGCGCAGTCCGGGCAATACAGCGGACAGCCGGGAATGCCAGGCGAGCAGCCCGGGCAGTGTAGTACACAGACCGGGCTGCGGCAGGCTCCTATCCGGGAGCCGGAGGTGCATCCCGGAAAGGTGAGGATATACGGTCTGCTGGAGGATGATGTATTACATATCGAAGTGACCGATGCGGGCAAGGGCATAGAGGATCTGGAGCAGGCCATGGAGCCTCTCTTTACCACGAAGCCGGAACTGGAGCGGTCCGGGATGGGGTTTGCCTTTATGGAAGCCTTTATGGATGATCTGGAGGTGGAGAGCAAATTGGGAAAAGGAACTACGGTGCGTATGACGAAAAAGGTGGGGTCGAGCAGCTGGATCGACGGTGAGGACTAGGCTATGGAGGAAATGTCAGTACTGATCGCAAGGTCACAGGCAGGAGAAAGGGATGCAAGAGAGGTACTGATAGAAAAAAACCTGGGACTCGTCCATCACATTGTCAGGCGTTTTGCAGGCAGGGGCTATGAACTGGAGGATCTGTTCCAGGTGGGGACCATCGGACTGATGAAAGCAATTGATAAATTTGACCTGACTCTGGGGCTTAAATTCTCAACTTACGCTGTGCCAATGATCAGCGGCGAGATCAAACGCTTTCTGAGGGATGACGGGCCGGTGAAGATTTCCCGTACCATCAAGGAAAACGGGCTGAAGGTAAAGCTGGCAAGGCAGAAGCTGCAGGCATCGGGAGGGCATGAACCCACGCTGCAGGAGCTTGCAGCGGCAGCCGGGCTGTCCGTGGAGGACGCGGTGCTTGCCATGGAGGCGAATGTGGAGGTGGAATCCATTTACAGCGCGGTTTATCAGGATGACGGCAGCGAGGTCTACCTGGTGGACAAGCTGGTGAGGGGTAAAAGCGGCACGGTGGGCAGCAGCGCAGTGGGAGGCTGCGGCAGCGAGGACGAGGAGAAGGAGAGGCTTTTGAACCATATGCTCTTAAAGCAGCTCTTGGACGGCCTGGAGCCCGCGGACCGGGAGTTGATCCACATGCGCTATTTTCAGGACAAGACCCAGATGGAGATTGCGTCTATTCTGGGTATCAGCCAGGTACAGGTCAGCCGTATGGAGAAGAAAATTTTGATGAGGATGCGTGAGAAAGCAAAGTGACTCCCGCGGTGACGAGCCGCAGGCCCGGGGAAACTTAATTTTTTATAAAATATCATAAAATGTCGCGAAATGTAGAAATTTCCGCTTTCCTTCTTAAGAAAATTCGTTTATGATGATAATATGAACTTTAAAATCGTTACAGTTCATCCATGCCATTGGCAAAACGCACCTGCTGCGCGTTACCGTTGCTTCGCAGCTGTTTTTGCGCATGAAACGGCATTGGCTTCGGCGGTTTTTCAGATCAAATTTTCATGCAGGAAAAAAATCTGATCTTGAAAAACTGACATGTGAACTGTAAGTTAAAATCAGAGGTCTGCTGATGGCCAGCCTCAAGATTTGATGATTTTGAAATGTTGTCAGCATATAATGTTTAGGAGAGAAGGTCAGTTGTCCGTGCGGCGGGCAGATAGGAGCGGGGATGAGCAGGGAAGTGGACAATTTTGGCATTAGCGAGGAAAGAAACAATCGCGGCACAGGAAAGAAGCGTCGGAAAAACAATAAAACAATGACGGTACTGGGGCTTCTGGCGGCGATGGCGGTGGTGGTGATCTTGACGGCAGGGGTCTGTTCGTGGCTGGATAAACGGGCACAGCAGGAGGTAGTGGGCACCTTAGCGGGAAATCCAGTCAGCGGGAACGGACAGGACGGAAGCAGTCCGAGTGGTAACGGACAGGACGGAAGCAGTCAGAGCGGAAACGGCCAGGACGGAAGCGGTCAGAGCGGAGATGGCCAGGACGGAAACGACCAGAGCGGAGATGGTCAGGACGGAAGCGGTCAGAGCGGTAACGGTCAGGACGGAAACAGTCAGAATGGCAATATTGTGGATGCGAGCGGCAGCGCCGTAAGCGGGAACGACAGTCCTTCCGACAGCGGAGACGGAGCCGTCGGCGCGGCGGGCAGCGTGGTGTATTCCCAGGAGGAGCTTGAGAACATGCTTTCCTCCGCGGTGGCGGAAGCCCAGCAGCAGGCGCGGACAGAGATTTTTGGAAGCATCAGGGACAATATCAGGAATAGCCTGGACGCGGGGGATAAACCGTTGGATGCGCTGCGTCTTATCCTTCAGGATGACCTGGTCGTTGCCAGCGGAGGCAGGTATTATGTTGTGCCGATCAACCGTGAGCTGAAGATGCATGATCTCAAAGAGGAGAACCTGAATATCCTGGAGAGCGGGGAATATCAGTACATGAAGGACGGGCAGGTAGTCTCTTACAAGGGCATTGACGTCTCTCAGCATCAGGGGGTCATAGACTGGGAGCAGGTGGCGGCTGACGGGGTGCAGTTCGCTTTTATCAGGGCGGCATACCGGGGTTATGGCGCCAGCGGAAAACTTGTGGCTGACACCTATTTTGATGCCAATGTGAAAGGCGCCCTGGAAAATGGCATCAAGGTGGGCGTGTATGTGTTCAGTCAGGCGATCACTCCGGAGGAGGCGGTGGAGGAGGCGAACTTTGTATTGGAAAGGATTGCCCCTTACAATATAGAATGCCCTGTGGTCTACGATGTGGAGACGATTGCCGGAGACAATGGGAGAATGAATGAAATTTCCCTGGAAGACCGCACGAACCATGCTCTTTTGTTCTGCCAGACCATCGAGCAGGCTGGCTACAGGCCCATGATCTACTACAACACCGAGATGGGGGCCGTGAAGCTGGATCTGGAGACACTGGAGGGATATGACAAGTGGTTTGCCGCCTACACGGACGAATTCTACTATCCCTATGCCTATGACGTCTGGCAGTATACTTCCACCGGCAAAGTGGCAGGTATTAAGGGAAATGTGGATCTGAATATCAGCTTTGTGCCTTTATGGGAAAAAAAGGTAGCGGAAACGGAGGAGAAAATGAACGAGATCAAAGAACCCATTTATTACGCAAGAGCATCCGTGGATACCATGATGCGGAAATTTACGGCCCGGGATCTGCCGCCCAAGGGACGCTTTCACTATCATCAGGGAGTGTTCCTTTCAGGTGTCTACAAGACCTATGAGGAGTGCGGGGAGGAGGTCTATTATCAGTATGTGAAGGACTGGGTGGACTCCTGTCTGGGCGCGGACGGCATTCCGCGCAACTATGACAAGGGACAGCTTGACGACCTGCAGCCGGGCATTCTGGCATTTAAGCTGTACGAGAAGACGCAGGATGAAAAATACAAGAACCTGTTGGACAACCTTGTGTCCATCATCAGGGATTTCCCCAGGAATGAGGAGGGCGGCTTCTGGCACAAGGACAGGTATCCCAACCAGATGTGGCTGGACGGCCTGTACATGGGCGGACCCATCTGTGCGGAATATGCGCAGCGTTTTGACGCGCCGGAGTATTACGACCTGGTGGCGGAGCAGGCGCTGCTTATGAGGGACAAGACCATTGACCAGGAGACGGGGCTCTGGTACCATGCCTATGATTCCAAGAAGACCATGGCATGGGCGGACCCTGAGACTGGGCATTCCCCGGAGTTCTGGGGCAGGAGTATCGGCTGGGTGACGGTGGCGCTTTTGGACGATCTGGACTATATCCCCAAGGATCATCCCAAGTATGGGGAGATCCAGAGTGCGGTGGCAGACCTGATTAAGGCGGTCTGCAAATATCAGTCCGCGGACGGCAGATGGTATCAGGTGGTAGACAAGGGCGATGCGCCGGAGAACTGGCTGGAGACCTCCTGTTCCTGCCTGTATACTGCGGCTATAGCCAAGGCGGTCAGGACGGGGGTGCTGCCTGAGGAATATCTGGCTTATGCAAAGAAGGGTTATGAGGGGGTTGTGCGCTCTCTTGCCTGGAGTGGGGATGACCTGCTGATAAATAACGTATGTGTGGGGACAGGCGTGGGAGATTACACCCATTACATAAACAGGGGCACTTCCGAGAATGACCTGCACGGGGTAGGGGCTTTTTTGATCATGTGTGCAGAGATGCAGAAGGTCTGGTAACAGTTCAGCGACCTGTCTGAGCTGTTACCTTGGTAAGCGGTTTGGAAGATTCAACGGTATGGAGATATGGAAAGTGTGGCAAACAGTTTTGAAAATGCAGTAAAAGATTTGATCTTATTTGCCGGGCAGTCCAATATGGCGGGCAGGGGGGAGGTTGGGAAAGCAGTATCCTGCGAGGCTTATATGGGACGGGAATTCCGTGCTGTCAGCGCCCCCGGAAAGCTGTATCCCATTGAAGAACCTTTCGGCATAAAGGAAAATAATCCACTGGGCATGGATGACGGGAGGAAGAAGACGGGCAGCATGGTGTCCGCCTTTGTGAGGAGATATTATGAGCGTACAGGACATGCCGTGATAGGAGTGTCTGCATCCAAAGGGGGCAGTTCTTCCGCAAGATGGGTTGAAACTTATGGGGCTGACGCGGCAATGCGGCTGCGCAGGGCGAGGGCATATCTGGATGCGGAGGGGATAGAGATTGCCCATACCTATGTGCTCTGGAGCCAGGGGGAGACGGACGGCGACAAGGGGGTGGACGCAGGACAGTATTTCAGGAATTTTCAGGAAATATGGGGAATTCTGCGGGAGGCAGGGGCGGAAAAGTGCTTTCTGATTCAGACAGGACACTATAATTATGTGAAATATCCCTGCGGGTCAAAAGGAATAAAGGGTGCCGAACTGGACAGACGGTATGGGGTCATCCGCCGGACCCAGCAGAGAATGTGTGCCAATGCCTGTGAGGACAGATCAGGTCAGGAAGAAGGGGATGCTTTTGCCAAGGTCACTCCATTGCAGAATGTGTACATGGTTGCCAGCTTTGAGCCATACCTGGGAATGATGAAAGACCAGTATCATTACACACAACAGGCATATGATGAGGTGGGGGAGACAGCGGCGGAAAATGTCGCATTACAATTTATAATTTTATCCTGATTTTTCATCACCTATACTTGACAGTTTGCATAAAATGTGATATACATTTAGATACTCTTTGCACTGCATTACATTCATTTTGAATGCGAGATTGCCAGTACAAACTGAGCAGGCTATGAGTTTTATGCTTATGAGGCCGGGCTGCATACCAGCGGCAACAGAGTGGGTTTGATCACATCTGTGGGACAGTTGTATGTTTCATGGGTGTGTTTTTTTATACTTTTTTACAGACATCTATGGGCATAAGGTCTGATGAAGTGTTTTAAGAGATATTAAAAAATTAAAACAAGCAGGAGGATTTTTTATGTCAACAGAAACAAAAAAAGAATTACAGGAAAATGTCATCATTAAGCAGATCTCTCTTGTGGGAATTGTAGGCAACATTGTACTATGCTCGTTTAAAATGTTTGCAGGAATTGCAGGGAATTCGGGGGCAATGGTTTCTGATGCCGTTCATTCCCTGTCAGATGTTTTTGCCACATTCATTGCATTTTTAGGAGTTAAAATGTCCAAACGGGGAGCTGATAAGTCACATCCGTATGGACATGAAAGATTGGAATGTATTGCATCTTTGGTTTTAGGGCTGATTCTTTTTGCAACAGGAATCGGGATTGGGAAAGTTGGTTTACAAAACATCTTTTCCGGAAATTATAACCAGCTTACTGTTCCGGGGGTTATTGCATTGATAGCCGCGGTGGTATCTATTGCAGCCAAAGAAGCAATGTACTGGTATACAAGGCATTATGCAAAGATTCTTAATTCTGCGGCGTTTATGGCAGACGCATGGCATCACCGTTCGGATGCTTTTTCTTCCATTGGTTCGCTGATTGGCATAGGCGGCGCAATGCTTGGATTTCCCGTATTAGATGCTGTTGCGAGTGTTGTTATCTGTCTTTTTATTTTGAAAGTAGCATTTGACATTCTATTGGATGCTGTCAGGAAAATGTTGGATACTTCCTGCGGCGAAGTCTATGAAAAGGAATTGGGTGAATATATTTTGAACCAAAATGGCATCGGCGGCATTGATGTACTTCATACCAGGATGTTTGGAAATAAGGTATATGTTGATTTGGAAATCAGTGTAGATGCAAATAAAACATTTCGTGAAGCCCATGGGATTGCGGAAAGCATACACAGCAATGTTGAAAAAGACTTTCCAAATATAAAACATATCATGATCCATGTAAATCCGGCAGAGCAGCCGTAATGTTTAAGAGGAAGGGCTTTGGGCGGCGAGCCATAGCCAGGCGCACATGGGGGCGCCCGTGCAGTGCCTGGCTGAAGGGGCCGGGGAATTAGTGTGGTGGGCGGATATTATGAGTATTGTAATTTGCAGGTGGTTGGGCTATAATGAATGTAACGTTGGAGCCTTTTATGTGGATGACAGGGATATTTAATGCCGCAGGAGCGGCAAACTCCGAATTGTTGTGGAATACCGTTAAAAAGATATTAAAATAAAAAGGAGACACAGATGGAGACACAGGAGAAATTGTTAAGAGAGGTGCTGCAGCCGGGCATGGAATTTACGCCTATTCCCTTCTGGTTTTTCAATGATGCCTTTGACGAGGAAAGAGTGAAAAACCAGCTGACAGACTATGTGGAGAAGGGCGTAAACGGCCTGGTGCTACACCCCAGGATCGGGGTGCCCAGACAGATGCCCTACCTTTCGGAGGAGTATTTCCGGGCGGTGCGGTTTATCGTAAAGACAGCGGCGGAGCTGAAGATGAAGGTGGTGCTCTATGACGAGGGTATGTACCCTTCGGGTTCTGCCCATGGCATGGTAGTCCAGGCGAATCCGGAATATGCTTCCAAGGGGATCATTATCCTGGATGCCGACAAGGCGCAGGAGAAGCTGGCTGCAGAGAAAAATGCCCAGGTGCTGGCGGAGTTTTCCGATGGGCGCAGGCTGGTTTATGGTTTTGCAGGAGGGACTATCCGGGGCATTCACTTCGGTGAGGATGACGGACAGCCCGGGGCGCCCAAGGCGGCGGATATTTTAAATCCTGACGCGGTGGATGAGTTTATCCGGCTGACTCACGACAGGTACTATGAAGAACTGAAAGAATACTTCGGCGCCACAGTCATAGCGTTTTTCACCGATGAGCCCAGTGCCCTGGGCAGAGGGGCGGGACGCTACCGTGCGTGGGTCAAAGGCATGGAGAAGGAGCTGGAAGCCGCAGGCGGCAGGGTGGAGGAGCTGGAAGCGCTTTTTGTCAAGACCGGCAAGGCGGTGGCGGGCAGAAGCGACATTGTGGAGACAAAGGAAAATGTTACTGTCCGTCTGTACCGCCAGCTGATCAAGAGGAAGCTGCGGGAGATTTTCTATGCAAGGCTGTCTGGCTGGTGTGAAGCCCATGGAATCTCTCTCATAGGGCATCCCGCGGAGAGCAACGATATTGAGGAAGAACTATATTTCCATATTCCCGGGCAGGACCTGATCATGCGGCGTGTGGCGCCGGAGACAGGGGGGCTTCGGGAGTTTGATTCCGTGCAGGCGAAGCTGTCAGCCGATATTGCGAGACATCTGGGAAGGCGGAGGAATGCCAACGAGTGCTTCGGAGTCTGCTACCGCGACAAGATACCCTGGTATATGACGGCGGGAGACATGAAATGGTATATTGACTGGCTTGGTTTAAGAGGGGTCAATCTTTTTATCCCCCATGCATTTTACTATAGTGTGGAAGGGGAGCGCAAGGGAGAGCGTCCCCCCGACGTGGGTCCCAACAATATCTGGTGGAAGCATTATCGCAGGTTTTCCGATTATATGAAACGGCTTTCGTGGCTGATGACTGATTCGGTTAATAACGCGGAGATTGCGGTGCTCTGTGACAATAACAATGCTCCCTATGAGGAGATTGCCTGCCTGTATGAGAATCAGGTGGAGTTTAATTATCTGCCCGCGGCATTGTTGGAGCAGGCGGAGGTTTCGGGAGCGGAAGTCCATATAGAGGGCTACGCCTACACAAAGGTGCTGAACGTGCTGGGGCAGCGTTATACGGACAGGTTTGCGGATAAGCTGGGGGACATCCTTGTGAGCGGCACGGAAGGTCTGCCTGTTTCGGAGATCAGGCTGGGGCAGTCCTGTCCCACGCTGCGCAAGATTCATCTGAGAAAGCAGGGCGCTGAGCTGTATTTGTTTGGAAATGAGGGAAGCGAGCCCATTTGCACACAAATGACCATCCCTGGAATGAAGGATCCGGGCTTTGTGGATCTGTGGCGCGGAAAAGCATATTCTGTGGAGGGCGCAGGGGAAACGTTCTGCCTGAGCCTGCAGCCATCGGAAACTCTGCTGGTGGTAAAGGACGCTGCAAAGTTCTGCGGGGAAAGCAGGGCTGCTGACTGGTACAGGACCGAGTATCCCGACTGGACGGAGCGTTTTGCCCAGACTGTGAAAAATGAGAACAGTGCCGAATATGTGCTCAGCCTCCAGGCGAAAGAAGCAGGAGAGCCGGTACGCTTCCTGGTCCGCGGGGAGGAGATGGTGGAATGCTTCTGCAACGGCCGGTTTGCTGATGTGAGCTTCTGGGGAGGGCACCGCTTTGACTTAACTGGCATGATCAGGCAGGGAGAGAATGAGATACGCCTTGTGGTGACAGGAAATGCCGCAAACATTTATGAACATGCGGATATTGCATTCGGGCTGGGAGAATAAGGCCGATAAAATTTGCAGTACAAATACATAAATTATCAGGCTTTCGCCATACTATGATTAGTTCGGAGAATCATTGGTATGGCGGAGGCTTTTTTGCATCATTGGCTGCGTGGCGGAAGTATTTCAGCAACAGCCTGGGCCGGGAGGGAGGCAGTACTATGGCAGGAACATTTTTTCTGATTCTGACGGGAGCAAGTTACGGCCTGCTTGCGGCGGCTGGGGTCTTTACGGTCCTTGTGGCGGTTGGGCTGGTGCCGCGTTTTGCGGGGCGGACGCATACGGCGGACAAGGTTATCTTATATGAGGAAATGGTCATATCCGGCACGATCGTGGGTTGTATTTTAAGTGTTTTTTCAAGATATTGCCAGATTGGCGGGTGGTGGCAGCAGCATTTTCCGGCACAGATGGAGTTTATACTGGGAGCAGGAACTTTTTTGCAGGCGCTTTTCGGGATCTTTGCCGGGATGTTCATCGGCTGCCTTGCGCTTGCCATTGCAGAGATGCTGGACAGTATCCCCATTTTTACCCGCAGAATTTCATTTCGGCACGGGATTGGGCTTGTGATCCTGAGTATGGCGGTGGGGAAGCTTTGCGGCTCTCTGTTATATTTTTGGACGGAGCTTCACAGTACGGTGGCATAGTTGTAGAATATTGGTTGTGCGGACAGGAGAATTATGTTAGAATATTCACATGAGCCATGTAGGCGCCGGGGGGGCTCCGGTTTCCCCCGATATTAATCAAAAACCCCGCAGCAAGCGGCGGGGTTTTTGACCCTCGCGGCATTCGTCAAGGTCCCAGAGAAGTAAACTTTAAGGAAGTTCACTTCCATGGACTTATGACTCATTGCCCGCGGGAATAAAATCATATACTCCACAGCAGGCTGGGGAGGTATATGGCCCTCGCGGCATTTGCCAAAGTTCAAGAGAAGCAGGCTTCCCGGAAGGTTGCTTCCGCAGGCTGGTGGCTCATTGCCCGGGGGAAAAAGAGCATAGGGAAGGTATGTATCATGAAAAAGAAAATATTGACATTTGCCCTTGCGGGGGCGGCGTGTTTGCTGTGCGGGTGCGGAGATAAGAACCCGCTGAATCCTGATGACCCGGTATCCCTTACCGTGTGGCATTATTACAATGGTTCCCAGCAGACGGCTTTTAACGAGCTTGTGAATGAATTCAATGAGACTGTGGGCAAGGATGTGGGAATTTATGTGCAGAGCTACAGTCAGGGATCCGTGTCCGACCTGGAGTTGGCGGTGAGGGATTCTCTCGCCGGAAAGGTGGGCGCAAGGGAGATGCCTCATATCTTTTCCTCTTATGCAGATACGGCTTATGAGGCGGAGCAGGCAGGCGCCCTGGCGGATCTGTCCCAGTATCTGACAGAAAGCGAGCTGGAGGAATATATAGCCTCTTACATAGACGAGGGCTGCATCGCTCTGGATGGCAGCCTGCGGATTTTTCCGGTAGCCAAGTCCACGGAGATCATGATGATAAACAGGACGGACTGGGAAACCTTTTCAAAAGCGGCGGGGGTGTCCCTGGACAGTCTGGCAACCATAGAGGGCGTTGTGGAGACGGCAAAGAGCTATTATGAGTGGACGGACGCTGCTACGCCGGACATCCCGGGAGACGGGAAGGCTTTTTACGGGCGTGACGCCATGGCAAATTATTTCCTGATAGGCATGCGTCAGCTGGGAACGGAAATCTTCCAGGCAGAGGGCGGACAGGTGACTCTGAACCTGCCGAAGGAGAGTATCAGGCGTTTGTGGGATAATTATTATGTGCCTGTGGTGAAAGGGTATTTTGGGGCATACGGCGCCTTCCGTTCGGATGACGTCAAGACAGGGGACCTGCTGGCCTATACCGGTTCCACCACATCTGCAATGTATTTTCCGGGCAAGGTAGAGCTCGATGAAATGAGCTATGAGATAGGCTATATCGTCATGGATGCCCCGTCT
Organism: uncultured Lachnospiraceae bacterium; assembly: GCA_948470905.1. Taxonomy (GTDB): domain Bacteria; phylum Bacillota; class Clostridia; order Lachnospirales; family Lachnospiraceae; genus Acetatifactor. The sequence continues at coordinate 7,634 of CAOKQK010000047.1, read as the reverse complement.
TTTGCGGGCGGGGAAAATTATGCGGTCCAGCAGGGCGCCGGCATGGTGGTCAGCAAATCTGATGAGCTGCACGAATATGCCGCGGTGGAATTCCTGAAGTGGTTCACCAGGGCGGAGAACAACCTGCGCTTCGGGGGCGTGGCAGGCTATCTGCCGGTGATGAAGGCAGCGAATAGTGTGGAAATGCTGGATAAAGTCATCGAGGAGCAGGGGCTGGCTGTTGCGGAGAAGACCTATGACTGCCTCATTCATACCTTTGAGCATATGGCGGATGTGAAATTCTATACAAACAAGAGCTTCAAAAACGGTTCTGACGCCAGGAAGGTGCTGGAATACAATCTTTCGGACAAGGCGCAGGCGGACAGGCAGCAGGTGAAAGCAGCGCTGGCAGAGGGAGTGAGCCTTGAGGAGGCATGCGCGCCCTACCTGACGGAGGAGGCTTTCAACGCATGGTATGAGGAATTCTGCAGCGCACTGGAGAAGGCAGCAGGAAGGTGAATTGAACATGGATGACAGATTAAATTTGAAGTCTGGGCCAGAGGCAAAACAAAAGAAGAAAAATACCATATTCAGGATGTTCTTGTTCCCGTTGATCACAGTCATGCTGCTGCAGGGCATCCTGGCGCTGGGGACGCTGATATTCAAGAAGACCTTCCGCCTGATCAAGGATTATTCCATTAACATTATGTCCAGGACAGTGGAAGGCAGAAGGGTCATCCTGGAAAATGAAATGACACAGCGCTGGGCGTCTGTCTGTGAACAGAGATACGATATTCACGCCCAGCTGGAGAGCTTTCTGGCACGCAGGCACATTACGCTTGATGAGATGCTGATGTCAGAGGAGTTGTGCCAGGAATTTCAGGAGGAGGTTTTTCCCGGCTGTCTTGAGAGTCTGCAGAATCACCTGACTTCAGGCATTTTTCTGATACTCACAGGGAAGGACAGACAGGCGGCTGGGGAGTATGGGGGCTTTTTTATCCGGGATTACAATCCTTTGTCGCGGGCAGTCAATTATACGGATATAATGCTGGAAAGGGGAAATAAGAGGCTGTCAAGGGCATTTAATATCCCGCTGGACACCTGCTGGACGACGAATTTCCATATGGCAGGAGCGGCGCAGAGGGAGTCGGAGCGTTTTTTTTATGAGCCATGGCGCGCAGGGGAGGAGAATCCCGATGCGGACACGGAGGATCTGGGGTATTGGTCTGCTCCCTTTATCCTGGGGGAGGATCCACAGGATTCTCATGTGATGATCACCTATTCTGTGCCTCTGCGTCATGACGGCCGGGTGTACGGTATTTTGGGGACGGAAATCGAGCTGGGCTATCTATACGATTTTTTTCCGCTGACAGAGCTGGATGACGGGGAACAGTCCGGCTACATGCTGGCGGTGGAGAAGCAGGACGGGAGTTATACGGCGCTTGCGGGCAGGGGAGTCCTGTATAACCGTATTGCCGCATACGACAGGAATTTTGACCTGGGCGGTACGGATGATGACAGGCTGTACCGGGTGAAGGACATAGAAATAGGCAAACAGGCGATTTATGCAGTAAAATGTCCATTAAGGCTGTATGACAATAATGCGCCCTACGATGATACGAACTGGGTCCTGATTGGGCTGAATATGGAGAATACGCTGTTTGGCATGTACCGCAAGCTATATCTGTGGATGGGGACTGCTATTCTGGTGGGTCTGGTATTCGGCATAGTTGGCATTTATTTGAGCGTCAGACACCTGACGAAGCCGATTCAGAAGCTAATGGACTGTATCAGCGGCGGGAGTGCAGGGCTGAAGGATTTTCAGGCTTCCAATATCCTGGAGATTGACAGGCTCTATGATGTGGTGATGGAGCTGACCTGTAAGCAGAAGGAGACGGAAGGCATTCTTTTGGAGGAAAAGGAGCGCTACCGTGTGGCGATTGAGAGCACCAGTGATATCTTCTTTTCCTACGATGTGGAGAATCAGTCGGTGGACATAGTGAATTATCCTCCGCTGAACGGAACATGGCAGTGCGGAAGGGCGGAGTTTATGAGTATAGAGCGTGTCTACTGCGAAGACCGCCCTCTGATAGAACAGCTTCTGCAGGAGCTGCCCAACATAGTCTCTGTAGAGGTCCGGCTCTGGTATGACAAAAAGGGAGCCTACCAATGGCGGGAGATTTACGGGCATACTATGTGCGACCACGAGGGGAAACGGATCATGATGGTCGGTGCTATCCGCAATATCCAGGAGCAGAAGGAAAGAGAACTTGCTCAGAAAGAAAAGAAGGAGAAGGACAGCGTCACAGGGCTTTATACGTATGCAGCGGGTCTGGAGCGCCTGGAACAGTGCCGCAAGGAACAGCCTCAGGGTGCCATAGCGTACCTGTTCCTGGAGAAGCTCCAGGAGATGAACGAGACAAACGGGACTGTCTTTGGGGACATGGTTCTGGAGCAGGCAGGACAGGGACTTTTGGGACGCTGCAAGAGGCTTGAGGAGAGCAGCGGCTGCCGGACGGTGGCACTCAGGGTTGATGGAGACGAGGTTGTGATATGGATGGAAAATATTTCCGAGAAACATGCCGCAGGCTTTGTGCAGGAGCTGACAGAGGCCATTCACACCCTGTTTGACAAGGATATCCTGCAGCTATATGTGCGCGCCGGGATAGCAGTTGCCACGGGAGCGGAGGAAAGCATGCTGCTGATGCGGAGGGCGAAGCTGGCGCAGCGTCTCGTGAAGGAGGACTCCCCTGTGAATTGCCTGATTTATGATGAGCTGCAGGAGAAGGATAAGAACAGGCTGCCAAAAGTCCATGGAAAACATGTGATCACCAACGATTACGGCAAGGATGTGAACCTTGCCTCGCTGGCAGTGAATCTTTTCGGAAGGGGGGCAAATTTCCGTGCCCAGATGACCTTAATTCTGCGCAAGATTGGTAGCCATTACAAGGCATCAGATGTGCTGACCACTATTGTCCGGCCAGACTTTCATTCCAATTACCTGGAGTACCAGTGGCATCGGGAGGCGGCGCCGGTAACAGAGCTGGTCAGCCAGTATACGGAAGATGAGTGGAAGGTTTTCCAGGGCTGGTTGGGACCGGCGCAGACCCTGCCGTTTACCGCGCAGGACGGTCAGACGGCAGCGCTCCGGAAGTTTCTGAATGTTTCAGAAGGACAGTGCGGGGTTATCCTGCCTATGTACGACAGCGGAAACTATATGGGAAATGTGTGTATCGTGGGCGTGGATCCGGAGCTTTTGCAGAATGCGGAGGAAAGGCGGAAACTGGCGGAGCTTGGAGGCGCCATCCAGAGCCAGCTGAACCAGAAGCAGTATGACCTTGCCAGCAAGGCGAAATCAGATTTCCTTTCCCGCATGAGCCATGAAATCCGCACTCCAATGAACGGCATAATGGGTATGGCGACCATTGCCCTGCAGAAGGAGCAAAGCAGGGAAAGGATGCTGGACTGTCTGAACAAAATACAGGATTCCTCCAAATATCTGCTGGGACTGATCAATGATATCCTGGATATGTCCAAGATTGAAAGCGGCAAGATGCACCTGGAGCCTCAGAATTTTGATATACAGGAGATGATCGGCACGATCAGGGAGCTGGTCCTTCCCCAGATGGAGGCAAAAAATATCCAATACATTCAGGAAGTTGATCTGAAGCACAGCTGGTTTGTAGGAGATAAGCTGCGGATCAGCCAGGTGCTGGTTAATCTGCTGGGAAATGCGTCCAAATTCACTCCAGAGAATGGAAAAGTCACCTTGACTGTCCAGGAGAGGGATTCCGGGGAGGATCATCCCCTCCTGTGCTTTGCAGTGCAGGACAATGGGGTCGGAATTGGCGAGGAAGACAGAAAAAGGGTGTTCCGTGCTTTTGAACAGGCAGTGGGCGCGGACGCTGTGTCAAAGCTCAAGGGCACAGGGCTGGGGCTTTCCATCAGCAACCGCCTGGTCCAGATGATGGGCAGCTCCATCAAGCTGGAGAGCGAGCTTGGGAAAGGCAGTATTTTCAGCTTTGAGATCCCTCTTGAGCCTGGGCAGAATATATCGGAAGAAGGAGAGGAGGAGGTCTTTTCCTTTGAGGGCCGCAGGGTGCTGGTAGTGGAGGACAATGAGCTGAACTCGGAAATTTCCCGATGCCTCCTGGAGGACAGTGGATTTGCTGTGGACTGTGTCTATGACGGCGCCCAGGCAGTGGAGAGGATCAAGACCACCGAACCGGGCACCTATGACCTCATCCTGATGGATATTATGATGCCGGTGATGGACGGTCTGGATGCAACCCGCGCCATCCGTGCCATGGAGAGGGAAGACTGCCGCCAGATTCCCATTGTTGCCATGTCGGCGAACGCTTTTGACGACGACATGAAAAAGTCAGTGGAGTGCGGCATGAATGGCCATTTATCCAAGCCGGTGGAGGTGGAAAAGCTGTACAAGATGCTGAGAGACGTCCTGCGCAGTTCCTAAAGAAACAGGTAGTATAAAAGCTCCCTTTTTTGCACATTCTATAATGATCTTGCCGGTTCCTCCAAGGTGGCTGCCAGTATTTGGAACGGAACCCGGAAATCTGTAGGAATGTGCAAAAAGGGGGCATTTTTATGTCCAATACGACAGTATATCTGAAATGTGACAGAAATATCGAAGTCCAGACCCAGGATGTGTTCATGAGTGATGTGGGAGAAGTGCGCTGCAGCAATAAGACTGTCTGCGCCAGGCTGAAGGCGCTGAAGGTGCATCATTTTGCGAAAGAAGACGCCAGGCGCTGCGTTATCAGCTCGCTGAAGCTGGTGGAGCTGATGGAGGGGGAGTGCCCTGATATCAGCGTGCAGATTGTGGGTGAACCGGATGTGTTGGTGGAATGGGTCAGTGTTGCCAGACGGAAAAACTGGCAGCAATGGCTGAAAATCGTCTTTGTATGCCTGGTGAGCTTCTTCGGGACTGCCTTTACGATCATGGCATATCATAACGATGTGGGGATCAATGATGTGTTCACGGAAGTCTATAAAATGGTCATGAACAGGGAACCTCAGGGACTGAACGTCCTGGAGGTGTCTTATTCCATCGGGCTTGCCGCGGGCATTATCATATTCTTTAATCATGTGGGCGGCAGGAAGCTGACCAAGGATCCAACCCCTATCGAGGTGGCAATGAGAAATTATGAAGAAGATGTGGACAAGGCGCTTATCGCCACCGCAGGGCGGGAGGGGAAGGAGGAAACCTCCTGACGCAGGGCGGAAGCAAGAAAGCACCCTGACGCCCTGCGGAAGGCAAGAAAGCTCCCCCTGACGCAGGGCAGGAGGGGGAAGGAGGACGTCTCCTCCCGCGGCGGTGTGGCGTGTTCTGATGTTCCGTCAGCCCAGTATTTCATCGATGCGCGCTCTTTCTTCCGCGCTGAAATCCGTGTTCCCGACCATGCCGATATTGTCCAGGATCTGGGAAGGGCGGGAGGCGCCGATCAGCACGCTGGTAATGTCTTTGTCCCGGAGGATCCATGCCAGAGCCATCTGTGCAAGGCTTTGTCCCCGATCCTTTGCCAGTGCGCCCAGCTTCCGCACCTTTTCGATGGTATCTTCCGTGATCGCGTTCTCTTTCAGGAAGCGCCCGTCCGTGCGGATGCGGCTGTCCTCCGGGATTCCGTTCAGGTAGCGGTCCGTGAGCAGCCCCTGGGCGAGAGGGCAGAAGGTGATGATGCCGATGCCGTGTGCTGCAGCGTAATCTTTCAGCCCATCCTTTTCGATATCACGGACGAACATGGAATATTTCCGCTGGTTGATGATAAAGGGAGTGCCCATCTGTGTGAACAGCTCAGCGATGGCGATGGTCTGCTCCTTATTGTAATTGGATATGCCCACATACAGTGCCTTGCCGCGCCTTACGATGTCATCCAATGCCCGTGCTGTCTCCTCCAGGGGAGTCTTGGGGTCGGGCCTGTGATGATAATAAATATCTACATATTCCAGCCCCATGCGCTTTAAGCTCTGATCCAGGCTGGCAGTCAGGTATTTCCTGCTGCCCCAGTTCCCATAGGGTCCCGGCCACATATCATAGCCCGCCTTGGTGGAGATCACCAGCTCGTCACGGTATTCCCCCAGCCCATTCTTAAGGATCCGTCCGAAATTTTCCTCGGCGGCACCGGGCACAGGCCCATAGTTGTTTGCCAGGTCAAAATGTGTGATTCCGTTGTCAAATGCTGTGCGGCACATTGCCTGCATGGTGTCAAAGTTACCGTTTGAGCCGAAGTTATGCCACAGCCCCAGCGAGACAGCAGGCAGCAGAAGCCCGCTGTTCCCGCAGCGGTTGTACTGCATGGATTCATATCTTTTTTCGTCTGCAATATACATATGTTTTCCTCCTAAATTAAAGTCTCTGCGCGAGCAGCACAAATTTTCAAACAAGTCCTTGATGTTTCTTAGCTGGACTATTCAATTGCCGCCTGCGGCAGTTTGTTCCCGATTGCGGGAATTTTTCCGTCCTCTGCACATCTACGCCCCTTGGCTGGAACAAAATAACATCTGCTAAGTTTGTAGCTGTAATTTCCTTTTGGGGCGTCTACGTTCCGAGTCTGAAATAAAGTGTATTGTGATAAAACCTGCAACAGTTCAGACAGGTCATGGAACTGCTGCCAACTGTTTCCTTTACAGATCATAACACTTCAAGTACACTTGAAGTCAAGAAGTTTTTTCATCTGGGTGGGTTTAAGTCCAACGGCCCGCCTGCATTGCAGTGAAGTGCATGCAGCAACACAGCACTAGTACTGCGTTGCGCATATAACGGTGAATATCAGTGCTGAATATTTGTGCCAGGGCAAGGCGGAAGAAGGAAGCGATGTGGCTCCATCGCTGACTGATGACAACGCAGCACTGGTGCAAATAGGCGGTGCTGAATTCACTGTTAATTGCGCAATACAGTACTAGCTCCCGCAGGGGGTGTTGATGAAACCCCACGGGTGAAGCTTTTTGCCGTGGTCAGTACGAAAAGTCGGGATTGAGCGCCATGAAAGAATTGTGGTATTCTTTGCGGTAGGTCACGTCCTCTCCGAACCATTCAGGTGGTATAAATGTTTCCGCGGCTTCCTTGCTGCCGAATTCGACTTCGGCTATGATGAGAGGGGCGAAAGGCGGGTCGAACACATCAAGCTCGATGAGCAGCTGGTAATCCGCAGGTGGCTTCAAAAAACCGTTTTCCGTGGCAAAGGTAGGGTGGACCAGAGGGATCAGATAGCGTTTTTTGGAGATGATCTTGCCGTCTGCTTTTTCCCGCAGGTGATAGTACGCCTCTTTGTTCAGGGTGAGATTGACTTCCTCCCGCGCCATCATGCCGCTGCCCTTGTAGGTCAGATAATATTCTTCGTTTTCCTTACGGACCCGGATCACGGGGACAGTGTTCAGATAGCCCTGCTCGATATGGAGCAGAGGATAATCGTTTAAATTTTCGGGCAGCTTCTTTATCAGAAATTTTCTTTCTATTTCCATGTCTGTGTAAACCTCTCAATCTGGTGTATGGCACCGCAGGACCGGTCGGGAAGCTGTTGGACCTGCCAGCCTGCGGGCGTTTTGTGCAATGTCTTAAATATGGATATATTATACCATGATTTCGTGCGCTTCAGCGCACCTGGAAATCAGAAGTTGGCACGATGACCTTCTGTGCC
>CAOKQK010000046.1 GCA_948470905.1 uncultured Lachnospiraceae bacterium | reverse complement strand
GAAACGTATGGCATTAGCCAATTCCGAGATTATGATACATCAGCCGGCTATACATGGCAATGGTATCCAGGGGCAGGTCAGCGATATACAGATCATGTCAGACCATATACAAAAAAACAAGCAGAGGCTGAATCGCATTTTAGCCGAAAATACAGGCCATACCGTCGAAGATATTGAACGGGACACTGACAGAGACAATTTTATGAGTGCGGATGAAGCCTTAGAATATGGTTTGATTGATTCCGTCATCTCAAAAAGACGATAACTGCAGCCTGCATTTATCAGCGCTGAAAACTGATCCTCCCCCTTTGCCTTGTTATACCCTTGGCTAAAACTCCTTTTTTTCCATCACACGCACACTGATCCCGTAGGACACCAGGGTAAACAGAGCAACCGCCCCAATGATGCATCCCACAATCCCCCACTGGCCCAATCCGGAGATTATTTCAATAATCTTTTCCGAAGATACATGACCCTGGAGCAGTTCCATACCGATACCTCCCACTATGGCAACCGCCGCCGTCACCACGAACAGAGCTATCCTCCCCTGTTCCGCGCCGAACTTCAGCTGAAGGGGCAGCGTGACATCCACTATCAATACCGCCATCGCAAGGCAGCCAAACACAGATACAACGCTTTCATCAGCAGACAGCCCCTTCCCTTGTGCCGTCAGGGAAACCGCAAGTACCGCGCAGCTGACGAGGAAAGCCACAGTTCCTACCAGAACGGCGAACACATATTTTTCTCTCACATAGGTCTTCCGGTCGAAGGGCAAAGTCATCAGAAAGGTATAGCCTTTCTCATACTCGTCATAGCTGACCGTACTCAGGGAGAGAATCACCGCAACCAGCGTCATGTAGACCAGGGCTGCCGTCCCTCCTCCCCGGCCCATGAACAGCCCCATTACAAGAAACAGAACCAAAAATCTCCTTTTCTGCAGTATCAGTCTCCAATCCTTCACTATCAGCCCTCTCATAATTCCTCTCCTCCGATCATCATAGTCATCACTTCGTCGATATTTCCCTTTTCTATTGCGATCCCCCGGTAATTATCCGCATAGAACTGTTTCCGGGCCGTCAGGCACTCATAGCCAAAAGGCTCCTTTTTATACCGGAGGATATAACGCTTATCCAGCTTCTTAAAATCTTCCGCCCCCACCTTCAGCACGCCATAGTCATCCAGCAGGACACAGGTTTCCTCGTGGAGGATCACTTTTCCATGGTCGATGAGATAAATATCGTCGCACAGCCCCTCCAGGTCCGAGGAAATGTGGGAGCTGATCAGGATGGAACGCTTTTCGTCCTCCTCCATATAACTGCGCAGGATATCCAGAAGCTCCCCCCGCGCCATCACATCCAGCCCGGACGTAGGCTCATCCAGGATCAGCAGGCGCGCCTTGTGGCTCACCGCCGCCAGCACCTTAAGCTTTGCCTTCATGCCTGTGGAGAAGCTGCTGATCTTTTTGTCCATGGGGATCTCGAAATTACGGCACTGTTCCAGAAATCTGTCCTCCTGGAAATCCCTGTAAAAGTTCCTCAGGACAGCCGTCACATCCCTGACCATCAGCTCCCCGCTGAAGCCCGACTCCACCAGGGACACCCCTATGGCCTGCCGGTCCGAGCTGCCAAATTCCCTCAGATCCCTTCCCAGAATCCGTATCTCGCCGCCGTCCGGCCGTATCAGCCCCAGGATTGCCTTAAAGGTGCTGCTCTTGCCTGCCCCGTTTTTTCCCACCAGCCCTGTGATACATCCCTCTTTTACCTCCATGGATATGTCCAGGCAGAAATCCTTATAATGCTTTGTCACATTACTGACCGTTATCATAATAATCCTCCATAACTATCTCAAACAGCTGATGTGTCTCCTGTCTTGTCATCCCGCAGCGCTTCGCCCTGCCTATGGCATCCGCAAAGCCCTCCTCCACCTCTTTCTGCCCCGCCTCTTTCCGCAATTCAGGATTGGTCGCCCTGACAAAGGTTCCCTTGCCGTGGACCGTGACCACAAATCCCTGCTGCTCCAGGGCGTCATAGGCTTTTTTCACCGTGAGGGCGCTGATCTTCAGCTCGTTTGACAGCCCCCGCACAGACGGCAGCGCCGTGTCCGCCAGAAGCTCCCCCTGGATGATAGACTCCTTCAGCTGATCGACTATCTGTTCATAAATTGGTATCATTGATGAATTGTTGATGATAATATGCATATGATTCTCCATTACAGTACCGTTCCCGCACCCCGCCTGCCGCAGGCACAAAATTCCAGTCAGCCAATTGCCCGCAGGCAGCGGCACAAAGCCAGCTGTATCAGTCCGGCTCATTGCCAGCGGGAATAACCTGTCTGAAATTTCTTCCGGCGCTTTCGTTCCGATACCGTTTCTCCTCATCTATAAACAGTATACAACAGCATATAACTGTTGTCAACTGTTATATGCTGTTTATTTATTTTGCAGACGAAAAAATCTTATAAGCCATTAAAAAAAGGCTATCCGCTTATGGATATAGCCTTTTTACAGAATTTTATAATAATTTTTGAAATACTTTTTGACCATGCACTTCCATGATTTGTTTGTATCCACATTTTTCATAAAAACCGGTAGCAGCATCATCCGCAGCCAGGGTAATATACTTAAACCCCATTTCTTTTGCATTTTTTTCAAATTGATGCATTAAGTCACGAGTAATACCCTGCTTTCGGAAATCCGGGTGACACGCAACACAACCGCATATAAGACTGTTTCTATTTTCTGCCCTTCCTAAAACAAGCGAAACAACCTGATCCCCTTCCCAGGCATACAGCATCAGTTTTTTATACTCTCCCATTCTGTTTCTCCATGCCTGAGAACAATACAATTCATTGTTTGCTGTTCCCTGTCCCAAAATACCATAACACAATTCCAAAACCTTAGACAGCTCTATTTCATTCTCCACACATTTTATTTCGTACATATCAAACCTCTCATAATCAACAACCCCGCTTCATTCGTCAAGGTCCCAGAGAAGTAAACTTTAAGGAAGTTTACTTCCTTGGACTTATGACTCATTACCCGCGGGAATAAAAAATCCGCAGCAGTCCAGTGACCTGTCCGAACCATTACCAAAATCCTGTTTTCACTCCTGACCATGAAACTATAAACGCTTGTAGAAAATCACCTCGTCATATACCTTATTATCGCCCCATGGTTCCAGAATACCACCCGGTATTCTGCCGCTTTCCGCCATTCCCAGTGCCAGATAGAACCGCTCCGTGCCGTTATTTCTGCAGGATGCAAGAACATAATCGCCGCCAATCTGCTTTGCATGTAAGAAACACTCCAGGCATAGTTTTATACCGATGCCCTGTTTCTGGAAAGCCGGATTTACAACCACGTCGCACAATTCGCACCTGTTGGAGGAAAGAATATGCTGTGATTTCCTTATCAAAGCAGTGCCAATAATATTTTCGTCAATAGCCGCCGCCAGTGCAACACAATTTCCAGAATCCATCTCATCAATATTTTTCCGGACCCGTTCCTTCACTTCTTCCGGCGTGTTTCCAGAATATATATTTTCCCAAAGGCTCTTTGTGTCACTTAGCGCCATTTTTCTGATTTTTACTTCGTTCATCTCATTTAATTTCTCTCTGACAGACAATATTTTTGTATCAATTTGTTTCAGCCGCCGTAATTTATGGTGATTCTGAAATTCACTGGGGGTACACCCGATACATTGAAGAAAAGCCTTATAAAAGCCTGCCTGTGTCTCAAAACCGTAGTCTGTTGCTACATTGTACATTTTTCGCCCCAGGGCAATCTCACAAGCGGCATTAACAAGCTTCCGCTGCCGGATATAGGTCATGACGGGCATGCCGGTTATCTCATGCAGATAGTAATATAACTGTCTGGGAGAATAGTGAAATCGTTCGCTTAAATCCACAAGGGTTAAGTTTTCTTTTAAATTTTCTTCAATATAGATCAGTATTTCACCTGACAACATTTTCATCGCTCCCTTTATCAGTATAACAGATTTTCAGCCAGATCTCTTTTCCAAAGCTGCAATTTATATCGTCACTGAACCGTTACGCTGCTAAGGAACTGTCCATTAATAACCTTAAGTTAATGACATAATGTCTGAACTGTTACATAAAGTCCCATAAAAGGAAAACGCTGAGGTCGTGAAGCTTCTTTCTCATTCACTGAGAATTTTGCATAAACTGAAAAACTCTCCCCGTTTTCCCATCAGTTCATCAAAGCTTCCTCTCTCTGCAACTCTGCCGGCATCCATCACAATGATTTCATCATACTTCTGCATAAGCGCTTTATTATACCTATGTGTAATATTAATAATAGTCATATCTTCATCCAGCAGTCTTTTTTCAATTTCATAGGCGGTGGCATTGTCAAGCCCCGATGTAATCTCATCAAGAAAGGTCATTGCTTTTTTCCTTAAAAACAACCTCGCCAATGCAATTCTCTGCAGCTCACCGCCCGAAAAATTTTTCCCGTTCTCCTGAATTTTTTCATCCACTCCTTCCGGCAGTCTCCGGATGGTATCATAGATGCCTGCCTTCCGCAGCGCCTCAACGACCTCGTCCTTTGAATAATCCTGATACAGGGCTACATTATTGAAAACCGTGTCGTTAAATATGTATGTCTGTTGATAGCAGACCGGACTTACATGCATGATGCTCTCCTTATTGAGCCCTGACAGTTCCCGCCCATTGACCAGTACACGGCCTGTATACTCCCCTCCATACTCCGTAAGTAATTTAATGATGCTTGATTTTCCGCTTCCGCTTTTACCGACAATGGCGTACTTCCTGCCCATCTCAAAGGTCAGCGCCAGTTTATCCAGCGAAAAGCTTTCGCTGATTTTTTGAGTGACATTATCCAGACAAATTTCCCGTATATTTTCTTCTATATTTTCCTTATGGTCATTTTCACTTTCCTGTTCCAGCAGAGCATCCAATTCGGCTTTTACTCTCTCCATTGCTTTTAACTGAATCATTCCATTAGCAATCGCCTTGCACGGCGTCAGGACAAAATTCATCATATTGGTGATCGCCACTACCTCGCCGACCGTGATTCTGCCTGCCACCACAAAAACCATACAGCTCCCCAGTACAATCAGGAAAGCCCCGTTGTTTACAAAAGAGGCCAACGCATGCGCCCAATACAGATTCCGGGAGGAATACTCGTTTTTTCTGCACACAAAATCGCTTAGCTTTTCCTGCTGCCCTAAAATCTGCTTCACGGCATCAAAGGTTCTTATGACTTTATGACCTCCCAAATCGCTTTTTACCCCGTCCAGATAAACCTCCAGGGCTTCCGTATATTCTTTTCTTGAAGATGCAATTCTCTTTTTCAGCAGGTTCGGAACTCCAAACTGCACGATACTGACCGCTGCTACAATCAATAAAATGAACGGTTCTACACAAAACAGGTAAACCACAGCGACAACCGCAAAGACTAACTGCATTATCATGCCATATACATTGTTGACCCCGTCATTTAATATGATATTGATATCCGTAGTAAATTTGGAAAGGTAATATGCCAAACCCTTCTTTTCAAACTGGTTTGCAGAAATATCAAACAGCTTATGCATCAGTTGATTTCGCAGGTCCTTCTCAATGTCCCGAACAACAATTGCCTGACCCTTTTTGCTTACCCATTCAAAAAGAAATACCCCCGCACTGAAAACAGCGGCAAACAGGCCTTTCTCCAACAGCTCCCTGTAATTCGAAGAATCAATCAAAAGCTGCATGATATAAGAACGCATGGGAGCCATGATCCCAACAATAACCACCGGAATCAGGCTAAGCAAAAACTTGTATCCGTTCTTCTTATAAATTTTTTTTATCATTGTCCTGCCCCTTTCATTTTTTAAATATAATACTATATCATATCCCCCAGGCGCAATCACTTTTTTCCAAGCCGCAATTGATACGCACCTGGCCGTCCATCTGCCTAAATCCGTTATAATGGCACTTGATTTTTTCTCCAAAATACAATACACTTGAATAGTGTCCAGACCTGCCCCCATGCCGCTGCATACAGTAAACCAATCCGTAATCCCGGCAGGAAGCGGCCGGATGGCCATCCTTACTATGAAAGGAAGTGTTACAATGCCAGCATTACAGCCACAACCAGCCTTTACCACCCTGGAGGAATATGAGGCACTTTCGGAGGATACCAGGGCAGAGGTCTTTGACGGACAGATCTATTACATGTCCAGCCCCTCGCAGATCCACCAGGCAATTTCCACAGAGCTGACCACTATCCTCAACACCTATACCAAAAACAGGAAAGGCCCCTGTAAAGTATTTCATGCTCCATTTGATGTTAAACTTAATGATAATCCCCTTACAATTGTCCAGCCTGACCTTATGATTGTATGCGACAAGGATAAATTGGACGGAAAGCGGTGCAACGGCGCCCCTGATTTCATCATTGAGATTGTTTCCCAAAACCCGGCAGATGATTATATCCGAAAACTTTATTATTACAAGAACTACGGTGTCCGGGAATACTGGATCGTGGATCCGAAGCGGAAGACAGTTACGGTAAATTACTTCGAGGGTGATCTTGTTAGCGTCCAGTATCCCTTTGATTCCATTATAAAGGTCAACATTTATGATGATTTGCTCATTAACTTCCCGGAAATTGCCAACAGTCTTGATATATGATTTCATGCTGCTGCCAGATTGGGGGGCAGCGCTGCTTTCCTGTTTCCAATTGAATGACACTTGATTTTTTCCCCAAAATACAATACACTTGAATAGTGTCCAGACCTGCTCCCATGCCGCTGCCAGTGGAAGCGTCCATCGGTGGGCAATGCAAAATTTCCATATGCAAAAATATGCACATATGCACGACACATACAGTACCAAAAGCATATCACAGCAAACATTATAACAACAAACGCAAAGGAGTCATCAAAATGAGTGTTCAGGAGCTTAAGCCCATCAAGGAGGGCAAGGTACGCGAAATCTACGACAACGGCGACAGCCTGATCATGGTTGCCACCGACCGCATCAGCTGCTTCGATGTGATCCTCCACAACAATGTGGACAAGAAAGGAACCGTACTGACACAGATGTCCCGGTTCTGGTTTGACATGACAAACGATATCATTCCCAACCACATGATCTCTGTGGATGTGAACGATATGCCGGAATTTTTCCGCCAGGAGAAATTCAACGGCAACAGCATGCTGTGCCGCAAGTTAGACATGCTCCCCATTGAGTGCATTGTCAGGGGCTATATCACCGGCAGCGGCTGGGCAAGCTACCAGAAGGACGGTACCGTCTGCGGGATCAAACTGCCCCAGGGCCTCAAGGAGTCCGACAAGCTGCCTGAACCCATTTACACCCCTTCCACAAAGGCAGAGATCGGGGATCATGACGAGAATATTTCCTACGAGCAGAGCATTGACTACTTAGAGAAGCGCTTCCCCGGCAAGGGCGCAGAATACGCTGCAAAACTGCGGGACTACACCATCGCGCTCTACAAAAAATGTGCGGAATACGCCGCAAAGCGCGGAATCATCATAGCAGACACCAAATTTGAATTCGGCCTGGACGAGGATGGCAACATGGTGCTGGGCGACGAGATGCTCACACCCGACAGCTCCCGCTTCTGGCCTGCGGAGGACTACGAGCCAGGCCACGCACAGCCCTCTTTCGACAAGCAGTTCGCCCGCGACTGGCTCAAGGCAAATCCCGGCAACAACTGGACCCTCCCCCAGGAGATTGTCCAGAAGACCATCGACAAGTATCTTCAGGGCTATGAACTCTTAACCGGCAAGAAGCTGTAAAGGTCTTTTTCCTCACACGCGGGGATCATCTCTTATCTTCCCCGCGGATCTTCCTGTTTTTGCGTTCTTCCAGTTCTTCAATCTGCTTCATGAGACAATCCGAAAAATCTCCTTCCACAGGTGTGGTTTTTACTGTTGTATCATGTTGACATGGGAGGTGCATTGTATCTCCTTCTGATTTCATGTGCTCTGAAGCGCAGGATGTCGCGGCATAATAGTCAAGAATGACTATTTTGTTGTTTTTATCAAAACAAAATATCTCATCGCCATTTCCTATAACAGACAGAAACGGTATCAGGCCCTCAAAGCCCTCCTGGCGCAGCTCTTTCGTTTTCACACGAATATCAAGAAATTCGGGTATTCCATCCGCGATTCCATAAACGATGATCCCACGGCAGAATGACCAGAACGGCCCAACGTCAAAAGCTTTCGCCCGCGGCCACAATTCCTCCCGCACTTCCATGTACAGCCCTCCCAGCGGAGACATGGTGAATTCCCTGAATTCGGCAGGAAGCTTTATGTTATATTGATCTTCAAAATCCCTGATATCCTGCTCTGAGGGCTCATTTCCCATGCACGCCACCACTTGGTAAGTCTGTTTGTCATAATTATGAAAGTAATCGTAAATTTTTTGCAGTCCCATAATTGTCCCCTATTACGGCTCCTCTCCTCATTTTATTTTTGTCTAGAGCGTGTCTTAATGCTATTATATATTTCATATCGAATGATATCAAGAAAAAATTTATGCAGTATAAAATGGCAATTTATACTCATTTGTGCTAATATGTTGTTATGATTCCTCTATGCCATCCACAAGAAAGCCCCACTGGGCATGGTTGCTGCCTCGCAGCTGCCCTTGCTCCTGGAGCCCCGCCACAAAACACAGACATTGTACCCGGATCAGGACGCCGGATGTGTTCGGACGACCTGGATGCCGCCGGATAAAACCGGACAACCTGAAAGCTGCCGGATAAAAAACGCATATCCTGGATGTCACCGGATGCATTCGGATAAAGCGGCACAGAGAAAAGAAAGGAATGGTTACTGACATGGACAGACAATTATATGAAAAGATCAGCCGGTGGTTCGATCTGCATCGGGATCAGATGACCGGGGATATCATACGTCTGGTGCGGATTCCCAGCGTATCCTGCCCCCAGGACAGCGCTGAGGCACCTTTCGGCAAAGGATGCCGGGACTGCCTGGAAGAAATGCTGGCATTGGGCCGTGAGCACGGGTTTCATACGGAAAATTATGGGAACCGTGTGGGAAGCATAGGCGTAAAGGACAAAGATTGGGACAATATGATCGGCTTCTGGAACCACCTTGACGTGGTTCCGGCGGGAAATCAGTGGGCCGGCGATCCTTTTGAACCTGTCTTAAAAGATTATTTCCTCATAGGACGCGGGGCGCAGGACAACAAAGGGCCTGCAGTGGGTATCCTGTATATGATGAAATGCCTGCGTGAACTGCAGGTTCCCCTGAAGCATCAGCTGTGCCTTTTTGTGGGCTGTGACGAGGAGCGCGGCATGGAAGATGTGGAATATTATACCGGACACTATCCCACTCCCCGCCTGTCCATGATCGCAGACAGCGGCTTCCCTGTATGCTATGGAGAAAAGGGGATTATGGAAGGGTGCTTCCACAGCAGGCAGGCTGTCAGTGAATCCGTCCTGGAACTGGCAGGCGGAAATGCCAGCAATATGATCCCCGATACTGCACATGTGGTTTTGAAAGCATCGGATCAATTAGTGCAGGCTTTATCTGACACAGGGATATTGCAGGGCACTGCGCCTGAATGCCTGGAGCATACAGACCAAATGCAGCGTGACAAAGCCACCGCAGCAAACGGGGAAACAAACTCCCATGAGAGGATAAAGGCAGAATGGCAGGACGGCGCCATCCGCATCAGCGCCATGGGAAAGAGCAAACACAGCGCGTTTCCCGAGGGCAGTGTAAATGCGGTCCACGAGCTGCTGCGTTTTCTCAGCCGGCTTGCGCCATTGCCGGAGCAGGACAGGGAACTGTTTGGCAGGCTGGCATACCTGTCAGAGGAATACTATGGGGAACACACCGGAATCTCAGGCAGTGACGAAATATCCGGCCGCACCACCTGCGCCGCCACAGTGCTGCAGCTGCAGGAGGGGCAGGCAGCACTGCATTTTAACATCCGCTATATCATTACGGCTGACAGGGTTATGCTGCCCGCCAGATTGTCACAGGCGGCTGAGCAGAACGGACTTGTCTGGAGGACAGAGCGGGATTCTGCTCCCAATTATTTCTCCAGGGAACACCCGGCTGTACAGCTCCTCACGGATCTCTACAACGAGATCACAGGCAGCAGCGCGAAAAGCTTTGTCATGGGAGGCGGAACCTACGCAAGGAAACTGCCGAACGCCTTCGCCTATGGGGTGGGAGGAATGAAGGAATCGGAGGAAGATAAACGGATCAAAAAACAGCTCTTTCTCCCCGGCCACGGCGGCGCACACGAGCCGGACGAGGGACTGAACCTGCGGCTTTTGACAGAGGCAATGAAAATATATGCCATGGCAGTGACCGCATTGAATGATTGTGAGCTTTAGCGTGCGCCGTCGGGTACATTTAAAAAGAGCGGGCTGTTCAGCCCGCTTTTCTCCCTTTCACGCGTATATTGATCTCTGCCGCGATCCTCTCTTTCACCAGCTCCGCGATCTGGGGCGTGGTCATCTCCTGATATTCCTCATAGAAGATCGGCTCCAGAAAATGTACCTGCGTCTTCACCCTGCGCAGGGAATTCATCCCAAAGGGCTTGTAGGAATCTATGATTGCCACAGGCACGATAGGCGCCCTTGCCCTTGTGGCGCACTTAAAGGAACCGGGCAGGAACTCCTGCAGTTCGTTGCGGTTATGGTCGTAACCGCCCTCCGGAAAGACAATATAGCGCCTCCCTGCCTTTACCTCGTCCACAATCCTCAAGATGGTTTTCATCTGCTTTTTCATGTCCGTCTTGTCCAGGCGCTGCCCTTTTACCAAGTCGATAAAGGAATCCGCAATGGGAAGACGGGAGCGGCCCGCATCCATGACAATGGTACAGGGCTTGGGGTGAGACGCCATAATACCCAGCGTGTCATATTTTCCCTGATGGTTGGAAAACATGACATAGCCGCCCTCTCCCGGCAGAAGCTCCTGCCCTGTACTCTCCGTCTCTATCTTTCCATTGTGCATCATAATACGGATACACCTCTGCGCCATCCGATAGCGCCGTTCTTCGGGAAAGTGCATTCCACTCCGCTCTATCACCCTGGCTTTGACTATATAGTACATCACAAATGGCAGCGAAACCACCACCACATAACACAATCTGAGTATATTGATCACTCCTTCAACTTTTAGACATCATTCACAGGCTTCCGGACATACCGCAGCCGGTGGAAGCGCTGACAGGCCGATGCACGCCTGCGGCACAGGCAGCCTGCCTGCGAAGCAGATTTATTCTCTCCCATCCCAGCAATAAGTGCAAAGCCTGTTCCTGTCAATACCCACGGACTCTATCATGTCGTCCAGCCTGTGATACCTCAGAGACGTGAAGTTAAGCTGTTTTTCGATATGACCCACCATCTCCGCATACTCCGGGGTATCGGGATCTACATAAAGCTTCAGGTCAATCTTCCTGCCTTCCTGCTCCAGCTCTTTCAACACCCGCCTTGTAATCAGGTCAAGCTCTGAGGTAGAACGCGAGAAGTTCAGATATTTGCAGCCAAAGAGCAGGGGCGGGCACGCCGGACGGACATGGACCTCCTTTGCGCCGCTCTGGTACAGAAATTCGGTAGTCTCCCGAAGCTGCGTCCCCCTGACAATAGAGTCGTCAATCAGGAGCAGCCGCTTGCCCTCGATGAGGTCTTTCACCGGAATCAGCTTCATCTTGGCGATCAGGTTGCGCTGAGTCTGAATTGTAGGCATAAAGGAGCGCGGCCAGGTGGGCGTATATTTGACAAAAGGTCTGGAGAACGGTATCCCCGACTTGTTGGCATAGCCGATCGCATGGGCCGTACCAGAATCCGGCACCCCTGCGACAATATCCGGCTGTACATTGTCGCGCTCGGCAAGCTTTTCGCCGCAGTTATAACGCATCTGCTCCACGCTGATACCCTCGTAGGAGGAGGACGGATACCCATAGTATATCCACAGGAAGGTACAAATTTTCATGTCTTTTCCCGGCTGCACCAGAGTTTTTACCCCCTCCGGCGTCACTACCACGATCTCTCCGGGTCCCAGCTCCCGATCCGCGGTATAACCCAGGTTCAAGTAGGCAAAGCTCTCAAAAGAGGCACAGTATGCCCCCTCCTTGCGCCCCAGGGACACAGGCGTCCTCCCCATGAGATCCCTTGCCGCATAGATGCCTTTGGGAGTCATGATCAATATGGTCATAGAGCCCTCGATCACTTCCTGGGCATAACGTATCCCCTCCACCAGGTTGTCCTTCTGATTGACGATGGCGGCTACCAGCTCCGTGGCGTTAATGTCCCCGCCGCTCATCTCCAGGAAATGGGAATGCCCCTTGGAAAACAGATCCTGTATCAGCTTGTCCGAATTATTGATCTTGCCCACAGTAGTAATGGCATAGGTTCCGTGGTGGGACCGCACCATCAACGGCTGAGGCTCGAAATCTGAAATACAGCCTATCCCCAGGCTGCCCTGCATCTCGTTTACATCCTTGTCAAATTTGGTGCGGAAAGGGGCGTTCTCTATGTTATGGATTGCCCTGTCATAGCCCTTTTCTCTGCTGTAAACCGCCATGCCCGCACGCCTGGTGCCCAGATGGGAATGATAATCCGTCCCAAAAAACAGATCAAAAACACAATCTTCTTTCGCCGCAACTGCAAAAAATCCACCCATAACTCATTCCTCCTATTCCAGTACCGCCTTTTCACTTCTACGCCCCCCTTGTCTGGAAGGAAATTCCATCTGTTCAATACCCAGCTGGAATTTCCTTCCGGGGCGTCTCCGTTCCAAGGCTGTCTATCCAGTTCCCGCCTGCGGCAATTTATACCGCCTTTTCACTTCTAAAGTTATTTTCCCCAATCCCACATGGAATACGCCTGCAGTTTTCCCTACGCACTCTTAAATACCACTACCAAAAAAGAAATGCCGACTCAAAGAAAGAATGGTACAAGCAACCATTCTTTCCCAGCTATTTAGACATTTATCTCCGCCTTTACCCCAAGCAGCTCTTTATTCTCCTCCAGCACCGGATGGATCACCTTAGCAAGGAAAGCCTCCACCTGCTCCACGGAACGCCCCGTATACTTTGCAGGGTCCATTGCCTGCTGAAGCTCTTCAAGGCTCATATGGAAAGAGGGATCTGCGGCAATCAGCTCCAGCAGGTTATTGTCCCTGCCTTCCACCTTCACATTCCTGCCCGCCTCCATGGAGAGCTCACGGATCCGCTCATGGAGCTCCTGGCGGTTGCCGCCCAGCTTGACAGCATCCATCATAATATTTTCCGTCGCCATAAAGGGCAGCTCGGCTCTAAGATGCTTCTCGATTACCTTGGGATACACCACCAGCCCGTCCACCACATTCAGGCACAGGTCCAATATACCGTCCACCGCAAGGAAGCCCTCCGGTATGGACAGCCTTTTATTCGCAGAATCATCCAGAGTCCGCTCAAACCACTGGACAGCGGAGGTAATGGCAGGGTTCAGGGCATCCACCATCACGTATCTTGCCAGGGAGGCAATCCTCTCGCTCCTCATGGGATTTCTCTTATATGCCATGGCGGAAGACCCGATCTGGCTCTTTTCAAAGGGCTCCTCCACCTCCTTCAAATGCTGGAGCAGCCGGATATCATTGCTCATCTTATGGGCGGAAGCCGCAATCCCCGCCAGGACATTAGCCACCCTGGTATCCACCTTGCGGGAATAGGTCTGCCCCGACACGGGGAAACATTCCTCAAATCCCATCTTCTCCGCGATCATGGGATCGATCCTGTCAATCGTCTCCTGATCCCCGTCGAAAAGCTCCAGAAAAGAAGCCTGTGTGCCGGTGGTCCCCTTGGAACCCAGAAGCTTCATGCTTCCCAGCAGGTAGTTTAAATCCTCCAGATCAAGATAAAACTCCTGCATCCACAGGGTCGCCCGCTTGCCCACAGTCGTGGGCTGCGCCGGCTGGAAATGGGTGAAAGCAAGAGTGGGCTGCGCCTTGTATTTATCCGCAAAGTCCGCCAGCTCCGCCATCACGTTCACCAGCTTCTTCTTCACCAGCTTCAAAGCCTCTGTCATCACGATGATATCCGTATTGTCGCCCACATAGCAGGAAGTCGCTCCCAGGTGGATGATGCCCGCTGCCTTAGGGCACTGCTGCCCATAAGCGTACACATGGCTCATAACATCGTGGCGCACTTCTTTTTCCCTTGCCTTTGCCACCTCGTAATTAATATCCTCCGCATGAGCCTTCAGCTCCTCAATCTGCTCATCCGTGATGACCGGCCTGCCGTTCTGGCTCAGGCCCAGCTCCTTCTCCGTCTCCGCAAGGGCGATCCACAGCTTCCTCCATGTACGGAACTTCATGTCCGGTGAAAAAATATACTGCATCTCCCTGCTGGCATACCGCTCAGAAAGCGGACTCTCATATCTGTCTGTACTCATTTTATTATACCTCTAATTAAGTTCCGCCTCTCCACTTCTGCCCCCCTTGTGGGGGAGATATTTTCAGCTGCATGGACCGCATCTGAAAATCCTCCCGGGGGCCTTCGTTTCGAGGCTGTTTTAAGTTCCGCCTCTCCACTTCTGCCCCCCCTTGTGGGGGAGATATTTTCAGCTGCACAGACCGCATCTGAAAATCCTCCCGGGGGGCCTTCGTTTCGAGGCTGTTTAAGTTCCGCCTGGGGGAACCTGTCTTGTCTCTTTATTTTGTCCAAAAAACTGCACCGTGCGGCTACCGCTCAAACTCTCCACGGATATCCTCCGCAGGAGGTTCCATCGGATACTTTCCCGTAAAGCAGCCCCTGCAAATGCCCAGGCCGTTCACAATCTCCTCCAGACGCTCCATCTTCAGATAAGCGAGACTGTCGGCGCCGATCAGGCCGCAGACTTCCTCCACGGAGCGGCCGCACGCTATGAGCTGTTCCCTTGCGGGCACATCCGTCCCAAAATAACAGGGCCACAGAAAAGGCGGCGAGCTTACCCTCATATGTACCTCCCTTGCCCCTGCTTCCCGCAGCAGCCTCACAATGCGGTCGGAGGTGGTCCCCCTGACAATGGAGTCATCTATCATGATGATACGTTTGCCCTCTACAGCTTCCCGGATGGGATTCAGCTTCACCTGGACGCTGCTCTCCCGGCTTTTTTGTTTCGGCTTGATAAAAGTGCGGCCTACATAGGCATTTTTCACAAACGCTGTGCCATAGGGTATGCCCGACTGCAGGGAGTAACCCAGCGCGGCACAGTTGCCGGATTCCGGCACTCCCACCACCATATCCGCCTCCACCGGGGAATCCATGGCCAGGAACCTGCCCGCCAGGATGCGGGAATGATACACGCTGACATCATCTATAACGCTGTCCGGCCTTGCAAAATAAATGTACTCAAACACACATCTGGCATGCTCTGACACAGGCAGCGCATGGCTCATATCCGACACGATTCCCCCTCCCGGCGAGATTGTCACAATCTCACCGGGCAGCACATCCCGGACAAACTCCGCCCCCACAGTATCCAGGGCACAGCTCTCGCTGGAAAGCAGGTACATATTGTCCCGTTTTCCGATACACAGCGGCCTGAATCCAAAGGGATCCCTCGCTCCGATCAGCTTCCTGGGAGACATGACCACCAGGGAATACGCGCCCTTAATCCTTGCCATGACACGCCCCACCGCTTCTTCCACGGACCTGGTGTTCAAGCGCTCCCTGGCAATGCAATAAGCAATGACCTCTGAGTCAATAGTCGTCTGAAAGATTGCGCCGCTGTAGGCAAGCTCTCTGCGCAGTTCGGGAGCATTGATCAGGTTGCCGTTGTGCGCCAGCCCCAAAGTTCCCTTCACATAATTGAGCACCAGTGGCTGAGCATTCTCACGGGTGGAGCTTCCCGCCGTGGAATAGCGCACATGCCCCACGCCGATATCTCCTTTCAATTTATCCAGCTGCTCTGGCATAAATGCCTCATTGACCAGCCCCATCTCCCTGACAGAAGCCACCCTGCCCGCAGGCCCGCCCGTGTCGCTGACCGCGATCCCGCAGCTCTCCTGCCCTCTGTGCTGCAACGCCAGAAGCCCATAATAAATCGTGGAGGACACATCGCCCCCGTCAAAATCATATGCGCCGAAAACGCCGCATTCCTCATTCAGTTTATCATTGTTTTCCATCCAAATATCGCAACTCATTAGATTATCATATCCCACAAAAGAAATTTCGTCAATATCCTTCCGACAAACTTCTTATGCTCATAGCTGCTCATAGATGCTCACAGCTCCTCCTCAAACCGGTCCAGCATCTCCATGATCTCATCCGCATAAGCGGGATGTTTTCCCACCACGTCCATGATCTCCTTCCTGGCTGTCTCCGTCACATCACTGTTGTATTCCATCTGCTTGCGCAGCGCCTGCCTGCGGACGATCAGCTCATGACGCATTTCTACCATCTCGCGCTTATCAAGCAGGGCTTCCGGCTGGCTGATCCACCGCTCAGGGGCGGCGACATGATAATTCGTCATTTTGCCCACCAGCTGCTTCTGGTAATACTCCGTCTTTGCTTCCGCTTCCGCGTACTCTTTCCGCTCCTCCTTTTCCTGCTGATACTGGAGCCAGAGCCTTTCCAGCGCCGCCGCACTGTCCGTGCCGTATTTCATACAGAGATAATCCTGCAGGTTTTTGTTGTTCACATAACGGATCTTGACTTTATTCTGCAGCAGGATCAGCTTGTTCACAGCCCTTTCCACACGCCTTAACTCCTTGTCGCTGTCCACATACTTCATCCACACTGCGGTGATTGCCACCGCCACCGCTGCCACCGCCAGGATATAGCCCACCCTCGTGTTCATTTCAAACCCAAACTGCAGCACCAAAAGCATGATGATACAGATGATAAACGCCGTAAGAAAGATCAACGCCATGCCCCGCAGGTTGTTCAGCGCCACCTCCAGATCCGAGCGCATATACTCATAGGCATGCCGCTCCCTGTCCAGCCGCTGCAGATCCTGTTTGACCTTCGCACCGTAGCCCTCACATTCCTTGAGCTTCCCAATCCCCTCCTGCAGCTCATCCTCCTGCTTGCGCATCCTGTTATAGTCCGCGTCGTTCATGCGGTTTTTCCTGCTCTTATACTTCGTCCTCTCCTGCTCAAGGGACACCAGCCTCCTGGCAATACCGTCCAGCTCTGACCTCTCATCCTCCGGCAGAGCCTCTATCTCCTCCATATCCGTCAGATAGGATGTCACCTGGGAATATTCGCCCGTCAGAGCCTTCGTCTCTCTGGCAGCCTCCGCCATCTGCTCCAGACAGTTGCTGACATAGCCCATCCGCTGTTCCCTGTCCTTAAAGTTCACATCCCTGCTGTCATAGATCAGGGTTTCCCAATCGTCAACAATATCCTCCTGATGTTTCTTTCTCCTGAACAATTTTGCAAATAATCCCATATTTACACCCCGTCATTCACTGCAGCTGTCGCGATAATTATCCTTCAAAAGCTGCATCAGCCTGTCATTCTCCTCGTAATACCTTTTCCCGTCGCCGCCTGTCCTGCTCTCCCGCCTGTTATACAGCTGCAGGTATTCCGGCTGCAGCTCCCACTCCTCCGAGAAACGCTCCATCCGCTTCTCCAGCTCCAGTGTGTATCTATAATCCTCCGGATTGCCGGCGACATAAGCCACATATTCACTCTCCGCAAGCTGCATCCGCTTTGCCGCCAGATGGGCGATATGATAATCCTCCCTGGGATCCTTCTCCCATGCAAGCCTGAAAAGCTCCGCAGCCATACCATACTGCATCATCCCGGCATACGCGACTCCCTTGTTGTGCAGGATGGCGGCGAGACAGGAGGCCGCCGGCAGCACCGCTCCTGACCTCTCCTGTTCCTCCCACTTCTGCAAAAGCTGGTCATAGCCGCGGATCGCAGCCACATATTTCTTTTTCCGCACCAGATAGTCCACCTGGCTCTTGCGTCTCTCAATGCTGCTCAGGCCTGCCCCCTGCTTCAGCACCTGCTCCACCTGGCGGATCGTCACGCTGTCATAAAACCCCACATACTCCAGGATCATGACCGCGAAACTGCTCAAAGAGCCCTTCCTGTGGATCAGGGGATGAAGCGCCCCCGCCAGCTCCTTCAGCCCGCATTCCTGCTCTATCCACCGGACCAGCCCGTCATCCAGCAGGGACAGATCCAGCATGTACGCGTTTTCCCTCATGCAATAGCAGAGCTCCTCCATGCTGCGGACATTAATTTCCAGGCCTGGTATACAATATGGAGTTTTGGCATAATCTCCCACACAGATACTGATTCGCACAGCTTTTTACTCCTTATATCCTTTTCTATCCGCACTTAAGACCGATACAATGGGACTTCTTTCTTCCAGACACGGTCAGCAGCCCTCCTGAACTCTCCAAACCCCAGATCCACCACCTCCACCAGCAGCGTTTCCGCATTCTTCATGTGAAACTGCATCCTGACTCTGGCAATACTCCCCGGAAAGTCCTCCAACACCATATCCTCCGTCCAGGTCTCCCTGTTTAGCATGGATTCGATAACCAGCGTAGCCACATTGCCATCCTGAAGATAGAGTTCTACGGAACAGCCCGCGTCATACCAGCTGCTGCCCGCATCCAGAATGGCGATATATGCTTCTTCGCCCTGGCGCAGGATCTTCATGCCCACATTTGCCTTCAGCTTATCCTCCCCCAGGAACACATGCCTTTCCCCTGCCTCGCTGGCACTCAGCCGCTCCTGCATGCCATAACACGCACCCTTGCTGAAAAGGTTGTTCCCCTGGAAGACCCGCCTGCCGCTGCACAGATACCGGATGGAGGCTTTCATCCATTCTTCCGTAAACCCATTACCAATCAGATAAACGCTCGCAATCTTCCTGCCGCTGCAGAATTCCTGTGCCACCGCCAGGAAAGCGCTGTCAAGCTCCCTGATCTTTTCCGCGCGCTCCCCTTCCTCCTCAGGCAGCCCTGTCCACTGGTGAAAAGGATACTGGCACTCTTCGATAAAAACGGTAATTGGTATTGTCCCCCTGTTGCATTTCATACCGTACGCCCTGATACGCCCGCCCTGATAATAAAACAGCACGGACTGCTGGATCCATAGCGCCTCCGGCTGATTGATCATATAGGAATAATAGCTCTCCGTATAGCTCTGGAAGGTAATCTTCACCCCCACCAGGCGTATCCGCGCCTCCACATCCTTCAGCACCTCAAAAAGCCTGCTGTTGAAGGTCTCACAGGTGATCATCAAAGCCTCGATCTTGTCCGAATAGCCTGCCTGTGACAGCATCCCCAGGCTCCGCTTAAAAAACAGCGCCAACAGCGCAGCAGGCTCAAAGCTCTCACCCTCTATGACCACAGGCTCCCCATCCAGCGCAAGGGTAAGAAGATGCTCCACCAGGATACCCTGTCCCTCCTGCGCATAGCGGATCGCTTCCCTGCCGTAAAACCACTGGTTGACGCCATTGCGTTTGCACAGCACAGTTGGGATCCTGTAATATTGCTCTCCCGCCACCAGCGACAGAGTCTCCACCTCTCTCTTTCCGGACACGGCGACGCTGATCTGTGAATTCTCGTCCCCCAGATCATAACCTACGATCAGTTTATCACCGCTCAATAATCCCACCTTGATCACACTGCCTTTCTGCCGCCTGCATTATTTCAGTTCAAAGAGCCTGCTGTTCATGAACTCCTTTTTGTAATATTCCTCCAGAAGGTCGTCCATGGTATCATAATCCTGGAGCTTCTTGCTGATGACAATATCATTGACCAGATGGTATCTGCCGTCCTCCTCGTCGCCCCTGTCATCGCTCTTTTGCAGGTTCCCGCTCTCCGTCAGCTGCTCCGCGCCGTTTTTCTCCTCCGTGATATAGTACTGGATCTCCTCTCCAAAGAACAATATAAACTCCTTGAAGAAGACGCTGCCATATACCTCCCTCATATACTCCGATATGTATTCGCCGGACTCACCGTTCTCGTGAATGAGGACATAATGGATGCACGCCCTGCTCCGGGGCGCCGCCCGGTACTCGATAACGGTCTTGTCGCCCATGGCGCGCCGAACCTGGGGCACATCCCTGTACGCCCTGAAAAAATCCAGATGGATCTTCTTTTCAAGAAATTCTTTCAGAAAATCAGCCGCAACAGGCTGTATGTCAGGAGTCCTCTCCTCAGGGTTTTCGGCAAAATACTTCAAATAGGCAAGCCTGCACACTTCCTGCACCGCCTCCCCCCGATGATACATATGCTGAACCTCGGAAAAGACCTCCCTCTCCGTGACCCTCTCCATGACAAAATAATCATAGGAACACTGGGCCAGAAACGCCTCTTCGATCTCCGTTTTCGCCCCCTGGGAAAGATAGTAGCGGAAAATCTCCATCTTCTCCCCCACAAAGGCGCCGGAATACAGCATCTGCACCAGGATTTTCTCCGTCAGCCTGTAACGGTCCAGCCCAAACGCCTTCGCCGCCTTCCAGATATCCCGCATGTTCCTGGTCATACCCCTGTAGTACAGGGACAGGTACTCCAACACCGTACTGTCATACTTTCCCTTCTCGAACACATAGGCTGCCGCGGCAAGGAGGACGGGATCCTCCATCCTGTTCTCCCTCTCGATCATCTGGCCCAGGATCCGCATCAGGACCTTGGCATCTATGAAATACGGGCCGTAACTCTTAAGCCACTGCCCCGCAAGCTCATAATTTCCCCGCAGGACCATGTACCTGACCACATCGCCACGCTCCCTGTCCGTCAGCTCCTCCGGAGGGATCTTTTTCAGGTATTCGTCCAGGGTACGCATGTCGTCCACATCATAAAAATGCTGCAGCAGATTAAAATACAGGCTTTTCCTGACCTTGTCCTCCACATAATCCGAAGCTGCGACCCTCATGGCCCTCTCCGTCCCGCCTTCCATCTCCATCAGCCTGCTGTACTCATTACTGCAGAGATAGAGGTCCAACTCCGGGCACTCCTTCACCACCGGCAGCAGCCAGCTCAAATATTTGCCCGGCATCATAAGGCGCTCCGTAGTATATTCCGCATTTTTGATAAAGCGGTTCTTTCCCGCATCCTCAAAACAGAGCGTATATTCATTTCCATACAGGGGCACCCAGGTACAGCCTCCGGTGACGGCATATTCCGCAGGCTTTAGATTGCCCGGCTGGTACACACATACCTTACACAGCCTCTCATCTTCCACATGGATCAAATGTGCAAAAATCAGCCTTGACAACTGCCTGCAGTTCTGCTCGTTCACCATCTCCGGCTGCAGCAGCCGGTTGTACAGGTTTGCCAGATTCCTGTTGATATGCTCCTTCTGGATCTGCTCCGCCACAAACCTCTCTATTTTAAACCGATAACTCTCATAAAGCTCCCCCAGCCTGTCCTTATGCTGCAATATATAATCATATAAATAGGCGCTGTGCTCATAGTCCAGGTTGTTCTGATAGGAGAAATACAGCAGCACCACCTTGGGCAGCTCCCGGGGTTCCCTTAAATCCAGAGACATCATATAATACTCATACAGGTTCGTGATCCGCAGCTGCTCCTCCACCCCGGCGCTGTACCATTCAAAATACCGGCTCCCCGCCTTTCCTCCCTTGATCAGCAAGGTACAGATCTCCTGCAGCAGGCGTACATCCTTTTTCTTCCTGTACAGCCTGTCCAAAATCCGAAAGAGCACCGGAGGGCAGCCCCTTACCTTTTTTACCAGATAAAGCAGCTGCTCCACTACATCCTGCCGCAG
Source organism: uncultured Lachnospiraceae bacterium (assembly GCA_948470905.1). Classification (GTDB taxonomy): domain Bacteria; phylum Bacillota; class Clostridia; order Lachnospirales; family Lachnospiraceae; genus Acetatifactor. The sequence continues at coordinate 8,048 of CAOKQK010000046.1, read as the reverse complement.
CAGCCCCTGCCTCACCCCGAAGTACAGCACCTGCTGCTCAAAGGAACCAAGCCTGCGCAGGAGCGCCGGATTGCCGTTCAAGAGCGCCAGCGCCTCTATGTACAGCACAGGGCTGCTGCTGCCGGCGGTGAACTGCTTCTCCAGAAAGACCCACTTGCCCGTGACAGACTTGTGGTAATCTTCAGACAGATATAAAAGCAGCCATGCCACTCTCCAGTTGGAATTATCCTGCCTGTAAATATGCTCCACATCAGCTGTAACATCATCAATATAGCGCATATCCTGGTGGATCAGAGTCGTCAGATACAGATAATATGCCAAAAGAGTGCCCTCAGACTGCCTGTCCGCCAACAGATCCGCCACATGGTCCAGAATCCAGCCGGCCTCGTTAAAGTTTTCCTCCGTTATCAGAAGCTGCGCCTGAAAAAGCTTGGCAGCAATGTCATTGTCATCCATGGAGACCAGCTTATCCACCAATATATGCGTCTCCTTCAGCCATGTGGCGGTGCTGATCTTCTTCATGCGGAACGCCAGATAATGCTCCATGAGCTGCACCGTGCAGCGCTTCCTGGCAAGCTCCGGATTGTTTCCCGGGATCCCGTCCCCGCATTTCACCGTCACCGGGACCGTCAACGAGACATAGGGATTATAAAGGCGGATCTGCCCATAATTCCTGCCCTTCCTGCACAGTTTTCCATCAATGAATACAGGCAGGCGGCAGTAATTTCCCAAGAAATCGTCATCCGTCAGGACCTCCTTCTCCACATACAGGAAATCCCCTCTGCACTCTACATGCAGCCTGGTATACCCCCAGCCGTTGCGCACGACCACTAGCTCTCTCTCTGTCACCGTGCCGGCTTCCGGGGAAACCTCCACACTCAGCTCAGCTGTCTGCGCCAAAAACTCCACCTTCTGCTTCTTATTGATCTGGATCAGGAACTCCTCCACATTCTGTTCCCGGCCGTCCACCGCGGAAAGTGCCCTGTAGACATTCTGATACTGGGCATCACCGCCCGCAAAAACTCTGGAAAACTCCGGCGTGTAAAAGAGCCTGACCGCCTCCTGCCAGCTGCTCTTTGCAAGGTTCGCAAAATGGAACAGATTCTTGATGCTGCCCATGGAGGATTCCAGCACAGTATGTTCCACAGACACCACAAAAGGGAGATAATACTCGCCGTGATTGCTGATCACATAAAAGCAGCCCTTCACCACATCTCCCTCGTCCAGATTCTCCCCATGGAAGCAATAGGCAATTTCCTCGTCACAGCCGGTGAACTCCCCTGTCAGACATTCCATCCTCATATCTGAAGAAACTACCATCCCGTTGGTAAACTGCCCCGGCGTGGACTGGATGCGGAAGGTTCCCTCCCGGCGCTGCCCCCTTTTCAGAGTGAGCTCTATTTTTGTGCATGAAAAATCAAGAGAACCATTCTCATAATCGAAGTTTCCCTTTAATACCTGATCGATCATTTTCTGCATCTTCCGCTCACCCTCCTTCGGTTTTCCGGGGTCGCTTCGCTCCTCAAATAGACAAAGAAACCTCTGCTCGAGCTAGCTCGGCTTCTGCTTCTTGGACCTTTGACGGCTTTCCCACGGGCAGAGCCCCTTAAAACCTTCGGTTTTAAGGGGTCGCTTCGCTCCTCAAATAGGCAAAGAAACCTCTGCTCGAGCTGGCTCGGCAGAGGTTTCTTTGTCTATTTGACTCTGCCCTTTGCGAACATTATAACAAAAATTTTGCTGGAGGGCAATTTATTTTGCAGGTTTGTTGTGACGGATTGTTGTAATACTTCGTTGGCGAAGGGATCACAGCGCTTCCTTTTTATGTGAACCGCCTGCGATAAAAGGTCTGAAGCATATCGCAAACAGCGCGGCAGAAATCACCAGCACAACGCCGAACACCGCCGCCATTCCTCCCTCGGAAATCTCAGGAAGCATGGAGTAAAAGGGATTTATCACAAAGCTGGACAGGTTCATCGCCGCATGCAGCAGCATGCACAGCCAGATGTTCCTGAATTTCCCGTACATATAGCCCAGCACCAGCCCCAGCAGGAATGCATAGGTCCCCTGGACCAGATTACCGTGTAGAATGCCGAAGGCAAGCGCCTGGATCACGTTCGCCACCCAGAACCTGGGGCTTACCCTCTCCGCCAGCCTTAAGATGACTCCCCTGCACAGCACTTCCTCCGACAGAGGCGCCATAATGGAGACAGCGATCATCACAGGAAGCGACATCTCTCCCAGCCCCGCAAGCTCCATGAGCTCATTATATTGCTCCAGGGCTTTCGGTGCCGCAATCTGGATCAGGGACAGCACGCTGCTGATGCCAAACTGCAGGACCAGCCCCATCGCCACAATCAAAACCACATGCAAACCCTTTGGCTTCTGGACCTCCTCCGGTCTCTTTTTCCTGCCATATGCCAGGTAATACCAGAGCCCGAACACCACCAGCATGGCAACCTGTGCGGCGATCTGCAGCGTCATCATATTGTCCATGACCTGTACGCTTACCACCTGCATCATTTCATCAGTACTGACCGCCCCTGTCATGGACTGCAGGATAGTTGGAAACAGGATTACTACCTCAGCCACTACTATCACGATCAGCTGAAGCAGAAAACATGCCGGTACCGGCAGAAATGCCACAATGGTCCTTCCGACCTTTCTCATTACATTTTTCATTTTTTAATACCCCTAAGTGTGCTTTGCACGCATACCAATCAATATTTGGAAATATATCCAAGCTTCTTTTTATCCCCTTCTGTAAGCCAGAAACGGATCCTTTATCTTTGTGATGTCCTTATTCCATGTTCAGCCTTTTGGTGAGTATCTGATAAGAAGCAAAATACAGAAGTACAGCAGCCAGCGCCTGCACGATCAGGCTGCAGTACATGCCGGCATTTACCACAGTACCATACTCCCAGGCGCTGAAAGCCACCATGCTCTGCACCGCCGAGGCAATCAGGCTGTTGAGCATGCACACCCCTACATAACACAAGATGGCCATCAGCACCCTGGCTTTGTTAAAGAGCTGCCCCAGGGTAACGGCACCAAACAATATTGCCACAGACACGAAAGGTCCCAAAACAGCGCTCAGAATCATAAATGTAAAATACAGGCCGGAATCCAGACCAAATATTGAGAAAAAATCTCCCAGCACCGGCGACAGCTCCCGCCAGATTTCGGACCATGCATACTCCTCCGGTATAACGGCCCCTAACATGGAACCCATCACTGCCATGCCTGACAGGATCACCGCCGCATTGACAAACAGCACCCACAGCCCCCCTACCAGAATCTTGCTGCCCAGAAGCTGATGCTTTCCCACCGGCAGGGTATGGGCCAGATAGCCCTGATCCGTGTACATGGTTCTGTAAAAATGCACTCCCATGTATATCTGTGTGGCATAAGTAATCCCCACCAACATAAAAAAATACATGATCAACACCACAATACTCAGGAAATCCAGCGGGCTGAAAGACACTCTGTAATAGTCGCCGCTCATCTGGCGCCACATGGGGCTTTGAAAAGAAAGCCATCCCAGAAAGGTCACGATAAGGGTAATAAACAGCAGCAGACACCCCATCCTGTAAGTACTTTTCCACTCATGCTTTATCAATTTCCCTAACATGCGAACACCTCCCTGAAATAAGCGTCTACTGATTTCCCGTGCTGCGCCCTGATATTGTCCACGGAAGTGTACAGCACTAAATGCCCATAGCGCATAAAAATTACCTCGTCCAGCACCTGCTCGATGTCCGTGATCAGATGGGTAGAAATCAGGACGGTAGCATTGGGATTGTAATTGTTGATAATCGTCTTTAATATATAGTCCCTGGCAGCAGGATCCACTCCCGCGATTGGCTCATCCAAAATATACAGGTCTGCGTTCCTGCTCATCACCAGGATCAGCTGAACCTTCTCCTTGGTTCCCTTGGACAGAGCCTTCAGCTTGGTGTCCGGCTCGATGTTCAGCCGCAGCAGCATATCCACCGCTTTCTCCCTGGAAAAATCCGCATAAAAATCACAAAAGAAATCCAATATCTCGCTGATCTTCTCCCCTCCTGCAAGATATGTCCTGTCCGGCAGGTACGCCACATGTGCCTTTGTCTCTACGCCCACAGGGCAGCCGCCTATCCGAATGCTCCCCTGGGTGGGCGCAAGCAGACCATTCAGCATTTTGATCAGCGTGGTCTTACCGCTCCCGTTAGGTCCCAGAAGCCCGATGATCCTTCCCCTGGGAAGACTCAATGTGACATTGTTCACAGCAATATGATTTGCATCATACGCCTTCGTCAGCCCTCTCATCTCGATCAGTTCACTCATATTCAATCTCCCCCTTTATCCCCTTCCGGCACAGGATAGACAGCACTCTTCTCCGGCACTGCCGCCGTCCGCGCCTCCAAAATCTTCCCGCATAATGCTATGACTTCCTCCCCCGTATAGCCCAGCTCCTGCATCCTGGAGAAAAAAGCCTCCACATGCCCTCTTGCCAATAAGGTCCTAACGCTCCGGATTAACTCCTCGTCCTCAGTGACCTGCCTTCCGTTGGTCCGCTGAGTAATGATCAGCCCGCTCCTCTCCAGCTCCGCAAATGCCTTCTGCATGGTGTTGGGGTTCACCGCCGCCACAGCCGCAAGCTCCCTGACACTGGGCAGCTTGCCGCCCGGCGGATAATCCCCTGAGACGATCTGTATCTGTATCCGCTCCGCCAGCTGTGCAAATATCGGTCTGTCAGAATCTAAATTCCATGCCATCTCCATCCTCCTCCCACGATATCAGGCTTTTAAAAATATGGTTTCCCGGCTTAATTCAATTCATTGTTTTAATTGTTTTAATGTCTCAACACAACAATACACCAAACCATCCCTGTCCGTCAATACCTTTTTGTAACCTTTTTTGTCATATTACATATATTATCCTAAACATTTTTAACAGAAATGGTTATCCTATGACTGACACAAACGTAAATGACCTGACCGCCGCTCAGGAGACGGACGGCATCGACGCTCCCTACGCCGGCCAGATCAAGATCAGCGTGTACTCCTCCATTGGGCTCATCCCCGTGGAGAACGCCTCTGTCACCATATCCTACACAGGAGATCCCGAATCTCCTCTCGAAGTACTTACCACCGACAGTTCCGGACAGACCCCTGTCGTATCGCTGCCCGCGCCGCCTCTGGATCTCTCACTGACACCGGACGCCAGCGAACAGCCCTATTCCGAGTACAACATTTCCGTCACCGCTGAGGGCTATGAGCCTGTCCTGGTGTCCGGCTCGGAGATCCTGGCGGACGAACTCTCCCTGCAGCCTATCCGCATGAATCCTCTGGCGACAACAGAGGAAAACGAGAAAATCGTCATCATTCCCGCCCATACGCTGTTCGGAACCTATCCTCCCAAAATTCCGGAAGATGAGATCAAGCCCATGGCAGAGACCGGCGAGATTGTCTTAAGCCGCGTGGTGGTCCCCGAGTACGTCATCGTCCACGACGGCGTCCCCAGCGACTCCACCGCTCCCAATTACTGGGTCCGCTATAAGGACTACATCAAGAACGTTGCCTCCTGCGAAATTTACTCCACCTGGCCGGAAACCACCCTCTACGCCAACATCCTGGCAATCCAGTCCTTTACGTTGAACAGGGTGTATACGGAGTGGTATCGCAACCAGGGCTATGATTTCACCATAACCTCCTCCACCGCCTACGACCATAAATGGATCTATGGGCGGAATATCTTTGAAAATATCGACTACCTGGTGGACAGCATCTTCGCCAACTACCTGTCCCGTCCCGGCGTCAGGCAGCCCATCTTCACCTCCTATTGCGACGGGCAGCGAGTGACCTGCTCCGGCTTAAGCCAATGGGGCTCCAAGTATCTGGGCGACCAGGGCTACTCTGCCATCGAGATCCTGAGATATTACTATGGCAATGACATGTACATCAACTCTGCCGACATCATCTCAGGGGTTCCCTCCTCATGGCCAGGCTATGACCTGGGGATAGGCGCCTCCGGTGACAAAGTGCGCCAGCTGCAGAACCAATTAAACCGCATCGCCCGCAATTATCCCGCCATCCCCACCATTACCGCGGACGGCATATACGGGTCCGCCACTGCAAACGCGGTGCGCACCTTCCAGCGGATCTTTAACCTGCCTCAGACCGGCGTCACCGACTATGCCACCTGGTATGAAATCTCGGATATTTACGTCGGGGTGACAAGGATTGCCGAGCCAGGCTGAGCTCACACAGACCAACGCCCTGCCTGTGTCAGACTGACAAAAAGCGCCGCTTATTATCGGATTCGACAATAAAAAACCCCGCAGCAAGCTGACGGGGTTTTTTGACCCTCGCGGCATTCGTCAAAGTCCAGAGAAAAAACTTTCAGGAAGTTTACTTCTCTGGACTTGTGACTCATTGCCCGCGGCAATAAACGGCACCTCCGCTTTATATAACACAATTGTCTCAGCCATTCTTAATGCATTCAGCCTTCTTCAGGCACTCCCCGCTCTGCCTCCACCACATAACCGCAAATATCCACTCGGCAACCCTTACTGCCATAGCGCGTCCCATCTTTCTTAAACCACTCGCCGCCCTCGCCCAATACCGTCACACAGAGCATATATTCCCCGCTCCCCAGTCTCGGCGAGACGTACCTGATTCCTTTCATGGGCACAGCGCTGTAAAAATCAATGACAGACTCGTTGACTCTCCTTTCCTCTCTGTCTATAATCTGCACCCGACAGTATCCTCCCTGGTCGGAAGCCGAACCAAAGAGAACTATCCTGCCTCCGCAGACCGTCCCATAAGCAGGCACTCCACTGCCATAGGCGGACCCGAAAGCATAAGACCTGCCGCCGGAAGCAGGCACAAAATCAGCCGCCTGCTCATGGGCATCGAGGACTTCAAATACCACCTGAGCTTCCTCTCCCTTTACATCTGAATGGAACTCAAAAGTCCGGGGTTCCGGTTCCTGCCACTGGCTTCCGCCGTAGGGATGCCACGCCTGCATGTACCGGCTGATCCTCATAGTGCCATCCTCAAATTCCAGAGGAAGCATGACCAGTGTTGCCGCCGACGCCTGCCTGGGGTAGGACCACCTGTCCCCCAGGTACATCTTCACTGTGCCGTCTGCCGTCTGGCAATCGAAAATATAGGAACACTGCGTATTGTAGGTAAGGCTTCCCCGGGGACAGAACAGCCCTTTCATTGTCCAGGGACCCGATATGTCATCCGCCGTCAGATAATAGTTGTCATTGCGCTCCCAGCTGGTCTTGTTGGAAAACATAATGTAATATTTTCCCTGATACCTGCACATTGCCGGGGATTCCCCTCCGGGGGCAATCCCTTCCGCCACAAGCTCCTCCGCCTCCGTGCATTCCCCGTTCAGCCGGTAGATATTGCCCTCATGGGTCAGCAGGTAAGCTCTGCCGTCATCGTCGACGAAAGTGCCCATGTCCCATTTTCTGACCTTTTCCCCCTTGTACAGCAAAGGTCCCACAAAAGTATAGCTGCCGTTTACGGTGTCACATACTGCCACTCCGATGCATGGGTCGGAATAAGTCAGATTGTCCGTGTGCATGAGCATGATATATTTCCCTGTCTTTGCCGACTTTACCACTTTCACTCGCTCGCCTATGCGCCCCGGTCCCAGCAGGCTGCCCGCGTCCGGCGCCAGAGCCATCCCCTCGTATTTCCATTCCCCAAGGTCATGGGAGGAGTAACAGGAAAAACCATTGTAACGATTTTCGTCATTTGTCTTATACTCCCCGAACAGGTAATACACACCGCCCTCCATGACGATACATGCCCCGTGGGCATTCACCACATCGCCGTCCTGGTCAAACCAGGGAACTCCGTTCCAAATTATTCCTCTCATACTTATACCTCCTCGTACTCCGTTCCGCCCCCCTGTGCGAATATTTGGGTCATTTTCCCGATTGCACAAGTCCAGGATACCCACCGCAGGCTGCCACACCTCTGTTGCTGAAACCTGCACACTCAAAACATATCCTCGAAAATCTGTACAGGAACTTCAGAAACGGGGGGCCT
>CAOKQK010000045.1 GCA_948470905.1 uncultured Lachnospiraceae bacterium | reverse complement strand
GGCTGTCAGGCTGTATGAGTCGGGCGAGGTAGATGAGGTCAGCGAGGTGTATGAGCCAAGTGAGGCGGATGAGGTAAGTGAGGTATATGAGCCAGGCGGGTCGGATGAGGTCAGCGAGGCGTATGAGGCTGGCGAGGCAGATGAGGTCAACAGGGTATATGAGCCAGGCGAGGCGGATGAGGTCGTAGAGGTGTATGAGCCAGGCGAGGCGGATGAGGTCAGCAGAGTATATGGGCCAGGCGGTTTGGACGAGGCTGTCAAGATAAATATGATTTACGGGATTGATTGTACAGGGGACATAGATGATACAAGCGGGTCAGATGATATGTATGAGGTAAGTGAAGCGTATGGGATCATAGAGGCAGATGGTTCCGGGAGACGACATGGGAAAAAAAGAAGATCAGGTGTATTGAGGGTGATGGGGCGCGTGATTCTGGTGCTTGCCACTTTTGTGGTGGTGACATTTGTGGGCGCCTATTCCACGCTCTGGGTCATATGCAACGGAACGTCAAAGGCGGCTAAGAATCTGTTTGTCTCTACGATTTTGGAGACGGGAGCACTGAAATTTCTTGCCTCATGGTATTTTACGGATGAAGAAATCCTTGCCATTACCGATGAGAACAGTATGTCGCAGATATTCGAGGATGTGAATACAGGCATGATCTCTGTGCAGTCGCCCAGTGTGTCCCAGGGAACGCCGGGGGACGGGAGCGGGGGCACGGGCGATACAGTCGGTTCGGAGGAGTCGGGAAATCAGGACGGGGAGCTGGCGGGAAATCCGGACGGGATCAGGATCGAGGAGATAGCCGGCAGGTCTTTTATGGCAAAGATGATGATTGTAAGTGATCCTTCCCGGGTGAAGCTTGCCACGATCTATCCCTGGTCGGATGATAATCAGAGCAAGGATGGAAAGACTCTGGGGGAGCTGGTGACAGAGGGAGGCTATCTGGCGGGAGTCAATGGGGGAGAGTATTACTCAAACGGCAACTGGGGCGGGAAGCCCAAGGGGCTGGTGGTCTGCGAGGGGCAGATTCAGTATAATGTTCCCCAAAAGGGAGATGTCATGATAGGCTTTAACAGGGATAATATCCTCGTGGTCAAGGATATCGGGGCCATGACGGCCAAGCAGGTGGAGGAGATGGTGGAAAAGGAGCGGATCCGCGATGCTGTCAGCTTTAAGGATGTCAAGGGCAACAACAATCATTTCACCAAACTGATCATTAACGGCAAGGCGCGGGAGATAAGCGGATCCGGCAGCGGCGCCAATCCCCGGACAGCGATCGGGCAGAGGGAGGACGGCACGGTGCTGATGCTGGTGACGGACGGGCGCGGGGCTTCCGGGCATCTGGGGGCAACGGCGGCGGATCTTATTGCCATCATGCAGGAATACGGGGCGGTGAATGCGGCGAACCTGGACGGGGGGAGCTCATCCGCCATGTATTATAACGGCGCTTATGAGATGACCAGCGTGACCCTGTATTATTCCACATCCTCCTGGAAACTGCCCACGGCGTATGTGGTCGAGAGGAGGGATTAGCTTATGAAGAAGAAAAAGGTACCTGTTTTCCTGATCGGCTATCTGTGTTTTCTGGCGGCATGTGTAGCTTTCTGGGTCCTTGTCATCAACTATGTGCAGAAATGTCTGGTTCGTTATGAGGCGGCACAGCCGGAGTATTTTGTGGAGGGACTGACGGAACAGATCATAAACGGCGGTATCAGCAGTGTTTTTGGGGTGATCAATGTACCCACGCGCTTTGAGTCGGCAGAGGAGGTTGCCGCTTATTATGATAAGAGTGTACAGGGCAAGGACATTGTCTGGCTTCAGGATAAGGGGAGTTATGACGTGTCTTCCCCGGTATACCGGGCTTATGCGGACGGAGAACAGGTTGGCGTGCTCACCTTGCGGGAGGCATCTTCGGAGCCACTCATGTTCATACTGACAATGTGTCAATGGGCGGTAGGGTCCGCAGAACCCGTGCTGGCGCCGCCGTCGGAAAGCGTCACGGTGATGGTGCCCGAAGGCTATGGCGTCCTGGTCAACGGTCAGGAACTGGGGGCGGGAGAACTTACCGGAAATGCCGTGATACCGGAATGCTTCCAGTATGTGAAGGATTATATGGCAGTGCCGCGGCTGATGGAATATCATGTGGAGAATCTGTTTGAAAAGCCTGAGATAGAGATCAGGGATGCCTCCGGGGTGTCCGTGGAATATGAGGAGGATTATGAGGCGGGACATACACGGATAGCGGTGGATCAATTTGCCGTCTCTGAGATGGATGCCAAACTGGCGGCATGGGTCCTGGAGAACGCGGAACGCTATACCAATTTCTTTTCCGGCGACCTGCCGGGATGCCGGACCAGCGTAAAGCCCATTGCGGATTTATTTCCGAAGGATTCTTATTATCTGAAGCTGGCGGATAATTATCGGAAAGAGGACATGTGGACATACAGCGCGCACTCGGAGCCTACCTTTGAAAATGAGCAGGTTTCCCAGTATATCAGATATTCGGACGAGCTGTTCTCCTGTGAAATTTATTTTGATAAACGAATTGCCCTGAGCGCCAGGACGGTGAGGACCGATACCACACACATGCGGTATTTTTACGGTTATGTGGAGGGCGGGTGGAAAATTTTGGATATGCAGACTATCCTGGAGTGACTAAGGGAAGCGTAATCTGCAGTGCAGCAGGGAAGCTGTCTTTGGAGGTGTGCAGGGTGGCGGAAGTTTTGAGGTCCGCGGGAGTGTGGGTTTCTGCGGGCAGTTGGAGGGAAAGGGCGGGACGCTGTGAATTATCAGAGCTTGTTGGATGAATTTGTTGCTATGTGCAGGGAAGTCTTTGGGGGAGAAGCGCCCGGGGAAGGAGTTTCTGGGGGAGAAGCGCGCGGGGAAGGAGTTTCCGGGGGAGAAGCTCTCAGGGGAGAGGCAGCCGGAATAAGGGGTGTGGGCAGCAGGAACCTGCTGACGGGAATTTACCTCCATGGTTCCATGGCTATGGGATGTTTTAATCCGGAAAAGAGCGATATTGATCTTATTGTTGTGGTTGAAGACGGGATTTCGGACAGGCAGAAGGTGAGATTTATGGAGCGGGTTGTGCAGATGAACGAGAGGGCTCCGGCAAAGGGGCTGGAGCTGAGTGTCGTGCAGAGGAAATACTGCAAGCCCTTTGTTTATCCAACGCCCTTTGAACTGCATTTTTCGCCCTGTCATCTGTGGTGGTTTCAGGAGAGGCCGGAGGATTACATACGGAATATGAAGGGGGTGGACAGGGATCTTGCGGCCCATTTTACGGTCATTAACAGGTATGGGACCACGTTGTATGGGGAGTCGGTCCGTGATGTCTTTGGGGAGGTGCCAAAAAGGGATTATGCGGACAGTATCTGGCATGATGTGGAAAATGCGGTAGAGGACATTGAGGGCAATGCGGTGTATGTGATCCTTAATCTTTGCAGGGCAGGGGCTTTTTTGAAGGAAGGGCTGTGCCTCTCAAAGGCGGGGGGCGGCGAATGGGGATTGAGGAATGTATCTGGGAAGTACAGGGGGCTTATACAGGGGGCGCTGGACGCTTATGGAGCGGTGGGCTGCTGCGGGGCAGAGAGGGCTGGAGGAACTGTCGGCTCCGGCGGAGAATCGCTGGCAGACAGGGAGCTGGCGCGGCAGTTTGCGGCGGATATGCTGGATGAGATTAAGGATTATCTTGTACAGTCCGCGGACAGTGCGTTACAATAATAAAAAACCGGAAGCAGAGGCGGGACTAAAAAACAGCCTCGCAGCGGAAACGACCCGGAAGAAAATTGCAGCTGCGTCCTATGCAGATGAAATTTTCTTCCAGACTAGGGGGCGTTGCAGTGCAGAGGCGGAACTCAAAATAGGAGGAAAAAGAGATGTACGAATCAATCGTTTTTCGGGATGTGGTATATCAGGAAGAAGCGGCGGGCTGGGTGGATGGCGTGTATTATCCCAGGATGCCCCATGTGGAGGAGAGTGCGCGTTTCCTGGAGAGGCAGGGAGGGCTCTGGAAGCTGCACAGCCGGGTGTGGCAGGAGATTGAGGAGACAGGTTTTGGGATTTATTATTATGAGGAGACTACGGAGCTTGTGACGAGGCTGGAAGGCAGCAATTATCTGGTGAGAACCGTGTTGGTCAATCCGGGCAGCCGGGCTTATACCTGTCATATCCGTCTGAATAATGTGGTAAAGCAGGAAGCCGTCACGGTGGAGCCGGGGGAGGAGAAGGAGGTTTCATTTATTGCCTGCATGACGGACGGGGCTTTTGTGCTGCGGTTTGCGGCGGGGGCTGTGCCGGATATCCACAGCGAGGTTGTGGAGGGGGATGTGTATCTTCGGGAATTGGATATTGTTCCCCAGGAACCAAAACAAAAGAGGGACAAGCCTCATGTGTTCCTGATTTCTGATTCCACTGTGCAGAGTTATGGGGAGCGTTCCTACCCGCAGACCGGGTGGGGGCAGGTGCTGTATCGCTTTTTCCAGGGGGCGGAGGAAGTTCGGGAGTACCCCGCAGAGAGGAGCAGCTATGGCGTGGCAAAGACGTATGAGCTTCCGGAGATTGCCATTGAGAACAGGGCGATTGCCGGGCGGAGTGCCCGTTCTTTCTATGATGAGGGGAAGCTGGACCAGGCGCTGGAGGTTCTCTGTCCCGGGGACTTTATGTTTCTGCAGTTTGCCCATAATGATAATAATAAGCTGCGTCCCAACCGTTATATTTCTTTGGAAGAGTATCCCTTATTTCTGCAGCGGTATGTGGATGCCTGCGAGAGACGCGGCGCCCAGTGTGTGTTTGTGACGCCTGTTACCATGCGGTGTACGGATGGGGCCGGCAGATTTGTCATCTGCTTCGACGACTACCGTGGGAAGATGAGGGAGCTGGCGGAGAGGACGGGGATCCCACTGCTGGATCTGGGGGAGCGGAGCACCGCTTATCTGAATCGGATCGGTGAGGTGGAGAGCAAAAAAATTTACCTGTGGGCGGCGGAAGGTCAGTATCCGGGCGGCGCTTATGCGGCGGGGGTGTCCGATAACGCGCATCTGCAGGAGTACGGAGCCATGGTCTATGCCAATCTGGTGGTGCAGCTGATCCTGGAGTATCAGGCGGATGACAGGCTGGATGTGCTCAAGAGGCTGGCGGCGCCAAAAGGGGAGGAGGAGATAAAGGCCATGGTCAGAAAGCCCTGCGGTGCTCCGGACGCTGTAAAGGGCGTCATGGATGCCGGGAGGGAGGGAGAGGCTTCCTGCGGAGAATCAATGCCGACTGATATGGTCAACGGCTTTGTGGCACAGGAGGTTTCGGTGGATAACGGCAGGGGGAGCTTTCTGCTCAACTGGAGCCCGGTGGATGGCGCAGTCTCTTATGCAGTGTATGCCAGGAAAGAGGGAGAGGGCGCCCTTCGGGAGGTACGGACGGTGACGCGCCAGGAGAAGGAGGCTTACGCGACGCTGCCCTTCAGCGCGGAGGCGGGAGCGGTCTGGCAGTACTGCGTGGCGGCGGTCTTTGAGGGGGGCAGGAAGGGAGCTCTCAGCCGGACAGTTGAGATTGACCTGCGCGGTTGACTTAAAGTGGGCGATGGAGCGCAGAGGCGGAAAAGTTCCCGCAGGCGGGAACTGGAATAGGAGAACTTTAAAACAGCCTCGGAGCGTAGACGCCCCGGGAGAATTTTCAGATGCGTGTACTATGCAGCTGAAAATTACTCCCAGACCAGGGGGCGATGGAGCGCAGAGGCGGAAAAGTTCCCGCAGGCGGGAACTGGAATAGAGGATACGACATGTTAAATTTATTTCGCGGTGCCAAGGCCAACAGGGAGCTGGAGGCGCTGGTAGAGAGGATCGCATCCAATGTTGCGAATAATTACAAGGATGCGGCGCAGGATTATCTGAGACAGTTTGAGAGCCGTTTTGAGCAGCTGCAGGCGGAGGGCAGGCTGAATGAGCGTCAGAGAGCGCGCTATGGGGCGCTGTTGTCAGACTTTAAGGGGAAGATGAAGGAATTTTCCCACAAAGACCAGAAGCCTTATTGGACATGAAAGGCAGATTCCGTCTTGTCCCCTTGGAAGTTATGTGGTAGAATGGTGGGAAGACATTTTAGCCGAAAAGCCTTTAGGCGGCATGATAACGGGATGGAGGATCAGGGCGATGGGACTGGAGATGGCGGAGCCGGCGGGCGGGTCTTTGCCGGGAGGGGACGGTAAGTCCGAAGTTGCAGGGGTGCTGATGGTGGAGGATGGGAAGAACTATACGGACTATATGCCGCTTATCGAGCGGTATGCCACCAGGGGGATCATCTGCCGGGACGGGAAATATGCCATGCAGCTTAGCGATGACGGGGAGTACAAGATACCCGGGGGCGGCATGGAGGAGGGCGAGAGCCTTGTGGATGCCCTGTGCAGGGAGGTTGCCGAGGAGACGGGGATTGTGGTGGACAGGGCTTCCGTCAGGTACTGCGGCGAGGTCATAGAGATCCGGAGGGATATCTATGAGGAGGATAAGAAGTACATAAAGCATTCTTATGTCTATTTTTGTGAGGCGGGTGAGGAACGCGTGGAGATGAGGATGACGGAGAGTGAGATTAAGCGCGGTTTCCATCCGGTATGGGAGAAACTGGGGACTATTATTTCCGAGAATCGGAAGAATATTAAAGAGGAATGGAGGCTGCGTGATACAAGGCTTCTGGAGCTGCTTCTTGAAAAAGGGCTGATTGAGCCGTAGGGGTTTTGCGGAAGGCGGCGGAAAAAAAGGCAATGGTGCCGGTACACTTTTGACAAGGATGGGACAAAGAGATGAATGGTATGTTTAATATTGACAGTCCGCTGATGCAGACACTGGGCAGGCTGGCTGACCTGATGATCCTGAATTTTCTGACAATGATCTGCTGTATCCCCATAGTTACGGCGGGAGCGGCATTCACGGCGCTGGATTACATGTGCCTGAAGCTGGTCCGCAATGAAGAAAACTATCTGATAAGGGGATATTTTAAGGCATTTAAGGAGAACTTTAAGCAGGCCACGGGAATATGGTTCATTATATTATGGGTGATCGCAGCCGTGGTGGGAGATATCCTTATCATGTATTATGCGCCTGTGGAGTTCCCCTTTATCATAAGGATGGCAGTGCTCTTTGTGTCCATCGTCACCCTGTGTACGTCCATGTTTGTTTTTCCCATGCAGGCGAAGTTTGTCAACCCGGTGTTCAAGACGATCAAGAATGCCTTTAAGGCAAGCCTCCTGCAGTTTCCCAGGACGCTCCTGATGATCGTGCTGTTCTTTGTGCCGGCCCTGGCTGTGATGTATACGAATTTCCTGGTCCCCATCGTCTTTTTGTTTGGCTTTTCCTTCCATTCCTATCTGTCGGCGCTGCTGTACAACAAGTTCTTTTTGAGGATAGAGGAACTGGCTGCCGCCAGGAATCCTGTCAAGGATAATGAGGAAGAGGACGATGAAAGGATATTTCATGATGAAATGGATCCTGAGATCGCGGCAATACGCGATGATGATTTGAAATAATTGTGCAAAAAAACTTCAAAAATTCGTCAGATTGACGAAAAAGGCGTCTGGATCGGCGCCTTTTTTTCGGCAAAATATGTTAAAGATTTAACGATTTGGCAAAAATGACAAAAATGCATTTTTATGGCAGTTTTGTTGGGAAGCCATCGAAAAAGCCCATATATATCAAATTTTACGCAATGATATCAAAAAATGACCAGTTAAGATGGCTGAAAAGATGCCATTTTTGTACAAATAATTAATAAAATTAAAAAAAACATAAATTAAAATTAAAAAAAGCAATTGCAAAAAATTTATAAAAATGTTACACTAATACTGTTAAGGAAGTAGGTAAACTGCTTACTTGAAATGAAAAATTCCAAACAATCATGTAAAAAATACACTAAAGGGAGGAAGGTAAGCATGAAGAGCAGCGGGGTAAAACGACCAACGCACCGGTGCAAAAAGGGAATTGCACTTCTAATGACGTCCGCAATGATAGCGGGCAGCGGCATTTCCGGTTCTTCCATGACAGCCAAGGCGGCGCCTGGAGTACCACTCAAAGACAAGTACGTGGGCTTTGAGGGCGTCGAGATTGACTGGAAATATGGAAGTTCCGGTGAGAGCGATACATATGAAGCGTATTCCGCAGAGCACGGGAATGTGAAGAACGCGGCATCGACGATCGATGTGCCTCTGTCAGGCATCCGCGGCAATGGGGGGGGCTTGAAGACCCAGCAATACGAAGGACGGACGGCGGCTTTTTCCGAAAAAAGTGCAGAGTACATTGAGTTCACGGTGAATGTTCCCGAGGACGCCCTGTATCAGATGGAATTTGATTACTATCTGGTGCCGGGGGCTTCCGACGCGGGAAAAAGGATCCTGTACGTGGACGGTGAGGCGCCTTTTGAAGAAGCCAGCGACATCACCTTTGAACGTTATTTCAAGGATGCAGGAGAGCCGGTGGTGAACAGTGTGGGCGACGAGACGAGGCCCGCCCAGGAGGAGATTCCCGGCTGGCGGACGGGCAGGCTGCAGGATACTTCGGGTATTTATCCGGAGGCATTCAGCCTGTACCTGACAAAGGGAACACACACGATCCAGCTCATTTACAACAAAGTGGACATCTATTTCTCCGGTATCCGCCTGGTGCCGCCCAAGGAGTACAAGACCTATGCGGAGGTCAAGGCAGAATATGAAGCCAACGGCTATAAGCCCGCGCCCACGGTTAGGTCCGCGGAAGACATAAAAAAATCTCATATTCAGGCGGAGAAATCCACAAAGGAAAAGAACAACATCACGCTGAGGCGTGACAACGACGGAGATCCCCTGGTAGAGCCTGCATCGGATACCAGCCGTAAGCTGAACGTAATGGGCGGCTACCGCTGGTGTACCGGCAACCAGAGCATAACCTGGGAAATTTATGCGCCTGAGACAGGGCTTTACAAGATAGGCATGTATGTAAAGCAGTCCTGGAATGACGGGCTCCCTTCCTACAGGCAGATAGCCATTGACGGCGAGGTGCCGTTCCAGGAGCTTCTGGAGTATGCGTTTGATTATAATACCAGCTGGTCCCTGGAGACTCTGAGTGATGAAAATGATGATCCTTATCTGTTCTATCTGACAGAAGGGCCCCATACGTTCACCATGACAGTGAAGATGGGCGAGCTGGGACCGATCCTTTCTTCTATCCAGAAAGATATTGAGGTCATTTCCAGCGCTTTGCTGGACATCAACCTGCTTGCAGGCAGCAACCCTGACCCTAACTATGATTACGGATTTTTCGACAAGATCCCGACCCTGAGGTCATCGATGGAATACATAGTCCAGAGCATGGGCGAGAAGTACGAGGCGATCAGCAATCTGGCTGCAAAAAGACCTGCGATGGCAAATAACTTCCTGTCCATCCAGACACAGGTGCAGACCATGCTGGACGATCCTTACAAGATCGCAAAGAAGATAGGGGATCTGACGAGCTCCCAGACCAGCCTGTCAGAGTGGTATCTCTCCCTGCAGAGCCTGCCGCTGGTGATCGACTGGTTCCTGGTAGGCAGCCCGGAGGAGGAGTGGAAGAGCGCTTCTTCCAATATATTCCAGAGGATGGGAGCTACCATGAAGCAGTTCCTGGTTTCCTTTACCAAGGATTATGACAATGTAGGTGGCGTCCTCTCTGAAGATGTTGTCGTTACAGATACCATCAATGTATGGATCGCCAGAGGTACGGAGTGGGCAGAGGTGATCAAGGAGCTGGCGGACGAGAGCTTTACTCCCGAGTCGGGGATTGCCATCAACGTGAACGTGCTCCCTGCTTCGCAGCTGAATGCCGGCCAGGTAAATGCGCTGATGCTGTCCATTACGTCCGGGAAGGCACCTGATGTGGCGCTGGGCGTGGATGTTACCTCGCCTGTGGAATTTGCAATCCGTGACCAGGTGTATGACCTTTCAAAGATGGATGGATTTGAAGAAGTAAAGAGCCAGTTCGTGGAAGCGACGCTGACGCCTTATGAATACATGGGAGGCGTCTATGCGATTCCCGAGACCATGAACTTTAACGTAATGTTTTACCGCAAGGACCTGCTGACCCGGTACGGCATCCAGCTCCCCGATGTGCGGACGGATTTGTATGATTATGTACTGCCGGCATTGTATCAGAACGGGTTGGAATTTTATTTTGGACGTGACTTTACACAGTTCCTGTTCCAGAACGGCGGAAGCTTCTACACCGAGGACGGCATGAAGTCCGCGCTGGATACGCCGGAGGCATATCAGGCATTTAAGGAATATACGGAGCTGTTCACCAACTACGGCGTTCCGGAGACTGCCAATTTCTATCAGTACATGAGAAGCGGCATCATGCCCTTGGGCGTTGGCGACTTCAATATGTATATGCAGCTTTCCGTGGCGGCTCCTGAGATTGCGGGAAGATGGGGTATTGCCCCCCTGCCCGGCGTGAGGCAGGCAGACGGTTCCATTAACCGTGCGGCGGGCGCTATCGCAGCCCAGGGCGATGTCATCATGAAGCAGAGCGATAAGCCTGAGCAGAGCTGGAAGTTCCTGAAGTGGTGGAGTAGCACGGAGACCCAGGAGCGGTTTGCAAAGGAAGTGGAAGCACTGATGGGAGCTGAGGCGAGATGGAACACTGCCAACAAGGATGCGTTCTTAAGCCTTGCGTGGAATGACGAAGACCTTGAGACGCTGGAGGAAATGTGGCAGTGGTCCCAGGAGACCCCTACGGTGCTCGGCAGCTATATGACGACACGCCATATGACAAACGCATGGACCACAGTGGTCATCAGCGGCGGTGATGTGAGAGAGGCCCTCGAACAGGCCGTCAAGGATATCAACCGTGAGATGCGTTCTAAACAGGAAGAATACGGGGTGATAGCGGATGAGCGGTAAAACAAAGAATTTGAATGTGAAAAATAAGCAGGGAATTAAAGTCTGGTGGCAGAAAAACTGGATAGGGTACGCATTCCTGGCGCCTTTCCTCATTCTGTTCACGATATTTGTCGTAGCTCCTGTGCTGACAGCTATGGGGCTGAGCTTTACAAATTATAACATGATGCAGACACCAAAGTTTGTGGGTCTGAACAATTACAAGCTGCTTTTCCTTGACGATGAAGTTTTCCTGATAGGTTTGAGCAATACTTTGAAGTTTGCCATCATAACGGGACCTGTGGGATATCTGCTTTCCTTCTTTGCAGCATGGGTCATCAACCAGCTGAAATTTAAGAGGGCGTTCGCGCTTGCCTTTTATGCGCCCTCCATCTGCAGTGGTATCGCCATGTCACAGGTGTGGATGGTAATCTTCTCCAGTGACCGTAAGGGATATCTGAACAACTTCCTGCTGAATATGGGACTCATTGATGAGCCGATTCTCTGGAATACAAATCCTACTTATATCATGGGAGTGGTAATGTTCATCTCGCTGTGGATGAGTATGGGTACCGGTTTCCTTGTGTTCCTCGCCGGACTGCAGAACGTGTCCAGAGAATATTACGAGGCGGGCGCTATCGACGGTATCAGGAGCAAGTTCCAGGAGCTGATCTACATTACGCTGCCTGTTATGAAGCCCCAGCTGCTGTTCGGCGCCATCAACTCCATCGTGGGTGCTTTCAGCGTATTTGATATTGCGACATCGGTTGCAGGTATGCCCAGCCCGAACTATTCGGCGCATACCATTGTGGCGCACCTGTACGACTATGCATTTATCCGTTTCCAGATGGGATATGCGTCTGCCGTGGCTGTGGTGCTGTTCGTCATCACCTTCATACTCAGCCGTCTGGTCATGCATTTCCTGTCCTCCAAGGGCGAATAAGGCCGGGGGCATATGGTGCATAGAATCAGAAATATCAAGGAAAGAGAGGAACTGTAATGTTAAAGATAAGATGGTTCAGAGGACAGTGGCTGCACATTACGTTTGCGAGAGTGATGCTCTATATCGTCATGATCGCCCTTGTGGCTTTCACGGTGCTGCCGCTGATTTATCTGATTTGTACGGCATTCAAGCCGTTGGATGAATTGTTCTTATATCCGCCGCGGTTCTTTGTGTCAAACCCGACAACAAAGAATTTCAGCGACCTGGTGGTTTCGCTTGGAAGCTCCACGGTGCCTTTCACCCGTTATGCTTTCAACAGCATCATCATTACCACGGCTATCGTTATCTGTACGGTTATCGTGTCTGCACTGGGTGCTTACTCTCTGGTGAAGTTCAATCCTCCCGGAGGAAGGTTCATTTTTAACCTTATTTTGATCGCGTTGTCCTTTTCGGCCCATGTGACCAAGATCCCCAGCTACATGGTAGTAAACGGACTGGGGCTGATCAATACATATGGCGCGCTGATCCTGCCCAGTATTGCTGTGGCATACAATATTTTCCTGTTAAAGCAGTTTGTGGAGCAGTTTCCTGATGAACTGATCGAGGCGGCACGTATCGACGGCGCCGGCGAGTTCAGGATATTCATGCAGATGGTGATCCCGGCGCTGAAGCCGGCGCTTGCTACCCTGGTGGTGTTCTCCTTTGTAAATAACTGGAACGACTATTTCTCCCCCCTTATTTACGTGACCAGCCAGGCGATGAAGACCCTTCCCCTTGCGCTGCAGACCATCGGCGGCGGTGCGGCAGGCATGTCCGTGGGACGTGCGGGAGCGGTTGCGGCAGCGAGCTTTTTGATGACCTGTCCTACGATCATCATCTTTACCATCATGCAGGGCAAGGTAATGGAAACTATGACATATTCTGGAATAAAGGGATAACCGGAACGGAGGGAAGATATGAAATCGCTGAAGAAAATAGGCGTTGGTCTGTTAGCCGGTATTACATGTATGTTGACAGTTTCCCAGACGGTCTTGGCCGCAGGGACGGATAACTATGTGACCGGAAATGACAGCTACCGTCAGCCTGTCCCCCAGTCCTACAATGTGGTGAAGACGATCAACAACATTGGGGACTATGAGGATCAACAACGGTATTTTATGAATCCGCAGGATCTCTTTGTGGATAAAAATGACAATATCTACATTGTTGATACCGGCAATAAGCGTATTGTCAAAATGAACAGCAATTATGAGACCACAGGCATCTTCTATGGCCCGGATAAGGCGTTTAAGCAGCCCCAGGGCATATTTGTGGATGATGACGGCGATATGTATGTTGCGGATACGGAGAACAACCGTATCGTCCACATGGATCCCGAGGGGAAGTTTGTGGAAGAATTCTTAAACCCGGAGAGTGAACTGAACACAGGTGATGTGTTCACCCCCTCCAAGCTGATCGTCAGCAAGACAGGTTATATCTATGTGGTCAAGGGCGAGAATATCATGGCAATGGACGGCAACGGCGAATTCCGTGGATTCTATGGCCAGACCAACATCGGATACAGCCTGACAGAGGTGCTGATGAGGATGTTCGCATCGGAGCAGCAGCAGGCTACCATAGCCAAGCGTCTGGCTTCCTCTTATGTAAATCTGACCCTGGGCGATGATGGCATGATCTACGCCACCAGCATGGAGCGTGAGGAAGGCGAGATCAAGAAGCTGAACTCCGTGGGAAACAATATTTACAGAAAGTATAAGACTGTGGGTAATTCCGTCAGGAACCCCATTTCGGATTTCATCAACAAAAAGATCCTGAAGTCCGTGGTGGCGGGCAATACCTTCAGGTTCGGTGAGTATTTTGATGACACAGGCATGTACATGGAGCCTATCTTCGCGGACATCTGCGTGGACAGCGAGGGTATCGTGACTGTCATTGAGAGGCTTAACGGCAAGGTGTACCAGTATGATCAGGACGGTAATATGCTGGTTGCCTTCGGCGGCAAGGGTTCCAAGGCGGGTACTTTTACCAGGCCGGCAGCCATTGACGTAGACAGCAGGGGAAACCTGCTGATCCTGGACAGCACCAACTGCAACATCCAGGTGTTTGAGCCCACGGAGTTCATACAGAATGTCCATGAGGCAACTTCGCTTTACAACAACGGTGACTATGCAGGCTCCTATGAGCTGTGGCGCAAGGTTCTTGCCACTGACGAGAACTATGACCTTGCCCATGTGGGTATCGCCAGAACCTATTACAAGCAGGGCGAATTCAAGCTTTCCATGGAGGAAAGCCAGCTGGTGGGTGACAGAGGCGTCTACTCCATGGCGTTCGACGAGTACAAGTACGTGGTTTTAAGAAAGTACTTTGTGCAGATCCTGCTGATCGCGGCGGCTGTTATCGCGCTGATCATCATTCTCATAAGGCTGTTCATCAAGTATGCGAAGAAGGGCTATTGGGATTACCTGGAAAAGAAGGATAAGAAGATGGGGGTCGGGCAGGGGATCATGTATTCGCTGTACACGCTGCTCCATCCGATCGACACTCTGGAAGGGATCCGCTACAACCGTACAAGGATCAATATGGCAGTGCCGTTCATCATATTTATTACCGCCTTTATCGTGCGGATGGCTTACCTGTTCGTGGTACACTTCCCGCTGGTATCCATAGAGATAGATGATGTAAACCCCATATTTGAGCTTGCAAAGCTCTGGATCGTGCCCGTATCGTGGATACCTGCCTCCTTCATGGCGACAAGTATCTCCGGCGGTGAGAGTAAAATGAGGGAGATCACCTTTACCTCGGCGCTTTCTCTTGTGCCTTTTATAGTGATCAATACGCCTTTGATGTTCCTGTCGAGGCTGTTGTCCAAGTCCCAGCAGTCCTGGTACGGAGTTTTCTCGGCGCTGGCGTATCTTGGAATGTTCCTGATCATGCTCCTGACAATGATGATCCTGAACAATTATACCTTGAAGAAGACCATTGGCATGATGTTTGTCTCGGCGTTTTTGATGCTGGTGCTTTGGCTGGTAATATTACTGTGCTATATCCTGACGGGAAGAATGATCCAGTTCGTCATCGGAATCGTTGAAGAATTCAGGCTGAATTTCCTGTAAGATAGGAGCGGAAAGGAGAAAGAGACTTTTATGGTTAAGCGTTTTTTAAAAGAAAGGCTGGGCACCATCATATTCTTCGTCATCATCGTCATATTCGTGATCTGGGGTGTGTCAAAGATTGGTCAGGCGAAAGCAAACGCGATCAGTTTTTCCGAAGATTATGAGCCGCCGGAGGCGACGGCTGACCTGATGCAGGACGGAAAGTATGTGTCCATTGCCAAGACGGATCACCTTGAGCTTTTCTATAATGAGACCAAGGGCGCCATTCAGGTGAAGGATCTAAAGAGTGGCCATGTCTGGAAAAGCGTTGTGGACGATGAGGTGTTTGACGTGGAATCCCTCAATACGCTCTGGAAAGGCAATGTGCAGTCTCCCATAAGCATCACGTACAACGACCTGAAAAAGAGAGACACCGCTCCGCGTCAGGTCTATGCGGGATCAGAGTGCAAGAGTCTGGTGACAGAATATATTCCCAATGGCGTGTCGGTTGAATATGGCTTTACAACCCCGGGAATTTATGTTACGATAGAATACACACTGGAGGATGACCAGTTAGTGGTTCGTGTTCCGGTTGACAAGATCCGTGAGGAGTATAAGTTTGCAGTGACAAACATTGAGGTGCTGCCCTATCTGGGAGCGTCAGCGGGAAATGAGGACGGTTATCTTTTCTACCCCGACGGCAGCGGCGCCATCACTACTTACGAAAAGGTCAATACGAGGCCTTCCAATGTGCTGAAAGCTTCCTACTTTTCTTATACCAACAAGACGGTGAGCTTTATGAACCTGTGGGGACAGGATAACTATGAACGCTATACCGCGTCCCTGCCGGTGTACGGCATTAAGAACGGGGACTATGCCCTGTTTGCCATGGTATCTGACGGCGAGGAGAACAGCGGTGTGGAGGTTTATCCTTCCGGGACAAACAGGATGGCTTTGAATCACATAGGGTTTGCACTCTATACAAGAAATGTTTTTGACGCCAGGGCAAACTCCATATCCACCGGCAGCGCTACGAACAGCGCCGGAGTCATACAGAGAGTGGATAAGGTGCTGATTCAGGAGGATAAGGAAGTACGTTATTTCTTCTTAAGCGGCGATGATGCCAATTACGGCGGAATGGCAAATACATACAGAAATTACCTGTTGAAGGAAGGGCTGCTCAAACAGGCGGACAACAGCGAAGGCGAAATGCCGCTTGCCCTGCAGCTGCTCATGGGAGTCACAAAGGACGGCATGGTCTTTGACGAGTATATTTCCATGACGAGCTACGCACAGGTACAGGAGATCCTGGAAAGGCTGAATGCCGCAGGCGTGAACAGCATGGAGCTGGTGCTGCAGGCGTGGCAGGACGGCTATGACAATGATGAGGTATGGGGACCTGCCGGCAAGCTGGGCGGCAAGAGCGGCCTGAAAAATCTGAATAAGTATCTGGAGTCTAATCCCCAGGCGAGGGTATATCTGGGAGTGGACACCACCTTTGCGACATCCAAGACCGGCGGCCTGCGGGAAGACGAAGATGTTGCAGTCAACGGGCTTGGTGTCCAGATTGCCGTATCCGATATGGACGGACTGAATTATTACCTGCTGAATCCTCAGGCATCCTTTGAGCGCAACAGCTCTCTTTTAAAGAAGCTGGAAGGCTATGGGCAGCTGGGCGTCTCCTATGAGTCGACAGGATATTATGTCTATCCGGACTATAATGTGGAACGTGCAAACGGCACCTTTACCAAGGCGCAGACCGCAGATAAAATGCGGGAGATGCTCTCTGCAACGGAAGCGACGGGCAGGGGGATCGCGGTCAGGGGCTCCAACCAGTACGTGTATGGCACCGCGGATTATCTGTACAATCTGCGGGAGGGAAGCTATGGCCTGTCTATTTCGGATTACTCCGTTCCCTTTGTACAGATGGTAGTGTCCGGGCTGATCCCTTACACGACGGAAGGGTCAGGCAACCTGTCTTATGACCTGCAGGTACAGAAGCTCAAATGGATCGAGTATGGTTCGCTTCCCGTTTTCAAGCTCACATATGAATCGGCATTGAATCTGCGCGATACTGACTATGACTCCTTGTTCTCATCCACCTATATGGACTGGGAAGGGATCATGCTGGATACCTACCATGAGTTCCGGGATAACCTTTCTGTCGTCTACGGCCAGCAGATGACCGGGCATGATTTCCTGACAGATGACCTGGTACGTGTGGAATATGCAAACGGTGTAAAGGTTTATGTCAATTACGGTAACGAGCCTGTCAGCGCGGACGGCGTCAGTGTACCTGCCAAGGATTATCTGGTAGTCGGGGGAGGTGAGCGGTAATGGAGCAGAAGAATGTAAAATCTCAAAATAAGAAGGAAGTTCAGAACAAACAGGAGCTGCAATCCACGAAGAAGCCGCAGAATGCCCAGGTCAACAGCACTCAGGGTAAGAAAAAATTCAAAATGGATCTGCACACCAGGAATTCCCTGAAAGGGCTGGTGTTTGTAGCACCTTATATTATAGGCTTGATCATGTTCTTCATATATCCCATTATCTTTTCCGTCAGGCTGAGCTTCAGCACGGAGATCAGGGTTGTGGGTATGCATATGAGCGGTTTCTCCGTATCGAAGTATATACAGGGCTTTGTGGTGGATACACAGTTCCTGCCTTTGTTTGGGAGTGCGATCAGGGATACGCTGGTCAGCTTTCCTCTGACCATAGTGCTCTCCCTGATCATAGCGGTACTCCTGAACAGGGATATCAAGTTCCGGGGACTGTTCCGAGTTGTGTTTTTCATCCCCTTCCTTCTGGGGAGCGGAGAGGTCATGCAGCAGTTATTGAACCAGGGTGTTGACCGTTCCGTGCTGAACATCATGGACGGACGCCTGATCCCTTACAATGTGCTCATGTATTTCGGCTCCACCATCACGGAAGCGGTGCAGGCAATACTGGGTATTCTGGTGACGGTGCTGTGGGGCTGCGGTGTGCAGATCCTGCTGTTCCTGTCGGGACTGCAGAGCATATCGCCCGCTCTGTATGAAGCGGCGAAGATTGACGGAGCTACGGAGTGGGAGATATTCTGGAAGGTGACGATACCGATGATCTCACCCATGATGCTGTTAAACCTCGTGTATACGCTGGTTGATTCCTTCACGAACAAGTCCAGCGAACTGCTGACATATGTCAATACGGCAGGATTGAAAGATTATGCCTACGGCGCCGCGCTGGGATGGATTTATTTCGCATTTATCGGCGTGTTGGTAGCGATCGTATTTGGAATCATGCAGAAACATATACACACCAGTGAAGTAGAGGAGGTAAAGAAGCGTGAACGCAAGCATAGAGTCTTCACAATTGAAAAAGCACCCAAACGCACTTTTGAATAGCCTGAAGCTGCGGTGGAGGCTGTTTCAGCGCAAATATGCCAACCTCACCGGCGTCAAGCATATCCTGGTAAGGCTGGTCATGTATCTGCTTATTCTGGGATTGGCATTTGTGTTTATTTATCCGTTCATATACATGATCACTACATCCCTGATGTCCGACGCGGACCTGAACAGTACATCCGTGGCATGGCTGCCAACAGAGATCAAGTTTGAGAATTATGCAATTGCCCTTCAGATCATGGATATAACAAGATATATCAGGAACTCTGCCATTGTGACAGTGCTTGCCTCCCTGGGGCATGTGATCGCCTGTTCCTTTATAGGATACGGATTTGCGAGGTATAATTTCCCGCTGAAGAAGCTGCTGTTCGGGCTGGTGCTTCTGGCATTTATCGTACCTACACAGACGATCATCACACCTTTGTACCTGACCTATTCCAACCTGCACTGGCTGGATACCTACCTGCCTCTGACGGTACCCACATTCCTGGGCTTTGGTCTGAGAGGCGCCCTCTACATCTTCCTGTTCCGTCAGTTCTTCCTGACGGTGCCCAAGAGCCTGGAGGAGGCGGCGAGGATTGATGGCTGCGGATTTATGATGACTTTCTGGAGGATCGTTTTCCCGCTGGCCAGGGCGACGGTAGTGGTGGCGTTGGTGCTGTCCGTAGTGTGGCATTGGAATGATGCTTATGAGACAGGTTTGTATATTTCCAAGCCTTCCCTTGCTTTCCTGCCGCCCAGGATCAAAGCCATAGTCGCTGCGGCGAACGCCATGCCGGAAGACCAGCAGCGGATGATGAGGGAGCTGGGTCTGGACGACGGCGAGGATACTCTGAACGATGCTGTGGTAATGGCAGGCGCCATGATCATCAGCGCCCCGGTGCTTTTGTTCTTTGCCTTTGCACAGAAGCAGTTCATGCAGGGTATTGAGAGATCTGGTATAACGGGAGAATAATTGTCTTTTCGGGGAGAACAGTAACCCCCAACTATTTTTGGTAGTCTTGCGGAAGGGCTGCTTTCAGGGCAGCCTGCCCGCTGGTCTATAGAAACAATTCACTTTTTTAAACGGAGGTAAAAAGATGAAAAAGAAATTAGCAAGCAAGGTTCTTGCCGGCGCTCTTGCATCTGCCATGGTATTCAGTATGGCAGCATGCGGAAATGACGACAGCAACCCAAGCAGCAGCACACCGTCAGGCGGCAGCACGCCGTCAAACACAAGTGCGCCGTCCGGCAGTAGCAGTACGCCCGCACCGGTAGAGACACCAAAGCCCGCGCCCATGAAGATAACATTTGCAGTTCCTTCTGACGACGAGCATCTGGAGCCCAACGAGTGGTATGACAAGGTTGTAACTGGAATTAACGAGTACACCAACATGGACGTTGACTGGCAGTGGACGGCTACAGGCAGCTATTATGAGCAGCTGACTGAGAAAGTCAAGGCAGGCAATGTGGCGGATATCGTTATTGGGCCCACAAAGCCGTTTGACGATGATACTACTGTCCTGCAGGCGGCAAAGGAAGGATTGTTCTGGGATTTGATGCCTTACATTGACGATTATGACAATCTGGCTGCAATCCCTGAGGCAACCATCAGGGCTTTGTCCACCAACGGTTCCCTCTATTTCCTGCCTCGATGCAGAGACCTGGGACGTCTTGGCTGGGGCTATCGTTCAGACTGGGCAGAGCAGCTGCAGCTGAAGATCAGCGATCCTATTACATGGCAGGAATTCAAGGATATGCTTTATGCATTCACCTACAATGATCCTGACGGCAATGGTCTGCATGATACCCAGGGCCTGGTTCTGGATCAGTGGTACGATGCTTTGAAGAGCATATTTGCATGGTTCAATGTTCCTGATACATGGGGATTGGACGAGAAGGGCGACCTGATCCATTATACCCAGACCAAGGAATACAAGACTGCTATGAAGGAGATCCGTGCTCTCTATGAAGACGGGCTCATCAATGACGGCAGCGTGGAAGGTATTCCTGCATTCACAGAGATTTCCGCAGGCGGCATCCGTAAGGACTATGCTTCCACAGGTAAGGCTGGCGTGTTCATCCAGGTTCTGGACGATGTGCGTAAGTGGGAGCTTGGCGGCGGCGGTCTTCGCGAGCAGGGCTTTGGTACTGTAGAGAAGCCTGCAGTAAGGCTGGAGAGCTTTGTTGACACTGGAAACGGCGTCCATGTAAGAGGTAACGGCGGCGGATTCAACGGAACTATCCTGATTTCTACCAAAAACATCAAGACAGAAGATCAGCTCAGACGTGTGCTTCAGTTCCTGAACGACATCAATGACGGCGAGATGGTTCAGCTCATGGATTACGGCTGGGAGAACGTGACTTACAATATTGATGAAGACGGATATGTATTTCTTTGGACCAAGGGTGAAGAGGGTCTGGACGCATCCGGTGTTGGTTCTACAAAGTACAGATATGGTTTCAACCAGACTCGTACCATGATCACAGCGCCGGAAAATGCACAGACCATCACCACAGCTCCTCCCACAGAGGCAATCCAGCAGCGTGAGGACGCTCTGAAGCTGTGGAACGTAGACTATGCTATTCCTAATATGGGTGCCGGCTACAGCCCTAAGGTAATGGAATCCAGCGAGATTATCAGTGCAATGAATACCATCATCGTAGACGCTCAGGTTGCGTACATCAAGGGCGAAATTGATGAGAACGGTCTTGACGACGCTCTTTCAAGATGGCTTACAGCAGGCGGCGAGCAGGCAACCAAGGAGATCAACGAGCTTTATCATGCAGCAGGCAACTAAGCTGCGGCAGACTGAATGAAAATTTAAGTCTTATGGAAACCCCGGCGGGACACCGCCGGGGTTTTTGACTCGTGCGCCCGGCGGGCGCACGTTTGTATATGAAATTTGCGGCTGATGCGGTGCAGGTAAAATTTTTATGCATATTTTTCCAGTCTTGTCCATATACTATATTAAAGGATTGTGACCAAAGCAGCCACAACAGTTCAGATTGTTGCCCAAAGGGCTGAAAGCAGCCGAAGATGTTTGGATGGGGGCGGGACTGTTGCGGGCAATCCGGTAGAAAGGAGAAGTCTATGGCAAGAGGACAACGCAAGAGCATCGAAGAGAAAATAACCACTAAGCAGGAGCTGATAGAGGCGCTGATGACACGGGTGGAATCAGAGAAGCGGGAGCTGGAGGAACTCTATCAGGAGAAGCGGCTCAAGGAGCTGGAGGCGGTAGAAGAACTGATCGAGGAGTCGGGACTACAGCCGGACGAAGTGGCGGCAGTGCTGCAGCAGTATCTGGAGAGCCGGGAGGAGGAAGCTTCCTAAGACTGGAATGAGCCATGAGCAGCTTCTGACGTAAGCGGCGGAGTGATCGCAATACTCCGCATGAAAAAAGACCGAATGACGGAGCCTGACGGTTCCTGTCATCCGGTCTTTTTGCATAATGTGCAGGTCTTGGGCAGCCTGGGGATGCCGCTTATTTATACAGCCGGTCTATCTGCATCGTTTGATGCCGCAGAGGATTCCGATTCTTTCTGACTGCCTGTCTGCAGATTCTTCTGCGCCGTGGACAGCATTAATTTGATGCGGTTCAGCTGGTTTACCTCGCTGGCGCCGGGATCGTAGTCGATGGCGACAATATTGGACTCAGGATATGCCTTGCGCAGAGCCTTGATGACGCCCTTGCCCACCACATGGTTGGGAAGGCAGCCAAAAGGCTGTGTGCATACGATGTTTGGCACATGGTCGTGTATCAGCTCCACCATCTCGCCGGTGAGGAACCATCCCTCCCCGGTCTGATTTCCGATGGAGACAATGGGCTCTGCAAAAGAGACAATCTCCCGAATGGGCGTAGGCGGGGTAAAGTGCCTGCTCTTTTTAAACTCCTTTACCGCGGCTCCCCTTAAGACATGCTCGATGGCCCAGATGCCCAGGGCGGAGACGCGGGCAGCCTTTTTGCTCATGCCAAGTTCATCCGCCTTGTAAATCTGGTTGTAGAAGCAGTAGAGCATGAAGTCGATCAGGTCGGGCACCACAGCCTCCGCGCCTTCGCTCTCCAGAAGCTCCACCAGGTGATTGTTTCCCGCAGGGGAGAACTTCACCAGAATCTCGCCTACAATGCCAACCCGGGGCTTCTTGATGTCTTTTAAGGGAATGCGGTCAAAGTCCCTGATGATCTCCCGGCAGAGCCTGTTAAATTTGAAAATTTTGATCCGCTTTGCGGAGACAAATTCCTGTACGGCCTTCAGCCATTTCCGGTGCAGGGCGTCCACGCTGCCGGGGACGGCTTCATAGGGCCGCATGCGGTAGACGCAGCGCATGAAGATATCACCGAACTGGGCGGCAATGGCTGCGCGGATCAGCAGGTCGGCATTCAGGTGGAAGCCGGGATTGCTCTCGATGCCCGCCAGGTTAAGGGAGATGACGGGAATCTGCTCCATGTCGGCTTTTTTCAGGGCACGGCGGATGAAGCCCACATAGTTGGTCGCCCTGCACCCGCCTCCGGTCTGGGTCATGATGATCGCGGTCTTGTTCAGGTCGTATTTGCCCGAGAGCAGCGCTTCCATGATCTGTCCCACTACCAGAAGGGAAGGGTAGCAGGCGTCATTGTTGACATATTTCAGCCCCATGTCCACGGAGTGCCTGTTGTCGTTGTTCAGCACCTCGAAATGATAGCCGCAGGCGTTGAAGGCAGGCTCCATGATCTCGAAATGGATGGGCGACATCTGGGGGCAGATAATGGTGTAATCCGAACGCATCTCCTCTGTGAACGCCACCTTTTCAATGGCGGAGGATTGGAGCGTGCGCTTTTTCTGCTGCTTCTCCCTTACCTGGATAGCAGACAGCAGGGAGCGCACGCGGATCCTGGCAGCGCCCAGATTGTTTACCTCATCAATTTTTAAGCAGGTATAAATTTTGTCGGAACCGGATAAAATATCATTGACCTGGTCCGTGGTGACGGCGTCCAGCCCGCAGCCGAAGGAGTTGAGCTGGATCAGGTCCAGATTGTCCACCGTCTTCACGTAGCTTGCAGCGGCGTACAGCCGGGAATGGTACATCCACTGATCCGACACGATCAGGGGGCGCTCCGGGTGTCCCAGATGGGAAATGGAGTCCTCCGTCAGCACGGCAATGTCAAAGGAAGTGATCAGCTCCGGAATGCCGTGATTGATCTCGGGATCCACATGGTAAGGACGCCCGGCCAGCACAATGCCGCGCTTGCCTGTTTCCTTTAACCAGGCAAGAGTCTCCTCGCCTTTTTTCTGCATGTCCCTGCGGGCAGCGGCAAGCTCCTCCCAGGCAGACTCTGCGGCGGTCCGGACTTCCTCCGGGGGAAGCTCCGTGAATTCCTTTAAAAGAGCCTGGGTGACAGTGCCCGGATCCCGGAAGGACATAAAGGGATTGCGCAGGACAGCCTTACCCTCGCTGATCTCCTCCACATTGTTTTTGATATTCTCGGAATAGGAGGTGACAATGGGGCAGTTGTAGTGATTGTTGGCGCCCTCCACTTCGTCCCGCTCATAGAACAGCGCCGGGTAGAAGATGAAATCCACGCCCTGCCTGATGAGCCAGGTAACATGCCCGTGGGCCAGCTTGGCGGGATAACACTCGGACTCGCTGGGGATGGACTCAATGCCCAGCTCGTAAATCTTCCTGTTGGAGCTGGGGGAGAGGACGACCCGATAGCCCAGCCTGGTAAAAAAGGTGTGCCAGAAGGGGTAATTCTCGTACATATTTAAGACTCTCGGTATGCCCACAGTGCCCCTGGGCGCCTTGTCCGCTTCCAGGGCAGGGTAGGAAAAGAGCCTCTTGAGCTTATATTCAAAAAGGTTCGGCACATTGCCCGCGTTCTTCTGACCGCCGATGCCGCGCTCGCAGCGGTTGCCGGAGATGAAGGTCCTGCCGCCGGAGAACTTGTTGATGGTCAGGCGGCAGCTGTTGGTGCAGCCCTTGCACTTCGCCATGCTGGTTTCATACTGCAGTGCGCAGAGCTTCTCGTAGGAGAGCATGCCGGAGGCAGCGCCTGCGCCGCCCTGCTTCCTGGCAGAGCCGCAGGCATCCGCTGTCTCCAGCCCTTCCGCAGAACAGCAGGTGTCTGCGTCTCCTGTTCCTTCATAGCGGTCCCTGGCGATCAGCGCGGCTCCAAAAGCCCCCATGATCCCGGCGATATCGGGGCGAATCGCCTGGCAGCCAGCAATCTTCTCAAAGCTGCGCAGCACGGCGTCATTATAGAAGGTGCCGCCCTGCACCACGATATTCCTGCCAAGCTCCGAGGCGTCGGACACCTTGATGACCTTAAAGAGGGCGTTCTTGATGACGGAATAGGCGAGCCCCGCGGAGATATCAGGAACGCCTGCGCCCTCCTTCTGTGCCTGCTTGACCTTGGAGTTCATGAAGACCGTACAGCGGGTGCCAAGGTCTATGGGATGCTCCGCAAAGAGGGCGGCTTTGGCAAAATCCTCCACGCTGTAATTCAAGGACTTGGCGAAAGTCTCGATAAAGGAGCCGCAGCCGGAGGAGCAGGCCTCGTTGAGCTGCACGCTGTCCACAGTGCCGTTTTTGATCTTGATGCACTTCATGTCCTGGCCGCCGATGTCCAGGATACAGTCCACGTCAGGATTGAAGAAAGCGGCGGCATAATAGTGAGCCACAGTCTCCACCTCGCCGTCGTCCAAAAGGAATGCCGCCTTCATCAGCGCCTCGCCGTAGCCGGTGGAGCAGGAGCGCACAATGCGCACACCCTCCGGAAGCTTCTCATAAATTTCTTTCAGGGAACGTATGGCTGTCTTTAAGGGGCTGCCGTCGTTGCCGCTGTAGAAAGAATAGAGCAGGGAGCCGTCCTCGCCCACCAGTGCGATTTTGGTGGTGGTGGAGCCGGCGTCTATGCCTAAGTATGCGTTTCCTTTATAGGAGGCAAGGTCG
This sequence comes from uncultured Lachnospiraceae bacterium, assembly GCA_948470905.1. Taxonomy (GTDB): domain Bacteria; phylum Bacillota; class Clostridia; order Lachnospirales; family Lachnospiraceae; genus Acetatifactor. Next base: position 4,570 of record CAOKQK010000045.1, on the reverse strand, counting down.
GCGGAGCCCACATGATGCCTGCCGTGGCGCTCCCTGAATTCCTCGTAGGCTTCTTTGTCCGCAAAGAGAGGCTCCATGCGCTCCACCTCGAATTCCATCTTGATCTCGGAGGAGAGCTTGCCTGTCATTTCCTCCATGGTGTAGGACGTCTCACGCTTTTCCCAGGCGTTTAAGGCAGAGCCGATGGCTGCGAAAAGGTGGGAATTGTCGGTGTCAATGATGTGCTCCCCGTCCAGCTTCAGGGTGCGGATGAACGCTGCCTTCAGCTGGTCCAGAAAGTGCAGCGGGCCGCCCAGAAAAGCCACGTGTCCCCGGATGGGCTTGCCGCAGGCAAGCCCGGAGATGGTCTGGTTCACCACGGCCTGGAAAATGGAGGCGGAAAGGTCTTCCTTGGTGGCGCCCTCGTTGATCAGGGGCTGGATGTCCGTCTTGGCGAACACGCCGCAGCGCGCCGCGATATCATACAGGGACTGGTATCCTTTGGCGTATTCGTTTAAGCCGGAGGCGTCTGTCTGCAGCAGGGACGCCATCTGGTCGATAAAGGAACCTGTGCCCCCGGCGCAGATGCCGTTCATGCGCTGCTCCACATTGCCGCCCTCGAAATAGATGATCTTGGCGTCCTCACCGCCAAGCTCTATGGCTACATCCGTCCTGGGGGCAAGCTCTTTTAAGGAGCCTGCCACGGCGATCACCTCCTGAGTAAAGGGAACCCCCAGATGGTTTGCCAGGGTCAGCCCGCCGGAACCCGTGATCATGGGCAGGAGCGTCAGGTTGCCCAGAAGTTCCTGGGCTTTATTGAGCAAATTGGAAAGAGTCTCCCGGATATTGGCATAATGGCGCTCATAATCGGAAAACAAGATCTTGTGGTCTTCGTCCAAAATCGCAATCTTGACAGTGGTGGACCCGATATCAATGCCAAGGGCTGCAGTTTTGTTTGTCATTTCCATAAAATTAATCATCCTTCCTAAAATGTGGCCGGACAGAAATCTGAAATCTGAGATCGGATCCTGAAATTTCGGCGCGGAATAAAAATGTAACATTATGCCGCCCCAAAAACCGGCTCTGAAAATAGGGTCTGTCAATAAATAATCTTTCGATTTGACTTGGCTAAATTAAAAGTTATTTTTTGACAGCTCCTTATCGTAATTTTGCGCTGCCGAAAATCGACACACGCAGACATTATAGTACATTAAAACGTAAAATGCAATGAATAACCGTATGAAAAAATTTCTAAAGAATGCTTATTTTTCTCTAAAAAAAATAAAATTTTCTAAATTTAGGAAAAATAGGGAAAAGCTTGGTTTACTTATCTGCCAAGGGATGTTAAAATGTATTCATGTGTGTCCGGGAAAATGCCTGGGATGCGGAAAGGTCGGAGGAGATCCTGCGGATAGCGGGCATGCACCGGAGGGATGGGGGCTTCGGAATGGGAAGGCATGCCCCGGAAAACAAAGCCGCCGGATGTGGGGGCATGCCCCGGGTGCTGCGCCCGGAGCTGGCAGGCGGATCCGTGTGCCGGGGGAAAAATAAGCTGCCCGGGCGACAATATTTGTGCGCAGAGCGCGCAGAGAGGTATGGGAATGAAAATATGAGCAAATGGGAAAAGAAATTTGGAAAATACGCGATAAGAAATATATCTCTGGTGCTGATCCTTTTTTATGTGGCGGGCTATATCATCCAGCTGGTCAACAGCCGTTTCCTGGGCTATCTGATGCTGGATCCCTATGCCATACTACACGGCCAGGTATGGAGGCTTATCACATGGATCGTGGTGCCGCCTTCTTCGCCGGATATTTTTACCATTATTATGCTGCTGTTTTATTACAACATCGGCACCACCCTGGAGAATACCTGGGGAACCTGGCGCTACAACGTATACCTGCTGTCGGGGATGGCTTTTACAATCATCGGGAGTTTTGTATGGCTTGTGATCCTGTGCATTTCCAATGGAGGCTTCAATGCGGCAACGGGCGTCATGTCTGCCATGGGCTCTACATTTTTCAGCACCTACTATATCAATATGTCCATCTTCCTTGCCTTTGCGGCTACCTTCCCGGACGTGAGGGTTCTGCTGATGTTCGTGATCCCTGTGAAGGTGAAGTGGATGGGAATCCTGTATGGGCTGCTTCTGGCGTATGATTTCTTTGTGAGTAACCAGTATGAAATGTATGGTTCGGCAATCAAGATTGCCATCGTGTTCTCCCTGCTGAACTTTGCCATTTTTTTCATTACCTCCAGAAACCGTATCCATATGACGCCAAGACAGATGAAGCGGCGGGTGGAATTTAAGCAGGATATCAGACGCAATTCCCGCATTACCAAGCACAAATGCGCAATCTGCGGGCAGACGGAGGATGACGACCCCACCCTGGAATTCCGGTTCTGCTCCAAGTGCAACGGCAATTATGAGTACTGCCAGCAGCATCTTTTTACCCATACACATGTGAAGTGATTAGAGAAAATAATACCTTATGGACAGAGAGATTTTATTTGCCCGTACCTTAGAGAAAGTGAAGAGGCTGGCCAGAGAGCAGGGAAACTGCATCAGCGAGGAGCAGGTGAAGGCTGAATTTGCACAGCTTGGCCTGAAAGGGGAACAGCTTGGGATGGTCTATGACTACCTGGCGGCGCAGAAGATCGGCATCGGGGAGCCTGCGGACCCGGATCTGGCTTTGACACAGGAAGAAAAAAATTATCTGCAGGATTATCTGGAAACCGTAGCGGCACTGCCTGTATACAGCCCGGGGGAGGCGGAAGCCTTTACCATCGCCGCCATGGCGGGCGAGGCCCAGGCACAGCAGAGGATTGTGGAGATTTATTTAAAGGACGTCATCGACGTGGCGAAGCTCTACGCCGGGCAGGGGGTTGCTCTGGAGGACCTGATCGGTGAGGGAAATGTGGCTCTTGCCCTGGGGGCAGGCATGCTGGGCAGCCTGGAGAAGCCTTCCGAGGCCGGAGGGATGCTGGTACGGATGATGATGAACGCCATGGAGGAGTGCATCCAGGAGAATGCCCAGGGTAAAAAGGCGGATAAGGCGGTTGAGGATAAGGTGAACCGCGTGGCGGACAGGGCCAGAGAGCTTGCGGAGGAGCTGGGCAGGAAGGTGACGCCGGAAGAACTTGCCATGGAGAAAGGCCTTTCGGTCAAGACGGTCCTGGATGTGTGCCGTATAAGCGGCGGCAGGATAGAGGATATAGATTATGCAGAAAAAAACCTATGAGGACTATAAATACAGCCTGCAGGACACAGGCCGTGTTTATGTGGGCTGTAAATATACTTTTGCCGAGCTCCTGGACGAGGAGGATATTATGTTCAAGTTCCGCCTTGTCATGGAGAAATACGTCCTGGAAAAAGCGGACAGGGAGGACACATTGGAAACACACCTGTATTACCTGCCGCCGGACAGCTTCCTGGTGAAGCTTTACGATCAGATGAAGGCCCGGGTCAAGGTGAACGTCATAGAGGACAAAAAAAGTATCTTCGGCGGCAGTAAGAAGCAGTATGTCACGAAGCAGCTGAGCGTCAGGCAGCTTGCCGCCATGTCCCCGGCGGACAAAGAGAGGCAGGGGCTGGTGATCCAGGAGCTCTCGGCCAGCAAGCTGGCTTTGATGGGGCTTTGAGATTTGTATTTGCAAGGAAGACAATATGAAAAAACCAAGCAGAGAAGCAGAAAAAATAATGGCGGAGCGATTTGGAAAAGATACGGTTATTGCATTGGCAACGATAGAAAATGAAATGCCTTATGTACGATATGTAAACGCATATTATGAGAATGGAGCCTTTTATATCATTACCTATGGGCTTTCTAATAAAATGAAGCAGATAGAAGCCAATCCCTCTGTGGCAATAGCCGGCGAATGGTTCACCGCACATGGCAGGGGATGTAATTTAGGTTATTTTGGAAAAGAAGAAAATCATGGGATTGCCGAAAAGCTGAAAAGCGTATTTTCTGAATGGATTGATAACGGACATAATGATTTTAACGATGAAAATACTGTCATTTTATGTGTGGAACTGACAGATGGCTTGCTGCTTTCCCACGGAGCGAGATATCAGTTTTAGGCTTTGGACTCCGAAAACTTTTTTGGAATGGGGATGTTTTGGAAGTAAATTTCCAAATTTTAAATTGATGTCCGCTGAAGCGGACAGGGAGGTATAAAAATGGAAAAAAACAGAGATCAGATTTTAGAACAGGTGAAAAACCTGGCGGCTTACCAGGTGCTGGAGGCGAAGGAGCTGCCGGATGTGGGCAGCCTTGCCCTGCTCTGCCGCCACAAAAAGACCGGAGCGCGGGTGGCGCTGCTCTCCAATGACGATGAGAATAAGGTATTCTACATCGGCTTCCGCACCACCCCTAAGGATTCCACGGGCGTGGCGCATATTATGGAGCACTCCGTGCTCTGCGGCTCCAGGGATTTCCCTATCAAGGATCCTTTTGTAGAGCTGTGCAAGGGCTCTTTGAACACTTTCCTGAATGCCATGACTTACCCCGACAAGACGATCTATCCGGTGGCAAGCTGCAATGACAAGGATTTTCAGAATCTGATGCATGTGTATCTGGATGCGGTG
>CAOKQK010000044.1 GCA_948470905.1 uncultured Lachnospiraceae bacterium | reverse complement strand
CCGAATGCACCCAGCTTCTCACCCTTTGCAAGGGGAACCAGATATTTCTGCTTCTGCTCCTCCGTCCCGTAAGTCTGGATAGGATCGCAGCACAGAGAGGTATGTGCGGAAACAATAACGCCCGTGGTGCCGCAAACCTTGGAAAGCTCCTCCACACACATTACATAGGTCAGTGCATCACAGCCCTGCCCGCCATACTGCTTGGGAACGGGGATGCCCAGAAAACCAAGCTTAGCCATCTTCTCTACGGTTCCCCTGGGAAACTCCTCTGTCTCATCCACCTCCTGCGCAAGAGGCTTTACTTCTTTCTCGGCAAACTCCTTAAACAGAGTGCGCGCCATTTCATGTTCTTTTCGCAACGTAAAATCCATGATTTACATTCCTCCATATTGATTTATTATTCCGGTTTCATCATAATTGCCCGCAGACACAAAACTCTTTCTGTACATTTCTACAGATGCCCTCCGCAAGACCGCTCTGCCTTACGTCTTGGGGCAGATGCCGCCTGCCAAGCCATATTTACTTCTTGTAATCATAGAAGCCCTCTCCGGTCTTCTTGCCCAGCTTGCCTGCGCGTACCATCTTCCGGAGCAGCGGTGCAGGCGCATACTTGGAATCGCCGGTTTCCGCATAAATGACCTCCATGATGGCAAGCACAATGTCAAGTCCAATGTAATCGCCCAGGGCAAGAGGTCCCATGGGATGATTTGCACCCAGCTGCATGGCTACATCAATATCCGCCACAGACGCAACGCCCGCCGCGTAAACGTTGATCGCCTCGTTGATCATGGGGATCAGGATCCTGTTCACCACAAAACCAGCAGCCTCGTTTACCTCCACGGGAGTCTTGCCAATTTCCGCGGCAATCTTCTTGATCTTCTCCACCAGGTCCGCGGGCGTGTTCGCGCCTGCGATCACCTCCACCAGCTTCATTCTGTCAGCCGGGTTAAAGAAATGCATGCCGATCAGCGGACGATCCAGGCCGTTGCCCATCTCCGTGATGGACAGAGACGATGTATTGGACGCAAAGATACAGTCCTTTTTCACAATCTGCTGCAGTTCCGCAAAAGTCTGCTTCTTGATTGCCATGCTCTCGGGGCAGACCTCGATTACCAGATCACAATCCGTACAAATATCCTTTAAGCCAGTTACCACCTTTGCCGCAACTGCATCAGCTTTCTCCTGTGTGATCTTCTCCTTGCCCACAAGGAAATTGAGATTCTTCAGAATCTTCGCCTTGCCGCCGTCAGCAAACTCCTGCTTAATGTCGCAGAGACATACCTCATAGCCGTCCGTCATGGCAAAAGCCTGCGCGATCCCTGAACCCATTGTACCTGCACCGATAATACCTACCTTCATTTTTGAATCCTCCTAATTTCCAGTTCCCCTGGGGGAACTTGTTCCGCTCTCTTTACTTCCGGGAGACTTTTTACTTGTTCTGAAATGCTTCTTTCACTTTCTCCTTGTTCTTGTCAAGGAAAAACGCCATGCCATACTTCTGGTCTTCTGTCTCGAAGCAGTCGCCAAACAGCTTCTCCTCGATTACGATTGCCTTGTCCATATCCACATCCAGGCCCTCGTTAATTGCCTTTTTACAGTTGCGGACAGCGATGGGCGCATTCTTCGCAATGGTTGCCGCCATCTTTTCCGCCGCCGCCAGCAGCACCTCCTGTGCGGTCTTTACCACATTGCCCTCCGCATCCGTCTCCGCGGAGTATACCTCATTTACCAGCCCGATCCTGTACGCCTCTGCCGCCTTGATGTTGCGGGCAGTGTAAATCATCTGCTTCGCCATGCCGGCGCCCACCAGACGCGCCAGACGCTGAGTGCCGCCAAAGCCCGGCGTAATCCCCAGCCCCACCTCTGGCTGGCCAAACACGGCATTGTCCGAACAGAGCCTGATATCACAGCTCATGGAAATCTCACAGCCGCCGCCCAGGGCAAACCCATTCACCGCCGCGATCACGGGAATGGGAAAAGTCTCCAGCCTGCGGAACACGTCATTTCCTTTCTTGCCGAAAGCCTCGCCCTCCGCCTTTGTCAGGGTGCTCATCTCTCCGATGTCCGCCCCCGCCACAAAGGACTTCTGTCCCGCGCCGGTGAGGATCAGGCAGCGCACCACGCTCAGATCTACCGCATCCAAAGCCCCATTCAGCTCCTCCAGCACCTGAGAATTCAAAGCGTTCAGAGCCTTCTCACGATTGATGGTGATTGTCGCAATTTCATCTTTTTGTTCATATAAAATAAAATCCATAACACTCCTCCTATTCAATTGCCGCCTGCGGCAATTTGTTCCCGCATCCAGCCACTGGCTGACATGCAGGAAGGAAACCTGCCCGTTTACCCCACTGTGCAGATTTCCTCACCCTTTTACATCCGCCGCTGCCGCCCGGAGCCTTAAGCTCTCTGCCGCATCACCGCAATGTGTCAGTCCTCAATTTTTACAATCGTAGAGCAGCCCATGCCGCCGCCGATACACAGGGTCGCAAGACCGGTCTTTGCACCCTTCGCCTGCATCTCATGCAGCAGCGTCACCAGGATACGGCAGCCGGAAGCTCCCACAGGGTGTCCCAGGGCGATTGCTCCGCCGTTAGGATTCAGCTGTCTGTCAACATCAATCCCCAGGTCCTTGCCCACAGCCACAGACTGCGCTGCAAAAGCCTCGTTTGCCTCGATAATGTCAAAGTCCTCAATCTTCATGCCTGTCTTTGCAAGCACCTTCTTCGTGGCAGCCACAGGACCGATACCCATGACCTCAGGGCGCACACCTGCAAGGGTGCCTGCCACAAAGGTAGCCATGGGCTTTACACCCAGCTCCTTCGCCTTCTCCTCGCTCATCACCACGATAGCAGCCGCGCCGTCGTTGATGCCGGAAGCATTGCCCGCCGTTACGAAGCCGTCGGGATTGATAGGGCGAAGCTTCTGCAGCCCCTCGATCGTGGAACCCGCACGGGGACCTTCATCTACCTTGAACTCAATTACCTCTTTCTTTTTCTTAACAGCTACAGGCACAATCTCCTTGTCGAAAGCTCCCGACTTCTGAGCCGCCTCCGCCTTCAGCTGGCTCTTGAGGGCGAACTCATCCAGCTCCTCGCGGGTAAGACCCCACTCACGGCAGATATTGTCCGCGGTGGTGATCATATGATAATCATTGAAAGCATCCCACAAGGCGTCCTTGATCATGGTGTCGACCAGGGTGCCGTTGTTCATCCGATAACCGTAGCGCCCCTGCATGACAGCATAGGGAGCCATGGACATATTCTCCATACCGCCCGCAACTACCACATCGGCATCCCCTGCCATGATCATCTGCGCCGCCTGGTTCACACAGTTCAGACCGGAACCGCAGACCACATTCATGGTGACAGCGGGCACCTCGATAGGAAGCCCTGCCTTGATGGAAGCCTGACGCGCCACATTCTGACCCTGCCCTGCCTGAATGACACAGCCCATGTACACCTGATCCACATCCTCAGGGCGCACGCCAGCCCTGTTCAACGCCTCCTTGATAACGATCGCGCCCAGCTCCGCCGCGGGAGTCGTGCTCAACGTGCCGCCCATGGTACCGATTGCAGTACGGCATGCCCCGGCTAAAACTACCTTCTTTGCCATTTTGTTTTCCTCCATATGTTATTTATGATTTTATAATAATTACTTCATTATATTATTATAATTGTTATTTTTTTGTCATTACGACGCCTTTAGTTTAACATATAAGGCTTTTAATTGCAACGGATTTTGCGAAATTGACAAAAAAATAACAATCTTTTGCAGACAGAAGCCGCTCCCATGACATTCCAGTGCCCCCAGGGTCAGCCGCACTTCCCGGATACGACTCCGGCTATTCACGAATCCTCTTTCGGTCAAGCCTGGAGCCAGTACACCGTTGCATTAATCTTGAAGTAATCAGTGCTCGATGTTCGCGTCAGGGCAAGGCGGAGGAAGGAGGCGATGCGGCGGACACGCCACCTGACGACAACGTAGCACTGGCGTGAACAGCGAGTGCTGATTGCTCAAGAATTAATGCAATGGTGTACTAGCCCTAAAGTAAGTCATTCGCAGTCCCGTTTAATGATATGGCAGCGTCCTGACGGATAATTCCAAACAGCATCATATCCAATTTTTCTTTAACATTTGTAAACATAGCGTGTAAATCCGGCTGTGCCATAAATCCCCCTGACCTTATCACCACCGGAAGCAGATATTCCATACTTTCCAGATACTGCATGGCATTCTGCTTCTCTACTCCCGGGCGAAGCGGCATATTCTCCACAACGCTTTCCAGAAAGCACTTATTCATCTCCTTGATGGGCTGGTGCAGCTTTTGTATTTCTTTTTCCAAATGCTTTGGCGTATGCACCATGGCATTTTCAAATATGCACTTTTGCATAGGGTATTGCTGAAAAAAATATTCCCTTATTTCAAAAAACCCTTGAATCCTTTCGGCGTATGCTGCCGATTCCGAAGACTTTATCCCCTGCTCCACATAATCCTGTAAAAGTCGGAAGGTGTCTTCTACACACAGAAGGAACAAATCATCCTTGTTTGAATAATAATGATACATCATGCCCTTGGATATATGGTGTTTTGCGCAGATACTTTCCATTGACACTTTATCATAATTATTCTGTCCAAATTCCTCCATGGCTGCACGAAAAATTTTCTGCCTGCTGCATTCCTGCCTTTCCTGCTGTTTCATGTATTTTCACCTCCTGCCTTTCCCAGTTCGCCCGCCCACTCAAATCCTTTCTTAGCCATAAAAACTGCAATAACTTCATTGATCACTGCGGCGGCGGCAATGGTCCCTTGAATAATAGAAGCACATTCCGGAGCAGATTTTGCCAAAACAGAAACCGCGATGCCAGTAAATACCAGCGAAACGCCCGAATGCGGCAATAATGTAAATCCTAAATAGTCCCGAACTGTTTCTGGCCCATGGGTCACAACAGACCCAATCCATGATCCGCTGTATTTTCCTACCGCACGTGCAGCAATATAGACAGCCGTATAGATTCCCGCACTAAATATCAGGTGGTAGTCTAACGGCGCCGCCAAATTCAAAATCACTACAATCAAGGCAAAGCTGATTACCGGATTCATTGGTTTCATGATTCCTTCCAGCTTCTCTTTCGGTATCATATTCGCAAAAGCTGAAGAAAAAGCCATTCCCATAAGCATGAAATTAAGAAGAGGAACCTGCAGGACACTGTTGATCACAAAACCTGTTCCCGCCGAGAAGAAAAGCATTATAAGCATTACAGCCAAAGTGCTTTTATTGTTTTTTGTCCGCTGTAACATTTTCCCTGTGACAAAACCAACGGCAATGCCAATAAATACCGGCAGGAAAATAAAAAACAATACCACAGCTACAGAGATGTCGTTCGTGGAAATATTCGCCGATACCACGGCAATGACTGTAAAAAACACCACTGCCGCCACCAGGTCGTCCAATGCCGCCATGGGAATCAGTGTGCGTGTCACCGGACCGTCCGTTTTCATATCCCGGACAACGGACAGGGAAGGTGCAGGGGCAGTTGCCAGCGCAATACCTCCAAACACAAACGCCAGATATACGGGAATATCAGTGAACCAAAAAATAAGTCCAAACACCAGGCTAACCACAAAGAAAGTGCCCAAAGCTTCTGTGATTGTTGTTACCATAATCCTTGTGCCTGCTTTTTTTATATCTTTCCAAATCAATTCCGTGCCTATCATCAAGCCAAAAATACACTCAAATAAACTTTCTGCTACACCGAACCATGGGGAGTCCAGTATGGAACTGTTCAGAAGATCCAGCGCATGAGGCCCGATAAGCATACCGGCAATCAGCCACCCTAAAATCGAAGGCAGACGCAGTTTAGCAACAAGCTTCCCTGCAAAAAAAGCAATAATGATTGAAACTGCCAGCCATAATACCTCCAACATAATTTCCATTTCCATTCCTCCTTGTCAATTCCAGACGAATCCGTCTATAATTTCTTAAAGCATAGCACTTATAGACGCTTTCGTCTATAAGTATTTTATAAACTTTTTTTGAAATTATTGTGAAAAGGCAGGAATATGAAAAGTATTACCCTGAAATTCTGCTCCCCTGACAGTTTGAGGCGAACCCTGCATTCATCCCTTTAAAGTTTCTTTATACACCCTCAATACATTGCCGTAAAATATTTTGTCCAGCTGTCCCTCCGTGAAGCCCCCACGGTGCAGCGCATCCCATAATATGCCCATACTCTGCGCCCCGGGCAGCTCCCCATGGGTGCCGATCCCGTCAAAATCGCTGCCAAGGCCCAGCACCTCTATGCCGCCCACCTCTGCAATGTGCCTTGCATGGCGTACCACCGAAGACACCGTCCCCGGATTAGGCGTGCCTGCGGGCTTTTCCTCCAGAAAGCCTGCACAGAAATTCAGCCCCATGCATCCTCCCCTTTCCGACAGCCTCCGGATCATATCGTCTGTCAGGTTGCGCAGGCAGCCACAGACGCTCCGTGCATTGGAATGGCTTGCCACAAAGGGCTTTTTCGCCGTTTCCAGCACATCGTAAAAGCCCGCGTCCGACAGATGGGATACATCGGGGATCATACCCAGCTCCTCCATCTTAGCCACAAACTCCCGCCCCTTCTCTGTGAGCCCTCCTGTGAGATTCGGCGCGCTCTCATACATCTGACGATGCCTCAGGCTGTACAGCTCCTGCAGCTTCTGCTCCGCCTTCCTCCCATCACCCTCACTGTCCAACGCCTTCCATTCCGCCGTGACAGCGCTTATCCGCTCCCTTAATGTCCTGTCAAAATTAGGGTTCCCCAGCTCGTTCTCAAAATTCCATGTCAGGGTCAGCATACGCACTCCCATATCATACAGGCTGCGAAGCTTCCCTGTCTCCCCCTTGCATACGGCCCCTTCCTCCACCGTCAGCATGGCTGATATCTTTCCCTGTGCCTCGTTTTCCCTGATATCGGAAAACACTGACACAGGCGCCAGTATATCGCGGTTTTTCTTAAGTTCTTCCCTGTAATATCCATGCAGCTTCGTGACCCTCTCCCATGGGTCTCCGTCCCTGCCCAGCTCCACAAACAGCGCAAAATTCTGGAGCAGATAACCGCTTTCTCTCAACCGTTGCAGATCGATATGGCCGCTGTTTTTCCTTAAATTTTCCTGCACGCCCCGGCTGCTTTTATCATACAGCGCAGAGATGGTATCACAGTGCATATCAATTATCTTAGTCATTATACCCTCCTGATTTAAATTCCGCCTCTCACCACAGCCCCGCTGCAGCAATGCCCCATCAATCCCGCGGCACTGCGTGCTCTTTCAGGAACTGTTTCCAGATTTCAATATACTTTGCCTTCAAATGCACGCCGTCATGGGTGTAGGACGCCTCCATGCCCCCCATCTCGTCACAGATCAGGGGATTCACATCCAGGTAAAAAATCTTCTCGTTGTCCGCAAGCTGCGAAATCCGCACATTGCGCTCCTCAATACCCTCGTTCGTAATGTAATCGCCCTGCTCCGAGCGTTTTGTCGTCACCTTCATGATCCCCTGCAGATAGATAATGGCATCCGGCTGCAGCTCCCGGAGACGTGCCACCACCTCCTGGTATTTCTCCATAAAAGTATCCACCGTGCCTGTTCCCATCTCATTGATTCCCAGCATAAGGTATATCTTGGAAAAGGTGGTTTGCTGCAGCGCTTCTTCCACAGTAATCTTTTTCTTCTGCCCCGACACAGGCACTATGTTCGCAGTAAAGAGCTTATGCACGGACAGCCCTGTTGAGGCGTAAAAGGTGGTGATATCCTCCAGACCGCCGTACTCCCCAAGCCCTACCGTCCTGGAATCCCCGATGAACACCGCGTCCGCAAAATAATCATCCTCCACTGTCATATAGGGAACCTGCCCATTGGTGCCCTCATCGTCAGGCTGCCCGCTGTCCCCGGCCCCGTCCTCCGGGTCCCAGCCATCATCACCCGGCTCCGGGGTCCAGCCACCATCACCTGGGTCCCAGTCACCATCACCGGCTCCCGGGGTCCAGCCGTCATCACCGGGGTCCCAGTCACCATCATCGGCTCCCGGGGTCCAGCCGCTGTCCCCTCCGCTTACCGGCGGACCATTCCAGCCTCCGTCCCCTCCGCTGACCGACGGGCCGCCATTCCCTCCATCCCCCGTATTTTCATATCCGGGGGACTGTGTGCCGGACCCGCCCAGGGCATCCCCCGAAGCATTGGCATGGACCTGCCACCTGTTCATGCATACCAGATACACGGCTCCCGTGCTCACCAACAATATCAGATAATACCATTTTTTTATCCACTTCAAGCTTCTCACCTGTCTCTCAACGCAATCGTTTTTTCCTTCGGAATATATTATATGTTTACCCTTTCCACCGGCCCTGACGGCCACGGTTAAAATTTAAAATACATAAAAGGGTTCTGCCCTTCTGTCTGCAGCCTCCAGACACACAGCCAGAACAGCCCCACCAGGACCACTGCCCCCAGGGGATTATCCTTGAACTTCCGGAACAGCTTCTCCATTCCCGTGGTGCAGGCAAAGATGCCTGCCGCAAACAGAATTCCGTAATCTGCCAATGCATTGCGCCAGTCGCCGGAATTTACATACACCGCCGGCACCGTCCCGAACATCCTGCCCAGGAAAATACGCAGCTGGTCCATCTCCGTAATGGCAAAGCACATCCATGTCACAGGGATCACTGCCAGCAGATAGACATGCGACATCAGACTTGCCGGCAGTCTCAGGGCCTCAGGCAGCCTGATCCCGGCAAGCAGGCGTTCCAGGATGATAAGCGCCGCCAGAAGCAGTCCCCAGACCAGGAAATTCAGTGTACTCCCATGCCACAGCGCTGTCAGGACCCACACTGCCAGCAGGTTGAATATGGTGCGCAGCCCGCCTCTGCGGTTTCCTCCCAGCGGAATATACACATACCTGCGAAACCACCTTCCCAGGGTCATATGCCACCGTCGGTAAAAATCCCTTACCGACACCGCCATATAAGGATTGTTGAAATTCTCCGGAAGCTCAAATCCCAACATCCTGCCCAGCCCTGATGCCATCAGGGAATAGCCGTAAAAATCAAAATACAGCTGCAGGGAATAAGCTGCAGCCGCCAGCCACGCAAAGGGCGTGGAAATGCTTTCAAAGCCTGCAATCTGGGCCTGCCGCCACAGCAGTCCGATCCTGTCCGCAAGCAGCACCTTCGCCGCCAGCCCCATGGTAAACACCTTCAGCCCATCCTGCAGCCCTGCAGCCGTAAATTCCCTGCTTTTCAGAGCCCTGCGCACCTCCCCGTAACTGACAATGGGGCCTGCGATGAGCTGCGGGAACATGACAATGTAAGTGGCCAGGTTCACCGCTGACATTTCCCTCCTCTCATCCCCCCTGTACACGTCAATCAGGTAGGACAGAATCTGAAAAGTGTAAAAACTGATGCCAAGGGGAATCCCGTCCCCCCTCGCACAGTATTTGAAGAAGCCTAACAGCCCCAGATTCAGGACGACCGCCGCCGCAAGCAGCCTCCTGCGCTTCCCCTGCCGTTTGCTCCGTTTGTATTTTATGTCCAGATCAAATATCTCTTGTAGATCATCTTTACCTTTTTTCTTTACCTTTCGTCCCAGGTGGAGCCCCAAAAAATAATTTACCAATACAGAAAGCAGGAGCAGGAATAAAAACCTGGGATCTCCAAGGGCATAAAAAACCAAGCTTCCCGCCAGTAATGTCAAATTTTTGTATTTATCAGGAGTCAAACCATACAGAATCAAAAAAAGAGGGAGAAAAAAGAGTAAGAATCCTATGCTGCTGAATACCATATACTCACATCTTTCGCTGTTATACTCCAGTGTCAGGGATAAAGTATCATGCACCCCGCTCCCTTTCATATATTATAGTATCGTTTGCGCACAGATTTTACAACCAAATGTTTCTTAAAAAAGTTTTATATGACGTTACAAAAATGTAGCATTTATGTAAAAAATAATATAAAATATATCTAAGGGAAGTTCCCGCAAGCGGAAACTAAAATCAGGAGGACAAACCATGAAAGAGCAATTATATACCATTCCCTTAAATGACGCCGTAAACGCAGATGACGAATGCCCTTTCTGCTTCGTGGAGAGGAGCGTGGAACAGGATCTGATCGACTTCGTCCTGGGGAGCAGTTCTTCTTATATGGAGGCTGACATCCGCGAGCTCACCGACAAGGCGGGCTTTTGCAGGAAGCATTTCAAGCAGATGTTTGATTATGGAAATACGCTGGGAAACGCCTGGATCTTAAAAACCCATTACCGCAGAATGATCGAAGAAATGCAGAAGGAGTTCGCACATTTTAAGCCGGGCAAAACTTCCTTTAAGGACAGGCTGCGCAAAAATGCTGAGAGCGGCAACACAATCGGCATGTGGGTGCATGAGAAAGAAGCCTCCTGCTACATATGCAGCCATTTCCAGGAAACTTACGACCGTTACATGGACACCTTTTTCTACCTGTGGAGGGAGGATGAGAATTTCCGCCGGAAGGTCAGGGAGGGCAAGGGCTTCTGCCTGCCTCACTTCGCACAAATCTGCGAGTCCGCTGACAGGCGGCTGTCAGACCGGGAAAAAGAAGATTTCTATGAAGCCATGCTCCCCCTGATGGAGCGGAACATGAAGCGTATTTCGGAGGACGTCTCCTGGCTGGTGGAGAAATTCGACTACCGCAACAAGGACGCCGACTGGAAAAACTCCCGGGACGCCATCCAGCGCGGCATGCAGAAGCTCAAGGGCGGCTACCCCGCCGACGCGCCGTACAAATCCAGCAAATAAAAGTAACGTCCCATAAAGAAGCCGCAGCCATCTGCTCTGCATTATAGCTGCCAGGGCAGATAAGCTTAAGAATGCTTATCTGCCCTAAGCTTCCTCCGCCTTGTCCGTAAGAGCACTTTTGTCCCGGTACACCAGCTGGCGCACCATATCAATATAACTGCATATCTCCTCATAAAGCATTTCCGGCTGGAAAGAAGCGTTCTGAAAACGCTCCGTCATCAGTCCCTTTATGGTGAGATCCAGCATCTTCCACAGCTTCTCTCCATCGACCCCCGCCGGAAGGCTGCTTTGATCAATCCGAGCGCCCAGCGTCTCATAGGTCTGCTCCAGGATGCCCTTCTTTTCCTCCACCGCCAGAAGCGCTTCGCTGACATCCTCCGACATGGCGCGGTTCAGGAACTGCTGCATGTAAGGATAGCCTCTCAAGGCATGCATTTTCGCCAGCTCTATCTGCTTCATGAGCGCAAAAAGCTCCCTTTCCGCCGGATCCACGGTGGAACGAAGTTCCAGATTCATATAGCGCACACTGTAATCATATATGAACTGATAGACACCCAGCTTGCTGCCAAAATAATGGAACAGCAGCCCCTTGCTGATGGCTGCCTCCCTGACGATATCGTCCGTGCTGGCATGACGGTATCCCTGCAGTGCAAACACCTTCAGCGCCGCATTGATCATTCTGTCTTGTTTCTCTTTTTTCAGGTCAAAAAACTTGCTGTTCATCTGTCGTACTCCCGCTAAATGGACATGCTCACTCCCTTATCTTAGCACACCCGGGAGGAAAACGAAACCTAATCATTAAATTTTTCGTAAATTTATACATATTCTCTTTTCAATTCCGCAAAATAGTATTAAGATATTGGTACAAATAACCAACCGAAAGGAGTACAATTATGGCTAAAAAATTAGGAAAAATTCTGCTGTTCACCGCTGCCGCAGGTTCCGCTGCAGCTGCTGCATACTACTTTATGCAGAAAAAGGCAGCTTCCCGGAAAGCGTCCGAAGATGAGGACTACGACAACTTCACCATAGAGGATGAAGAACCGGGGAATTCCCACACCTATGTCCCCCTGACTCCCGAAGCCAAAGACAGCGAGGCGAAAGAGCACGGCTCCTGCGCAGAAGGGGAAGCTCCCGCCGCATGCTGCAGTGAAAACGAGTCCTCTGCCGCAGCTTCCGATGCCGGATCCTCTGATTCTTCTGCTGCAGCGGACAAAGCTGCTGCCCCCGCACAGGAACCCCAGGAGTCCGATCCCGGCTTCGTACCCTTCTCCGAGCGGTTTTCTCAGGAATCAGAAGTGGCAGAAAGCGTAGAAGAATTTTTTAACGAGGATGCGGATGAGGCAGATAAAGCTGAATAATTCTTCTCTGTCAGCCAGGGCATGCTGTTTTCAGCCGCAGTTCCATGCCCTTTGGAGCCCTGCGATCCCGTCCAGGATCTGTGCCTCTGACACACCGCCGAAGCCAAGGAGCACGGTGGCGCTGTCAGAGGCATTTTTCGTCATGCTGTCAGATAACCCGTACAGCCGCACTCCTTCCGCGGCGGCTTTCTCCAAAAGCCCTCTTTCCGGCTCCCCCTTCCGGGAAGTCAGCAGCAGGTGCAGCCCTGCGTTCTCCCCTGATATGTCAAAAGCTTTCCGAAAGCCCTGCAGCTCCCTCAGCAGAAGGTCATGCTTGGCTTTATAAATCTTGCGCATCTTGTTCAGATGGCGCTCAAAGTAACCGTCCCTCATGAACTGGTTCAAAATGCTCTGGTCGATACGGGAGACAGTGCAGGAATAGAAAGAGCAGTCCCGAAGATATTTCTCAAGCAGCGCCTCCGGAAGCACCATGAAGCTCACCCGTATGGCGGGCGCGATCGCCTTGGAGAAGGTGCCGATATATATGACTTTTCCGCACTGGTCCGACGCCTGCAGCGCAGGTATCGGCTTCCCCAGATACCGGAACTCACTGTCATAATCATCCTCTATCAGATAACGCCCATCCTCCTCATTCGCCCATTTCAGCAGCTCCATCCTGCGGCCAATGGGCATGACAATCCCTGTGGGGAACTGATGGGAGGGCATGCAGTAGACCGCTGTGACGTCCTCCTGCCCAAGACTCCGCGCCTGTATACCGCCCTCGTCCATATCCACCGTGACGATATCATAGGCAAAGGATCGGAAAATCTGATAGGACCTCTTATAAGTGGGATTTTCCATGGCAATACGCACATGCCTGCCCAGGATCTTCTCCAGCAAAAGCAGCAGGTAGTCATTCCCTGCTCCCACGATGATCTGTTCCGGCCTGCAGTTCACGCCCCTGGAAGAATGGAGATACCGGCAGATGGTCCGGCGCAGTTCCGGATCTCCCTGTGCCTGCCCTCTGGCAAACAGCTCGCCGTTTGCCTCCGTGAGAATATTTCTCGTTATCTTCTTCCAGGCACTGAACGGGAACCCTGACATGTCGATATCATAGGGGGAAAAGTCCACTTTCACGGACCCTGACGGCTGCCCACTTGTTTTTGCATCTGTCCTTATGCCGATGTCCGATCCGTCCTTTGTCCGCCTGATGCTGTTTTCCCCGCGGTTTCCAAAAGAAAAGAGCCCCTCCACAGAGCAGGCAAAATATCCTTTGCAGGGTCTTGCCTCAATATAGCCCTCACTCATAAGCTGGCTGTACGCACAGTCCACCGTGCTGCGGGATACCTGGAGGTATTCTGCCAGAGAGCGCGTGGAGGGAAGCCTCTCGCCTGCGAGAAGCCTCTCCTCCCTTATTTCTTTTTTGATATGTTCATAAATCTGCTCATACAGGCAGCTCTTACTGTCTGCCTGCAGGCGAATGGTCATGTCATACATAAAAGCCTTATTTCTTCATCTCGCCCAGAACCTGCTCCTTTAAGTCCCGCGCCTTCTCTTTGATACGTGCGCTTGCCGCAGTGTTTGTCAGCAGGGAAGCAATGAGCTTGCCTGCCACATCGTATTTCCTGCCCTGCACAGCCAGAGCAGCGATCAGATAGTCCACAGTGACTTCGTCCATGCCGCACATAGGGAAGCCTTCCGTCTGTCTCGCATCCACAAAGCCCTTATAAGCATTTTCCAGATACTCCGCCTCCTGCTGTGCCAGCTCCTGTAACAGCTTCTCGTCAGGGTTTCCCGCCTCCTGGAGGCTTTCCCCATAGCCCCTTAACAGCCACGCACTTTTCAGGCAGATGTACGCCTTCTCACTTGCCTTTGCCTTCTTTACCACCGCATTCACCAGCGCAAGCTTATACCTCTCCAGAGCATGCTCATAAGAATAAGTCTCCTCGTTATGGGCGCTGATATGTATATTCTGGCTGATCTTTTCATGGATCAGCTTCGCCTGTGCAGAGGTAATGCCTGAGAAATAACGGCTCAGCGCCGCATAGCCGCAGACAGGGCAGAGCACCACCTCATACTTTGCAGGATCGACCCCGTCATACCTGGCGCGCAGATCCTGGTCTGTGCCAAGCAGCTTTGCCTTTCCTGACTTCACGACCTTGGAGGCAAAGCTGCTGTCACATACGGGGCATACAAAGGATTTGTCAAATATCAGATCCTTTTCATCTACTTTGTGGACAGCCGCGGCTGCAGGCTTTTCCTGCTCTTTCTTCTCTTCCTCCTCATAAATATCCATATTCTCCAGCTTACCCAAGCCTAATCCCTTTAAACC
Source organism: uncultured Lachnospiraceae bacterium (assembly GCA_948470905.1). Taxonomy (GTDB): domain Bacteria; phylum Bacillota; class Clostridia; order Lachnospirales; family Lachnospiraceae; genus Acetatifactor. The sequence continues at coordinate 15,390 of CAOKQK010000044.1, read as the reverse complement.
TGATAAAATACTCACACTACACTCACTTTCCGGCACACACGCCTGTTTCATTCTATATCAAATGGTAAAATTTCTCCAGCCTTATTATGACTTCCGGCAGCAATACAGACAGTCCCTCCCGGGAAGCCAAAACGGACCTGCAATTACTTCTACTGCTGCCTGGGCAGGACAAAGGAGCTCTTTAAAGAAACGATACGGTTAAACACAAGGGCATCCGGCCTGGAATCCTTTGCATCCACACAGAAAAAACCCTGCCTCACAAACTGGAATCTGTCATACGCCCCGGCATTTCCAAACGCAGGCTCCAGGCAACAGCCCTTTAATACCTTAAGCGAATCCGGGTTCAGATACAGCTCGCCGTTTTCATCATAAATGGCGCCCTTTTCGTCAGCGGCTGCCTCGTCGATCAGATTCTCATACAGCCGAACCTCCGCCCTGACCGCCGAAGACGCGCAGACCCAGTGGATCGTGCCCTTTACCTTCCTTCCGTCCGGGCTGTTCCCGCCCTTGGAAGCAGGATCATAGGTGCAGTGTACCTCCGTGATATTGCCCGCCTCATCCTTCACGCAGCCCGTACAGGTGACAAAATATGCGTTCATCAGGCGCACCTCATTGCCCGGGAACATGCGGAAATATTTCCTGGGAGGCTCCTCCATAAAGTCTTCTCTCTCGATATACAGCTCCCTGCCAAAGGGAATCTCCCTTGTGCCCAGCGCCTCATTTTCAGGATTGTTCACCCCGGTGAGCATCTCTGTCTGCCCTTCCGGGTAATTGTCGATGATAAGCTTTACCGGGTCAAGGACCGCCATATATCTGGGCGCCTTCGCCTTCAAATCTTCGCGGATACAGTATTCCAACGCCGCATAATCCGCGGTGGAATTCGCCTTGGACACACCGCACATTTCCACAAACATCCTGATGGATTCCGGCGTGAAGCCCCGGCGGCGCAGCGCGGCAATGGACACCAGCCTGGGGTCATCCCATCCGTCCACAACGCCGTCCTGTACCAGCTTCTTAATATAGCGCTTGCCAGTCACCACATTCTTTAAATAAAGCTTGGCAAATTCAATCTGCCTGGGAGGCCGGGGGTATTCCAGCTCCCTGACCACCCAGTCATAAAGAGGCCTGTGATCCTCAAACTCCAGCGTACAGATAGAATGCGTGATACCCTCTATGGCGTCCTCTATGGGATGCGCAAAATCATACATGGGATAAATGCACCATGTGTCACCTGTATTGTGATGAGACATATGCGCCACGCGGTAAATCACAGGGTCACGCATGTTAATATTGGGGGAAGCCATGTCTATACGGGCGCGGAGTACCTTTTCCCCATCCGCATATTTCCCCTCCTTCATCTCCTCAAAAAGCCTTAAATTCTCCTCCGCCGAACGGCTGCTATAGGGATCCTCCCTGCCCGGCTCCGTGAGAGTGCCTCTGTACTCCCTGATCTGCTCCGCCGTCAGGTCGGACACATAAGCCTTTCCTTTCCTGATCAGCTTCACCGCCGCCTCATACATCTGCCCGAAATAATTAGAGGCAAAAAACAGTCTGTCTTCCCAGTCAGCGCCCAGCCACTGTATATCCTTCTTGATGGACTCCACAAACTCCACGTCCTCCTTGGTGGGGTTGGTATCGTCGAAGCGCATGTTGAATTTTCCGTGATATTTCTGCGCCAGCCCATAATTTAAAATAATGCTTTTGGCATGGCCGATGTGCAGATAACCGTTGGGCTCCGGCGGGAAACGGGTATTCACGGTATCATAGACCCCCTCCGCCAGATCCTTATCTATCATCAGCTCTATAAAATTTTTCGATTCCGTCTCACTCATGTGGTTATTCCTTTCCCCGGGAAAAATATTTTGTGAAAGCCCAGGCGCCCCTACAGCGCGGTATATAACTCTCCGAACAGCTCCTTCTCCACCACGTACACCTCAGAAGGCTCCTCCCGGCTGACCGCCAGATAGTCCCCCGGCTCTCCCAGCATATACCTGCTCCTGTCGTTGGCGGCAAATACCTTCACGCCTCTTTCCAGAGGCCTGGCATAGATCAAAGTTTCCCCGCCGGGCACACACATTCCGGCGTAGTCCGTCAGACGCGTATCCCTTCCTGTGTCGCGGTCCTTGATAACAGGCACATATTCCAGTTTTTCCAGATATTCCCCCAGATTATTCTCTCCCTGGAGAATTTGGTATTTCTTTTGAAATTTCCTTCCCTCAAGAGGCTGTACATCGCCCCTGGCTCCTATGACGCAGTACAGATTCCTCTCCACCGTCATATTGATATCGCCCTTCAGGGTACGGATCGTGATAGGCGTGCCCTCTGAGAGCACCTCATCCAGCTTCACAAAGCCAATAGGCATACGACGCTTCGCATAGCTGTCCATATCGCTAAAATCCGCCTTATAGCCCTCTGCATAGATGAGCTCATAGCTGTCGAAATACTGCACCATGCGATTGTTAAAATAGCCCTCCGTGTGCATGGTAGGGTATTTCTCCTCATAGAGCTTCAGGCTGATAAAGCCGCCCGCCTTCTCATAATGCCCGCCGCCGGAGCCCATATCCTGCGCCAGGAATCCGGCCAGCTCGCTGGCGTTGACCTCCCTGATGCAGCTCCTCACGGAAAACTTATAGCCGTCATTGGTTTCGTTGAACACCACACAGGTCTTAACGGCGTCTACCTGGAGAAGGAAATCGCTGATCAGCCCCAGGATGTTCGGGTCACAGGGCTGGGCCTTGATGACCGCGAATTCATAATCATCGTTATAGCTGTAGCGGATCAGGGCAATCCCCGCGATCTCCAGTTCCTTCAAGGACAGGTTGGAATTGCGAAACAGGGTGATCAGCCCCATGTCCGCCCTCAAAGCCTCCCTCATGTCCAGATCCAGGGGATTGCACAGCTCCGAGAATTGATTGGTATCCGTATAAAGCCCGTAATACAGCGCCGTCCCCAGATTCTCATCGCTGTTTACATCATAGCCCTCCTCCTGCAGCAGCTTCCACACAAGAGTGGAGCAGCTGCCCATACTGGAACTGATAATGCACATGGGAAGGGGACTGCCCTCCAGGGGATGATGGTCGATGACGGCAACGTTTTCACCCGCAAGCCCCGTCACATTTCCCGAACCGTACTGGCAGTCCACCGTGACCAGCAGGCCGGCTATCCGAATCCTTTGCCCTCTGTCCACCGCAATGTATTCAATGGGAAGCTTCAGTTTCTCCACCATCAGGCGCAGGTTGGACTTCTGGATCCGGTTGCTGCCGCTGTAGACCAGGCGCACCTGCCTGCCCCTGCTCTGAAAATAACAATAAAGACCATACCCGGACGCAATGGTATCCGCGTCCGGATTGTCATGGCATTGGATCGTGATCGGATCATATGCTTCAAGCTCTGATAATCTCATGTAAAAACCTCTTGTCAAAAATGTTTCAGTGGTGGAACAGCCTGATCCCGGTAAACGCCATCACCATCCCATACTTGTCACAGCACTGGATCACCGCGTCATCCCGCACAGAGCCTCCAGGCTGGGCAATATATTTCACCCCGCTCTTGTGCGCTCTCTCGATATTGTCGGAGAACGGGAAGAAAGCATCGCTGCCCAGGGTCACGTCCTGCATCCTGTCAAGCCATGCGCGCTTCTCCTCCCTGGTGAACACAGGCGGCTTTTCTTTAAAGGTCTTCTCCCACACGCCGTCTGCCAGCACATCCATGTACTCATCCCCTATGTAAACGTCAATGGCATTGTCTCTGTCCGCCCTTCCAAGCCCGTCTGCGAACTTCAGGTTCATGACCTGGGGGGACTGGCGCAGGAACCAGTTGTCAGCCTTCTGACCCGCAAGCCTGGTGCAGTGGATGCGGGACTGCTGCCCGGCGCCAATGCCTATTGCCTGACCGCCCTTCACATAGCACACGGAATTGGACTGGGTATACTTTAAAGTGATCAGCGCGATCTTCATGTCGATCAGCGCGGCATCCGGGATCTCCTTCTGCTCCGTCACAATATTGGCAAGCAGCTCCCCGTTTACATCCAGCTCGTTCCTGCCCTGCTCGAAGGTGATGCCGTACACCTGCTTCTTCTCCACAGCCGCCGGGACATAAGCCTCGTCTATCTGGATGATATTGTAATTGCCCTTTTTCTTCTCTTTCAGGAGCGCAAGAGCCTCGTCGGTATAGCCGGGAGCGATCACGCCGTCGGACACTTCCCTCTTGATCAGCCGTGCCGTATCCGCATCACACACATCCGAAAGCGCGATAAAGTCCCCGAAGGAAGACATCCTGTCGGCGCCTCTGGCCCTGGCATAGGCACACGCAAGAGGCGAAAGCTCCCCCAGATCCTCCACCCAGTAAATCTTCGCCAGAGTCTCATCCAGAGGCAGCCCTACCGCCGCCCCGGCAGGAGACACATGCTTAAAAGAGGTCGCCGCAGGCAGCCCTGTAGCCGCCTTCAGCTCCTTCACCAGCTGCCAGCCGTTAAAGGCATCCAGGAAATTAATATAGCCGGGCCTGCCGTTCAGGACTGTCACCGGCAGCTGGCTGCCATCCTCCATATAAATCCTGGAAGGCTTCTGGTTCGGGTTACATCCGTACTTTAATTCTATTTCTTTCATAGTCTGTTATTCCTTTCGTCAATCAGCCAAATGTCTGTTCCATATCTTTTACCGGGAAAATCCTGCTGTGCCCCCTCTTTTTTGCCAAAAAATGTCCCGCCGGTCCATATCAGCCGGCACAGCATCACTGATTCTTATTCACGATCCGAGTCTCATATTTACCGGTTTCAATATCTATGAACCGCACAAACAGAGACACCTTATTATCCTGATTCAGCGCGTTCCACACCATCTCAGTAAAGCAGTCAATATCCCCCCTGACCTCTACGCATTTGGGTTCTCCCTCAAAGCTGGGAAGGGGATTGCCGTCGTGCAGGTAGGTATGGAGGAAACGCCCCTCTCCGGCCTTGGGGTTCTCATAAGAGAAGGTATTCCGGATACAGCAGCCGGGATCGCCCCCATTGCTTTTTAAAATAGACATCTCATAACTGTATTCCCCACCCTCCACATACATGACACCCGAGATACGGGGCGTGTAGTTGGGCGCGTCCGGCTCAAACTCCCGGCTCCTCAATGACTGCTCAAAGGTAAGCCCCTTGTCCATGCCCTCATAGACCGTATCGGTCTGGTCGCCGTTTGTAACGATCGTCCTGCTCCCCAGCACCCTCACCGGAGAATAGATGATCAGGCTGGGATCCTCCAGCTTGGACGGATCAAAGCTTTCCGTGCGTATGCCCTCGCCCTCCGTCACAAACACCCGGTTGCGGCTGTTAGAGCTCCGCCCCATAATAAAATAGGCCGTGACAGCGCTCTTGCCGTCAGCGGAACGCCCGATGACGATGCCCCTGCCGGGATACTCGTTGTTCCTCAGTTCCTGTTCCAAATGCAGCATAGTTTTCCTCCATTCCAGTTCCGCCTCTCCGTTTCTACGCCCCCCTTGTCTGGAAGAAAATTCCATCTGACAAGGGCTCAGCTGGAATTTCCTTCCCGGGGCGTATCCACTGCGAGGCTGTTTTCCTAATTCCAGTTCCGCCTCTGCACTTCAACGCCCCCCTTGTCTGGGAGCAATTTTCAGCTGCAATGTGCGCATCTGAAAATTCTCCCGGGGGCGTTTCCGTTTCGAGGCTGTTTTCCATTCCAGTTCCGCCTCTCCGTTTCTACGCCCCCCTTGTCTGGAAGGATTTTCTCCCCAAGACCAAAAAAAGAGCACCCGAAAGAAACGGTGCCCAGGCGGTCGGCTTTTTCCTACTGCACTCCCTGTGGTCATTCCACTTCCGCCAGTCATGCAGTTCTCACTGCCTTTATCTTACACGCTTTCCGTTGCTTTTGCAAGGGAAAACATTAATTATTTGCCCCATCCGGCATTCAACACTTACTTTGAACGACACATTTCAATCAGCTTGTGCAAAACCGGTTCAAATTTAACCCCATACCAATGGCTGTCGTCATCCAGGGTATTCTCCATGCACATCACAACATAATCCGCAGCGATACATGCCGCTTCATAGGTCTTCTTTCCCGACAGGAGCGCGCCGGTAAATGCTGACGCATATATATCCCCGGTCCCATGACAGCTGTTTTTCAGTTTCCTGTGCCTGTAATACTGATAGTCCCCATCCTCATATACCACAACCCCGGTCGTCCCGTCATCATAGCTGACACCCGTTAAAATGATTGTTGCCATACTTTTCTGTCTCAGGCCATCCAGGACAGCTTTCACATACTTTTCATCATAGTTTTCCCTGTACTCCAGACCCGTCATCAGACACGCCTCTGTGATATTAGGCAATATAATGTCCGCCTCCGCGCAAAGCTCTCCCATTGCATGCGCATATTTCAGGTCGAATAAGGAATAGAGGGAACCGTTATCCGCCATGGCAGGATCAATAATTTTTATCAGATCGTCTTTTCCCAGCGTTTTCATCATGTCCCTGACATATTCTATCTGTTTCATCGAACCAAGATAGCCTGTGTAGATCGCATCAAAGCGAATCCCCTCCTTGAACCAATGCTTTTGAATTGCCGGCATGTCGTCTGTCAGATCCCTGAAGGTAAAACCCTGAAATCCGCCTGTATGCGTAGACAATACGGCCGAAGGCAATATGACCGTCTCCTGTCCGCACGCGGAGAGAATCGGCAATGCAACTGTCAAAGAGCACTGTCCCAGACATGAGATGTCCTGAATTGTCAAAACCCTGTTATATTTCATCAAAATTTTCTCCCCTCTTTTGTTTTATTCCCGCGGGCAATGAGTCACAAGTCCATGGGACCTTGACCAATGCTGCGGGGTTTTTGATTATGGCTCAAATCGCAATCTGCCCCAAACTGCAGTATTTTTCCTCAAAATCCCCCTGCTTCATAGGACGGTCAAAGTAATAGCCCTGGATATACTTCACCTTCATTTTCTGGACAACCTTGTATTGTTCCGGAGTCTCAATGCCCTCCACGCAGACGCTGACCCCCAGCGTCTCCGCCAGCTCCGCCACCATTTTCACAAAAGACTGTGAGTAAGCGTCCGCCGCCAGTTCCTTCACAAAGCTCTGGTCCACCTTGATCAGGTCGAATGGGATCTCCCTGATATGGTTCAGGGAAGAATAGCCTGTGCCGAAATCGTCCAGCGCAATCTTTACGCCAAGAGCCTTGATGCGGTTCAAGATTTCCTTCATGCGTCCCATATCATTGATGGCAAGGCTCTCTGTCACCTCCAGGGTAAGGTTCCTGGGCTGGATTCCCGTCTCGTCAAGGATGCGCTCCACAATCTCCACCACATCCTTCTGCAGCAGCTGCACCACGGAAAGGTTCACATTTACCTTGTAATCCGGATAACCGTTATCATTCCACTTTTTGCACTGCAGGCACGCCTCTCTCATGACATAATTTCCGATCGGGTTGATAAGCCCCAGATATTCCGCAAGGGGAATGAACTCATCCGGGGGAATAAATCCAAACTTTGTGCTGTTCCAGCGTATCAGTGCCTCCGCACCTGCACATATCCCCTGCCCGTTCTGCACGTCGATGATCGGCTGATAATATACCTCAAACTCCCGATAGCCCTCCGCAGTGGCGTCACGCATATTTTTCTCCATATCGAGACGTCTGCCTGACATGGAAGCAAGCCTGTCACTATATCTCACGATCTGGTTCCTGCCGTCTTTCTTGGCTTCATACATGGCAATGTCCGCTTTCTTTATCAGATCCGCCACCGAGTCCCCGAGATCCGGATAAGTAACAATGCCCATACTCATGGTGCAATAATAATCTTCATTTTTGAGGAACCAGGGTTTTGCAAAAATTTCCCCCATATCCTCCAAAATCCTGTCCATTTCCGCGTATTCTTCCGGCGAAATTATGATACCAAATTCATCTCCGCCCACACGATAGCAGCTTTTCTCAATCCCGCGGATCCTCTGCATCTCGTGGGCGATAGCCTTCAGCAGCGCATCACCATACTGATGCCCCAGCCCGTCGTTGATATACTTGAAATCGTCCAGATCCAAATAAAGCAGCGCGCCCACCCGCCTGGCCCGTTTCGCCCTGTCTATCTGTCTTGCCAGATCCCGCTCACAGCGCATCCTGTTATACAGCCCTGTCAGAAAGTCCATATTCGCCTGACGGTCCATTCCTCGCTGATACAGCTTTCTCTCAGTAATATCATAGAGAGAGTACAGCATTGCCGGCTGCCCGTTCCCCCAGATGATCTCCCTCGCCGCCAGATCATACCACCTTTCCTTTTGCTCATGGCAGAATTCCAGGCTTCCTCTGTCTTTGCCGTCTTCCATGCCCTTCCGCAGAAGCTTCTCCATTGTGTTGCTTTTTAATTCCGCAGAGAATTCATTTTGAAGCCTTTTATTGGCAAACAACGGCTCTCCGGTGGTTCGATCCGTCACATAAATGCTGCATGCCACGTTGTCCAATATATTTTCCAGCGCCTCTGATGAGAATGCCAGCCAGCGCTTCTGGCTGTGCCGGATAACAATATCCTGAAGGATCTTCACTGCATCCCCGGCAAACCTGATCTCCTGTGGGGAGAAATGATGGACGCAGGCTCTGTGGTTCACAGCGACGGCAAGCCTCCGTCCCGCCTCCCGGCACAGAACCGGAAATATCATGCATGCCCTCACTCCCATCTCTTTCAGTGTCTTCCAATATCCGTCCTCCCCTGCATCACGGGGATAGACCAGGGGCTTCTCAGTCAAAAGCCAGGGATAGGTCATCTTCTGGTTTCTGGACTTGTCAAAGTAGGAAACCACACCCGAAGAACACCACTCCGCAAGCACGTCCACAGTGTTTTTTTCCTGATTCAGATAAAAGAGCAGCGCTGTGTCCACTTGCAGATACTCCGCCACAATATTCAGCCATCTGCCCATCACCGTTTCCATGTGCTCATCACTGTCTAAAAGATGTATGATCTCAGACATCGCTTCCGCCAACGAAAGCTCCTGCCCAATAGCCTCCTCTGCAGTACCCTTCCCGCACTCTCTCCCGTCGGAAGATGGCAGCCTGCTGCAGGCAAAGACCCTGCTCGTATCCCACAACAGATCCAGAATATTCTGAAAAACATCATCGGGGCTTTTTATTTCCGCGGGCAATTGGCGCAGGTCCAAAGGATCTTGGCAGGTGCCGCAAGAGTTCAATATCCCGCTGCCTGCTGCGGGATACTTGATTTCAGAAGAAATCCAGGCAGCCACCCAGTACAGCACAATGTTCCCATCTGCCTTTACTGCAATAGCCGCCGCCCTGTCTCCCTGCCCGTCCAATTCTTCCACTGCCTGTTCCTCAAGCGAACCTTCCTCCACCCTTTCCAGGAGCGCCTGCAAAACGCCTCTTTCCTCATATTCTCTCAGCTTCTGCAGCTGCCCTGCCGTTCCGGATCCGGCTGTGAGCCTGTGCATATCCTTATCCAGGCAGTACCCGCACACACCGGTTGCCCTGCAGAATTCCTCCTGCAGCCGCTGCAGTTCCTCCTGGTTGATACGTTCATAGGATATCTTTGTCCGCACAATGAAATGCCTCCGTTTTCCTGATTTTCTGTTCTTATATCCTTGTGTACACAGCCCCTCTGCGCTGGACACAGTAATAGCTTTCACCTGCGTCCCCATGTGACAGTTCAAACCGGCCAATCCACTGTTATCCTGGATCACAGCGCCCGCAAGCCCCGCCAAATCCATCCGTCTCTGATCCAAAGAGGGCGCACTTTATTCAAAGTGTGCCCTCTTTTCTACGTCTCTATGCATCTACGCTGTAATTTGGCGCCTCTTTTGTGATATGAATATCGTGAGGATGGCTCTCCTTAAGGGATGCTGCAGAAATCTTTACAAACCTTCCGTTGTCCATCAGTTCCTGAATGTTGTGCGCTCCACAGTAGCCCATACCGGAGCGCAGGCCGCCCAGAAGCTGGAATACCGTATCCTCCAGCTCACCCTTGTATGCCACGCGTCCTTCCACGCCTTCCGGCACAAGCTTCTTTGCATTCTCCTGGAAATAACGGTCCTTGCTGCCGTTCTCCATGGCAGAAATGGACCCCATGCCGCGGTAAACCTTGTATTTTCTTCCCTGGAACAGCTCGAATTCGCCGGGGCTCTCCTCACATCCCGCAAACATGCTGCCCATCATGCACACGCTGCCGCCTGCGGCAATCGCCTTGGTGATATCTCCCGAAAACTTGATGCCGCCGTCCGCAATGATGGGAACGCCGTATTCCTTTGCCACACTGTAACAGTCCATGATCGCAGTGATCTGCGGCACGCCGATGCCAGCCACCACGCGGGTCGTGCAGATAGAACCGGGGCCAATCCCGACTTTCACCGCATCCGCGCCATTTTCGATCAGCGCCCTCGCCGCTTCTCCCGTGGCTACATTGCCTGCAACCACCTGCAGGTCAGGGTACTTTTCCTTTACCATCCTCAGACAGTTCAGCACGTTCTGTGAATGCCCATGGGCACTGTCAAGGACAACAATGTCCACCTTTGCGTCCACCAGCGCCGCCACACGCTCGAGCACATTGGCGGTAATGCCCACCCCTGCGCCGCAGAGCAGCCTGCCCTGGGCATCCTTTGCCGCCAGAGGATACTTGATGGTCTTCTCAATATCCTTGATGGTGATAAGCCCCTTCAGGTTGAAGTCCTTATCCACAATGGGGAGCTTTTCCTTCCTGGCCTTTGCCAGGATCTGTTTCGCTTCCTCCAGGGTAATCCCCTCCTGGGCGGTGATCAGTCCCTCGCTGGTCATGGACTCCTTGATCTTCTTTGAGAAATCCGTCTCAAACTTCAGATCCCGGTTGGTGATAATGCCCACCAGCCGGCGTCCCTCTGTAATAGGAACGCCGGAAATGCGGAACTTCCCCATCAGGGCATCGGCATCCCCAAGCGTATGTTCAGGAGTCAGCGAAAAGGGGTCTGTAATGACACCGTTCTCCGAGCGCTTAACCTTGTCTACCTCCTCGGCCTGTGCCTCGATAGACATGTTTTTATGAATGATGCCAATACCGCCCTGCCTCGCCATGGCAATCGCCATGCGATGCTCCGTCACGGTATCCATTCCTGCGCTCATCATGGGAATATTCAGTTTGATTTTTTTTGTCAGCCATGTGGTCAGGTCCACCTGATTTGGCACCACCTGCGAATATGCCGGCACCAGCAGCACGTCGTCAAAAGTAATGCCTTCACCGATAATCTGCGCCATCTCCTATCCTCCTAATTTTAAGTTCCCGCCCGCAGGAACTTATTCCGCATCTTCACTTCCCCGCCCCATTTGGCTGGAAGGAATTTCAACCGCTGACGCGGCTTAAATTCCTTCCGGGGGCGTATCCGTTCCGAGGCTGTTTCTCCTGCAGCAGCATTAAATAGTTACCTTAGAATGATAACCCCGAAGAATTCTCCGGGGTTATCATCTATAAATTTTAAAAGAGTTTATCAAAATTTTTCCTTAATGTCAATGAGAATTTATACAAAATTTCGAGCTTATTTTCGCTTAAAATTAATGTTTCGCTTTTGTGCCTGCTTTGCCGCCGAGATGTCGGATGGCGTTTACGACGCCCGGCCCATTATGGTCTGCAGACACCTTGTCCATTAACGCCATGTCAGCCCGATATCTTTCCCTGTAAGCTAATCCGAAAAAACCTTTCTGGGAGCCACGTTTTTCATCGCCTTCACCATATCCTCCGAAGGGCTCAGGAGGATCTTCTCCCCGCCCTCGTAATACATTGCAAACCGCCTGTCCGGCTGCTGCTCCTCACCGATGCTGTAATCGGTCACTTTTGCCGAACGGTTCCTGTAATTATCCAGATGATAGCTCTTGACAGGCGCAAACACCTCTATCCTGTCAACGCTGTAGGACGCCACCCTCTTTCTTTTGGACTTCGCCATAACCTTGTCCACTGTAAGCTCTCTGTCCAGGTAGAGATATTCATACTCCACATCCGTCAGATACGCCGAAAAGTAAGCTCCCACGCCGGCGGCAATCGCCAGCAGCACAGCGTAGGGGAACAATGGCATGGCGATCACAAACGCCACCGCCAGCACGATCAGAAAAATTTTCAAAAGCCTGCCCCACAAGGGGGACTTTGCCTTTACCAGACATTCCACATATGTATCACTCATTTTCATACCTCCGCTTCACAAGAGGGCGTTTAACCCCCTCCCTGACATTAATTTCAAAGCCTGGAAATTCGTCTCCAGACTTCCAGATATGCCGCCTGCGGCGGCACATACAATGCGTGCGAAAAATACAGGAGCTGCCGTCCGAAATGTGCCGCCCCATTAGCATCCGCACTATAACTATATAATAGCCCACTTTAAAACAACATGCAAGGCATCTTTGCAAAACTAAAAATATTTTATCTTTTTTTTAGATTCTGATCATCACAGATTCATTGACAATATTTTCTGAAACTCGTATGATATTTATATCATAAACGATAAAACAGCGAAAGGTGGAAATACCCTATGCCTGTCATGGATGAATTCAGAAAAGAACGAGAGGCGCTCAAGCACGGTACGCCCAAAGAGAAGTTTTCTTATTTTATGGATTATTATAAATGGCATGTGATCATCACCGTCTGTGTCATCATAGTGGCTGCCGTCTTTATAAAACAGATACTGGAACGCAGGGATACGGTTTTTTATGTTGCCATGATCAACGGTGTGGACACCTTTGAGGAGTCCGATCCTGACCCCTTTGTCCAATACTCCGGCATTGATACCGGCAAGTCGGCAGTTATCTACGACACCAGCATGTTCATCGACTTTGACTCCCTGGATCAGATTTCTATCGATTCGGCACAGAAATTCGTGGTCTATCTCTCGGCTGCGGAGATGGATGTGGTCATTTCCGGCGAAGATATCATACGTAAATATGCTCACAACGAAACCTTTTATGATCTGAGAGAATTCCTGACCGAAGAACAGATCAGGGAATATGAGCCTTATTTTTATTATATGGACAATGCCGTAGTGGAGCAGATAAACACCGCGCAGGATGCCTTTGACTATGAATTCATCCCGGAATATCCCGATCCCAGGCACCCCGAGAACATGAAGCAGCCGGTCCCTGTGGGTATCTATGTGACCGACTGCCCCAATCTGACAGAGCGCTTTTATTTTGCCAACGGCGGTTCCGGCGTCATACTTTCCGTCGTGAAAAATTCTGCCAGGCCCGAGATAACATCCCAATATATAGACTTTCTCATGAAAGATTAGGGCAGCAGCTCCTTCAGTATCCGGTTCACGCCCGCAGGGTCGGCCTTGCCCTTCATGGCTTTCATGGTCTGCCCCACAAGGAAGCCCAGCGCCCTGTCCTTGCCGTTGCGATAATCCTGCACGGACTGCGGGTTCGCCGCAATGACCTCCTCTATGGTCCGGCGCAGGGCGCCTTCATCGCTGACCGTCTTTAATCCCTTTTCTTCCACATACTTTTCCGGATCCATGTCCTCCCGGAACATCACCTCAAAGACCTCCTTCGCCACGGTGGAATTGATTGCCCTGCTCTCCGTCAGCGCGATCAGTTTTGCCAGATTTTGCGGCGAAAACCGTATGTCCTCCGGATCAAGCTCATTCTCCTTCAGCAGGCGCAAGGTCTCCCCCATGAGCCAGTTGGAAACCTTCTTGGGCTGACCGCAGATCGCCGCTGTCTGTTCAAAAATATCCGCCATATGCTTGGAGCCCGTGATGATCTCGATATCATAGTCAGGAATATCGAACTCCTCCCTGTAGCGTTTGATCTTATCTGTGCGAAACTCCGGCTGCCTTGCGCGGATCTCATCCAAAAAACCATCGCTTATGCTCACAGGCGCAAGATCCGGATCAGGAAAATAACGATAATCCTGGGCATCCTCCTTGGAACGCATGGCATAAGAGGTCTCCTTTGCATCGTCCCAGCGCCTGGTCTCCTGCACAACACATCCGCCCTCCTCCAGCAGATCGATCTGGCGGTTTCTCTCTCCTTCGATCGCACGGGCAATCGCCCGGAAAGAGTTCAGATTTTTCATTTCCGTGCGGGTGCCGAACTCCTTTGCACCTGCCTGACGGACAGACAGATTCACATCCGCCCGCATGGAGCCCTCCTGGAGCTTACAGTCGCTGGCTCCCAGATACTGTATGATCAGGCGGAGCTTCTCCAGGTAGGCGATGACCTCCTCGGCGCTCCCCATGTCCGGCTCGGAGACGATCTCTATCAAGGGCACACCGGAACGGTTATAGTCAACCAGCGTGCAGTCCTCCCATTCATCATGGATCAGCTTGCCCGCGTCCTCCTCCATGTGGATCTCATGGATACCGACCTTCTTAACGCCCTCCGCCCCCTCAACCTCCACATACCCATTCCGGCAGATGGGCAGATAGAGCTGGGAAATCTGATAGTTCTGAGGATTGTCCGGATAAAAATAATTCTTTCTGTCAAACTTGCAGTATCTTGTGATTTCACAGTTTGTGGCAAGTCCCACGGCAACGGCATATTCCAGCACCTTCCTGTTCAGAACGGGGAGCGAGCCGGGCATTCCGGTACACACAGGGCAGGTGTGTGAATTGGGTCTGCCGCCGAACTCCGTGGAACAGCCGCAGAAAATCTTGGTCTTTGTGGCCAGCTCCACATGAACCTCCAGACCAATGACAGTTTCGTATTCTTTTGACATGCGCTTACCCTCCGTTTTGTGTCTGTTTTTCAATTCCGTCTCTGTTCTTTCAATGCCTGCTCTTTTAATGCCTGTTCTTTCAAGGCCTGCTCACAGGTATATGCCGCCCGGATCAGCTTTTTCTCCTGGAAGCAGTCCCCGATCAGCTGCAGTCCGATGGGAAGCCCCCTGCTGTCCGTCCCGCAGGGGACACTGACCGCAGGCAGTCCCGCCAAATTCACGGAGATGGTATAAATATCTCCCAGATACATTTTCATAGGGTCAGACAGGCTTTCCCCAAGCCTTGGCGCCGTAGTGGGCGCCACCGGCCCCAAAACACAGTCATATTTTTCAAAAGCCTGGTCAAAAGCCCTCTTGATCATGGCTTTCACCCGCAGCGCCTTCAGATAATAAGCATCATAATAGCCGGAGCTCAGGACGAAGCTGCCCAGCATAATGCGGCGTTTCACCTCCGCGCCAAAGCCCTTTGAACGGGTCTGCTTATACATCTGGTGCAGCCCCCGGGCTTCCTGGTCGCGATAACCGTACTTGATGCCGTCAAAGCGTTCCAGGTTGGAGCTCGCCTCCGCCGCCGCAATGGTATAGTAAGCAGGGATCGCATATTCTACAAGGCTCAGATCGAACTCCTCCACAATGGAGCCCTCGGATTTCAGAATGTGTACACCATTTAAGACTGCCTCCCTGACTTCCCCTTCCTGTCCCTGACCAAATTTGTCC